>JBPCLH010000085.1:0-64245 GCA_051003475.1 Bryobacteraceae bacterium
TAGGCCGCGCCCCCCGCACCCCCAGCGCCTTCCTTCAAGTCTCCTTATCGAAAATGTCCGGCGATCCAAACTATCGCTTCGTCTCGGCATTCCTGCGCCGCGACATTTCCGATCAAGACTTACGACTGTACGGTCAAGTGGAGACGTCATCGTGCATCATCAAGGCTTCTTCTCGTAGCTCTGCCGGGGGGCATCAAATTCAGACTCTCGCATCACGAGCTCCATGCTGCCGTGGGCCAGAGAACATCAATAACTTGCCGCAAAAACAGCAATTTCAGACCGGGAACAATTCACTCTGGAGGTTACACTAAAGGTGGTCGCGATGCTGTCCATTGTTATTCCCATTCACAATGAGGAGCCGGCCATTTTGCCGCTATACGATCGCCTCACAACGGTCCTCGAGAAGCTACACACTTCCTACGAGATTCTCTTCATCGACGACGCATCGACGGACCGCAGCTTCGATTTGCTTGCGAACCTAGCCGAGACGGACTGCCGCCTTAAGGTCATCCGCTTGCGGCGCAATTTCGGCCAAACTGCCGCTCTTGCGGCTGGCTTTGACGAGGCACAGGGTGAAGTGATCGTTTCCATGGATGGCGATCTGCAGCACGATCCTGAAGACATCCCGCTACTTCTCGAAAAAATAGAGCAAGGCTACGATATAGCCAGTGGATGGCGGAAAAATCGGGTTGATAGTGCTATCACTCGCAAGTTTCCTTCCCGCGTCGCAAACTGGATGATGAAGCGCGCGTCCGGAGTGGCACTCCACGATTTTGGCACCACGTTCAAGGCATATCGCTCAGAAATTTTGAAGGATATCAACCTGTACGGCGAGCTTCACCGGTTCATTCCAGCGCTGGCAACTTTCTACGGAGCTCGCATAGCCGAGGTGCCCATCAAAAGCATCCATCGGCCTAGCGGAACCTCACATTACGGTCTGAGCCGTACGTTTCGCGTGTTCTTCGACATACTCACAATTCAGTTCCTGCTCCGCTATCTCACGCGTCCCATGCATTTTTTTGGGAAGTTCGGTTTAACGGGGATCGTTTTGGGCACGATGATTCTGGCCTACATCCTTATCGACAAGCTCGCTGGAAGAGACATCCTCGTCGAGCACGGACCTTTGCTCGTGGCGGGCGCTATGCTCTGGTTCGCGGGGCTGATGCTGTTCAGTACTGGTTTGATCGGAGAAGTTCTGATGCGTACCTACTTCGAGAGCCAAGGCCGTCGCATCTATGCGATTCGTGAAGTTCGTTGCCGCCGCGAACAGGTTATAGATGGCGCTCGTTAGTTCCTACGAAGGCTTCATGGTCGATTACGGTGGCGTCATGGTTCACCACCAAAGTGATACCGATCAAGCAAAGCTGGCGCAGATAGCGAGCATTCCCAAGGACCTGTTTACTGAGCTGTATTGGTCGGAGCGCGCCGAATATGACAAGGACGTAATTTCCGCGGCCGAATACTGGCAGATGATCGCGCAGCGCGGTGGCACCCTCTTCACCGAACAGATTATCGAGCAATTGATCGATTTTGATAATTGTAGCTGGATGCAATTCGATTCTGTGATGTGGGACTGGATCGACCAGCTCCGCGCCGCGGGGAAGCGTGTGGGTTTGATATCGAATATGCCCCGAGACTTGGGCGAAGCTCTCAAATCTCGTACACAAAAGCTGAGCAACTTCGATCAGGTTACGCTCTCCTATGAAATGCACGCCGTGAAGCCGGAGCCGGCCGTCTACGAGCACTGCCTGGAAGGTTTGAACACGCCTCCTGAGCAGACACTCTTTTTAGACGATCGGATGGAGAACGTTCAGGGAGCCGAGTTGCTCGGGATTCGTGCTATGCAATTTACAAACCGCGATGAAGTAATGCTACGGCTCCGTAGCTAGTTTGGGCAAGCCTCCCGGCAGCATCGCCATTCTTCAACGGACCTGTGCGATGAGGCAACCTGCTATGCGGCGGCAGATTCGAAATACTCGTCAGGTGGCGTGCAAATCAGCATAAGACTGTCGCTTGAGTCGCTTGCAAGATCGAACTCGTGATACACCGTCAATACGCCCACGAACGCCGTCTTGATACCGATCACTACGTCACTCGATAATTGCCACGGACATAGGCCCTGCATTTCTTTGAGGAGATCGGCAAATGTCATCACCCTTTCCGCCGAACATCGCGGCTGGCAGTCCAGGGCCAGAACAACGGTTCCATCTTCTCCCCACTCATAGCGCAGCACTCTGACGCCATGAATTTTTTCCTGAAAGACGGCTTGGACGGCCATCGAGAGCTCAGCAGGCGCTCGACCCTTGAGATCTTTATACAGGTTTAAATAGGTGATTTGGGATCAGTATACCCGTTCGGGACAGAGTATACAAGAAACAATGAAAATGTTTTAGAAACCTTTTTCGGCTTGTGAGCGCTACCCCGTTTTATTGATATCGTCTGGCCGGTTTTTCAACATACTCCGGGAAGTGGAGAGTACTTTCCGCTTAGGGTTCGAGGCATCGTCCGTCTCACGGACAGCTCGGCGCCCGACCAAGGGTTGCGGGGTACCACGACCGGCTACTGTCTGGCGCTCGATCTCTGGAGGGACCGTCGACATGACATTTCCCGCTTCGTCCAGGCGTTCTACTTCAGCCTCTTCGTGGCTGACCGTAACGGTTTGCTGAACGGTCTCACGCTCTTCAATCTGAGTTAGGTGGATCTCCTCCGTTACTACCCATCGCTTTTCTACATGCAAGACCTCGGATACAACTGGCACGACCAATGTATTACCCAAGCGCTGAACGGGCTGGGGGCCATCGACTACGCGGTCCGTCTTTACTCTTTCAACTTCGACGCGGCCCTTCCGAAGTTCCTGCTCGAGAATTTCGTCGTTGCTTTCAACATACTTCGTGACGCGGACGCCTCCCGTTTGTACCGGGACAGCGTCCGCATGCAGTTCCTCATTAACGACGGGAACAACTATGTCGTTACTCTCGCGATCCATAGCTCAACGCGAAGTGGTTGCAGAACTTGACCGCCCGGTTACTTTGTCCCAACCGTAGCGAACCGAGTCCTTGATCTTTTCCCACGTGGAGTTCGGATAACGTTGCTCATAATCGGATCGAAGGCTTGATTCGACCTGACGGAAGTCCTTTCCTTGATAGCGCCGATCGCTGGCCATGTCGTATCCGTATCGGTAAGCGGGCGCATAGTTCTCGTAAGTATCTCCCGACGGGCCGTATTGGCTACTGAAGTGGCTGCGGAAATCATCATCGATGTTGGTGCGCGTACCTTTCGTGCTCTGTTCGCCGAGATTTTCGACGTTCACCTCCGTGCGCCGCACTGTATCTTTAATGGTCTGGTTCTTTTGAGTGGCTTCCTTATTGATGCGCACCTCTTCCACGACGCGAGCCTCTTTTGAAATTACCGGCTCTTCGGCGTATTCCTGTACTTCGATCACCTCGTCGGCTCCCATCCGGAAATCGGACTCTTTGACCGGCCGATTCACCGATTGCCGCTCCACCCGGACTCGTTCCTCCTGAAGGTTGACTGTCTCCTCAACCGGTTTTTCCACAACTCGCGAGTAGACGCGCACACCCCCTCTCAGAACAGCTCGTTTCCCCACTCGGAGTTCTTCTTCTATTACCGGAATAGCCTTGCTCTGGCCGGCGGTGGAAGTATCTGCCGTTGCAGCGCCAGTTGCATTTGTACCAGCCTTACTTGTCATGTCGGAGGCGCTGCCCTCGCCCTCACGATGGATGTCCAGCGGGGAGTGGCGATTCAGGATATCCGCCGCCGTATCAAGATTCTCCTCATTTGTCTCTACGCTGAGCAGAACGTTTCCGCTGCTCACGGCGTTCTCGTAATAAGAGCGGTCGTTTTCAGTATCGCTTCCAAACATTCTTTTGAACCATCCGGCGATTCCGCCCTCATGATGACTCGACCCTTCATCTATCATGGTATTGGTGCGATCTGCCGAATTGACAAAGATCTGATCCTCACCGAAGCCGCTGGCCTCTAGCTCCTCGGCGGCAGCTTGTGCATCAGACGTGTCTCGAAAAACCGCCACGACGGTCATATCTGTTCTCGTTGGCATTGTGCTTCTCCTTCACTGGTTCCTACTCTTCACTGTCTGGACGACATGGAAGGCGATTTGATACAGAAAAGGTCTAGTTTTAATGTGCTCGCTTCTTGCTCTTCTTGTCCGGGCTGGCGATGGACCTCAATCGAGAACGGTGGGAGCCGAACCAAAATCAATGTGCGGCGGCAGTTCTACCCGGCTTGGTCTTTTTCATGAAGAACACGAGCGGCAGTAGCACTGCGAAAGCGATACCCATAACCCAAAAACAGTCTATGTAGGAGAGGGTATTGGCCTGTCGTTGTAAAACTCGCATCAGCAGAGCGTATGGCCCGTTTCCGCTTCTGCCAGGACCGAAAACGTGCGTCACGGAATCGACCGCCTGATTGAAGTTGGGGTTTAAGAGGTTAGCGTTTTCAGTCAGCCGGAGTTGATGAAACTGCGCGCGCCGGGCAAGCAGAGTAGTGACGGCAGAAATACCGACACTGCCGCCAATGTTGCGCGCAAGGTTGATCAGACCCGAAGCTGCATTGTTCTTGTTAGGGGGCACAAATGCGTAAGCAGCCGTGTTGATCGGGACGAACAGAAAGGCTAATCCGGCGGCTTGGAAGCATCGCGCCAGAACGGCCTGCTTGAAATCCATCGCCGTGCTGAAAGTGGTCATGTGAATCAAGGCCAGAGACGTGATTGCAAGACCCACCGCGATTAGCCAGCGCGCCTCGATCTTTCCGAGCATGTACCCGACCACGGGAAGCAGACACATCACCAGCAACCCGCCGGGCGAGATTGCTAACCCAGCCTGAGTGGCCGTGTAGCCCATCACAAGCTGCAGGTATTGCGGGATGAGGACAGTGCTGCCAAGCAGGATGATCCCTACCATGAACATAAGGAACGCCGAAACGCCGAAGTTGCGATCTTTCAGCAATGAAAGGTCCACGACCGGATCCTTGCGCGTAAGTTCCCAATAAACAGCCACTATCAAACCTGCGGCCGAAATCAGGATACATGCGCGGATGAAAGCTGAGGCCCACCAATCTTCGCGCTCACCTTTATCGAGAACAACCTGCAAAAAGCCCAGGCCGATGGCGACGAAAATGATGCCCCAATAGTCGACGCGCAGCTTTGATTTCAGCTTTTCTCTCCGCTCCTTCACAAAGTACGGAGGGTCCTCCAAAATGAAGCTAGTCAGAAAAAGCGAAAGGATGCCTACGGGAATATTGATGAAGAATATCCAGCGCCAGGTGAAATTATCAGTAATCCATCCGCCAAAGGTCGGGCCAATAGCGGGCGCAGTCACCACAGCGATGCCGTAGACGGCAAAAGCCATGCCGCGCTGCCGCGGTAGAAACGTGTCGGCAAGGATTGCCTGTTCGCTGGGCTGCAGGCCGCCGCCTCCGATGCCTTGGAGAACACGAAATAACACAAGCAGACCCAATGTTGGAGCGATACCGCACGCAAACGAACTGAGCGTGAAAACGGCTACACAGGTCATATAGAACCGTTTTCGGCCCAACAAAAGGGATAACCATCCACTGAGAGGAAGAACGATGGCGTTTGAAACCAGATACGAGGTCAGCACCCACGTGCTTTCATCCTCGCTTGCTGACAATCCTCCGGCTATATGCGGAAGAGCTACATTGGCGATGCTGGTATCGAGAACTTCCATGAAGCTCGCCAAGGTTACGGTCAATGCCACGATCCAGGGATTGAACTTCGGTCTCCATTGAGGCTGCGCTCCGTGCTCTGCGGTGCTCGATCCAGCCGTTCCGTTCGCCATAATGGCTCCGGTGGCTGCTCTCTATTGCCCGGTATTCAAGAGCACTGTAGGGGTGACAGACATGCCGGGCAAAAGTCGATGCTCGCGGTTCTCTCTCGGTTCGAGGACAATTTTCACTGGTACGCGCTGCACAACCTTGACGTAATTGCCGGTCGCGTTTTCCTGCGGTAGAAGACTGAACCTGGCACCCGAAGCAGGCGCAATGCTATCAATGTGGCCTTGGTACTTGCGGCTGCTCCCATACGTATCGACTTCAATTTGCACGCTCTGGCCCACGTGCATCTTTTTGAGCTGAGTCTCTTTGAAATTCGCCGTGACCCAGACATCGTCCAAGGGAACCAACGCCGTAATTTGTTGTCCAGGCGATACCTGCATTCCCGGCTCAGCGTTCTTGCGGCTGACAACTCCGTCCAGCGGTGCTTTGATAATCGTGTACTCCAGGTTCAGCTTCGCTTGGTTGAGGTCTGCCTGGCGCTGCTTCACTTGAGCTTGCGCTGCTTTTTGCCGGGCTTCGCTAACCGCTACCTGCTTTGGGCTGACCTGCTGGCTCAAGCGTCTTTGTACCACTGCGGTGGCAAGCTTTGCCCGTGCCTGCTCCACTTCCGCGACTGCCTGGTCGATGTTGTGCTCAGCCTCCACGATATCCGCTTTCGCAGAGTTCACCTCTGCCGCACTTGCTTCTGCTGCCGCGAGTCCCGCATCGTAGTCCTGTTTCGAAATCTCGTCCTTTTCCACCAGGTCTTTCATACGCGCAAGATCCTTCTGTGCTTTGACATAATTGGCTTGCTTCCCGGCGAGAGACGCGTGGGCAGAAGTCAACCGGGCGCGCGCGGCATTAACCGCCTGCTGAGCGGAATTAACTCCAGCCACGTACTGGTCGGCCTGAGTGATGCTCGTTCGCACCTGGCCGCGAGTATTGATGGACGTCAGAGGAAGATTTACGGTCGATTCCACAACGCTTGCCTCCGCGTTCGCCAATTGGGCCTCGGCTTGCCCGTACGCGACCTGGTAATCCGCCGGATCGAGCTTTACCATCTCTTGGCCCGCCTTTACCGGCTGATTGTCCGCTACCAAAACCGCCAGGATGGTGCCACCGATTCGGGGACTGATCGGCACGATGTGGCCGTCCACCTGAGCATCGTCCGTCGATTCGCGCACCGAATAATAGGCATAAATGGGGATGGATGCGATAAGCGCAACCACGAGGAGAGCAAGCACAATGAACCTGATCGTTCTCTTGCGTCTGGGATTCGACCGCCTTTTCCCCGAGCCGCCGTCGTCCCGGTTTTCCTGACGCGTGTCATCCTGTTGCCGGGTCCGCTGTTCTTGATCTTCTTGTACCTGGTCTGCCATATTTTCCCGGGCTCACTCTCGTGCCCCGTGCACCTGCGCCCTGTGTAGGCTCGTCGAATTCGCCACCAAACTTGCTCTTGTCTTTTTTAACAGCGTTACAAGAGCCTGTTTATCCTCATTTGTCAGGTCATCTAACAACTGTTTGATGTTTCGATAATGCACCGGCACGACTTCGTCCAGCAACGCTTCACCCTTTTTTGTAATTCGAGCAAAGCGCGCCCGCCTGTCACGCGTGCCTGTTACGCGCTTCACCAAACCTTTTTCTTCTAGATGATCGACCAGGCCGGTTATGTTCGCTTTACTTACCAGAAGAAGCTCTCCGAGCTCGTGAAGTTGCATCCCCTCCGGTGACCCATTACGCAACAACATCAATACATTGAGCGTGGATTTCGACAACCCGTACTCGGCCATGTAGCGGGCCGAGAGCTGATGAAAGACATCATAAGTGTAAAGCAGATTGAAGGTGATCTCCGCCGACCAGAGATCGAAATCGCGATACTCCGGCCCGGACTCCCTGATCCGTTCGCGATAAAACGCCTCTCGAGGACCTTTCATCATTTGATTCAGATGTGCGATTAGTAAACTTCCTAATTAGTCTCGCAAACCGCGGATGCGAGAATTGACCCGTAGAGTGCACGAGCGAAGGAATAATTTATGCGCATAACCCTGCCGTCGGTCTGTCTGCTTCTCGCCATGGCTTGCCTGGTCACTGGCGCGGAGGTCCAGGGAGTGGTCATTGACCACAGCTGCGCGGAGGACATCTTGAAGCACGGGCGTCAGATCATTTTGAAGCAGAGGCGTGACTGCTCTTTGATGAAGCATTATCTGAGGGACGGTTACGGCGTCGTGACAGACGATCAGAAGTTTTACTCGTTCGACGATGCCGGTAATAAGAAGGCTGTCCAGTTATTGAAGAACATCCCCGATAAAGACAATTTGAAGGTGATTGTCACCGGCAACGTCGAGGGTGACACGATCAAGGTCACCGATATGAGCCTGCTGTAGGGATTCAAAGTCAGCTGGTTGACTGCTGCTCGCACGCGAGTATCAGCCTGTTCTGAAGTCTGAATGTAAGGGAACCGCTTCCGTTCAACCGCGTTTGTTGCTCACCCCGTAGGATCGCCGTGAATTTCTACTAGCTGATCATCC
The DNA here is from genome assembly GCA_051003475.1 of Bryobacteraceae bacterium. Classification (GTDB taxonomy): domain Bacteria; phylum Acidobacteriota; class Terriglobia; order Bryobacterales; family Bryobacteraceae; genus Bog-105. The sequence continues at coordinate 8,340 of JBPCLH010000085.1, forward strand.
GTGGTCAGCGCCGGTTCGGGCAGCTTGCCCGTCCAGTTTGCCCATCCCCAAAAGATGGCAGTGGATGAGCTGAGCGCGCCTGAAGCGGCTCCTATTATCCGTATGCTGAAGTGTCTGGAGGCAATTCCAGCAGCAAGCATGGAGAGCATCATTGTCGACCAGTTCATCGTTTCAATTGTCGAGAATACACGGCCTCGAAATCGATCATCGACGTGTTTTAGCAGGTTTGACCAGTTCAAAACAGAACTGACCGCGACACTCGCTCGCGAAACTCCCATGAAGAACAGCGCCCATCCCCAACTTCGCATTTGACTGAAGACGATGTACGCACCGCCGTGCAGCAGATAACAGAAAAATACGGTTTTCTTATAATTCTCGAAAGTAATCTTCTTCCCCAACCTGTTTGCGATGAACCCGCCGATCAACAGGCCAATGCCCGCGGTGCCCCACAGTTCTCCCAGGCCTCTCGCGCCCCGCTTGAAAACGAGTTCGCTAAACAGGGTGAACAGGACTTGTGCCGCACCCCCTCCGCTTGCCCAGCCCACCGCGATCAGACCAATGCCCAGAATCAAGGGACTCGCAACCATGTAGCGCAATCCTTCCCTGTACTCGTGCCAAGGCCGGGCTACTTTGGTTTCATTCAAGCTTCGAGTCTCTGAGCGAAAGTGGCCGCGAACCGAGCGAAGTTGCGCGATACAGAACGCCGAACAAAAAAATGAAAGAGAGTTGACAACGAACGCGAGCTGATAACCAAATTTCGCTGCCATCGTGCCACCGAGAAATGCTCCAACTGCAAGAGTCATCCAGCCTGTCGTTTGCGTCAGGGCATTTGCCGTGTGGAGCTCTGCTTCGGTCGTGATTGTTGGCAGAAGAGCAGACCGCCCGCTGGTGAAGAACGGCGAAGCCAGCATCAGCAGCGCACTTAACAGATAAAGCACCCAGGTCTGCCGGTGGCCGATCGTCAGTATGAAGCCAAGCGCGACTACGCCGCGTACGAGATCGCTTGCGATCATGATGCGCTTGCGATCGAAGCGATCCAGCAGAACTCCGGCCAGAGGGCCCGCCAATACTGCTGGAATAGCTCGCGAGAGCATGAGCGCCGCGATCACCGCTCCCCTGTGTGTCTCCTCGATTGCGAGACTCAAAACCGCGACATTATTGAAATGGTCGCCGGCTTCGCTGACGATCTGTCCAATCCACGTGTATCGATAATTGCGGTTTCGCTGCAGTATCTGGGCGAAGCCGGGCATCAAGTCGCGTTTCGCAACAGGTTTATGGTGGTGATTGCCTGGCCCAAGTGCCGTTGGGTATGCTCAGCCAAATGGACAATCAAGCCGATTACCGTTTGTCGGCAGAGCTTTGCGTCCTACGCCGCGCGGATTGTATAAGCTCGCGGGATCAAGTTGGTTCAGCTCCTCTTCTGATTTGTGCAGAGCGGCATCCATCAGCCGCAGCAACTCATCCAGATCGGCGTTGGGGTCGCCTTCCTGTTGCAGGAACCGCATCTGCGCCTCATTCAGCTGGCCCCCTATTAGATAGGTCGTCAATCGATCGACGCTGCCGGCTATGTGCTTGATATGAAATCCAAGCGATGCCGCGCCGTGTATCTTTCGCCAAACTTCTTCACGAGTTAGCCCCTGACTGTATTTCGAGAGGTCTTCACGGACCTCAGCAAACGTGAAGAAAACGGGCATTACTAAAGGGTGAACGCCTTGTACTGGACCGCGTAGCCACGGTTCGGGAATAGTTTGTGCCACTTCGCTTCGCTCTTTCCCGTTAGCGAATATTGCCCGTATGCCCGAGCGAGTACCGGCCTGGCTGCGGATAAACACATAATCCGTGCGGGCCCTCGCCTACCCTGATACGTGCCCGTAAACTTCCATTCGAGGTATCCAAAACATAGACTTCGCTGTTGTAGCGACCCGAAAGCCATAGAGATTTGCCGTCCGCCGACACACCACCCATGTCGGGGCTTCCGCCACCGGGAATCGTCCACTTTGTCACAGCATTCCGTGTCGCAACATCAATCAACGACACTGAGCCTTCGCCGCGATTGGTTACGTACAGATATTTTGAATCCCGGCTGAAGTAGAGACCGTGCGCGCCTTTCCCGGTTTTCACGAACCCGATCTGTTTGAATGCGTCGCCGTCGATCAAATGCACACCGTCCGCCTCCATGTTCGCAACGTAAAAAACCTTTCCGTCGGGCGACGCCCTGCAATCCTGCGGCATACCTTTGGGGGTGAGTTTCAGGTGTGCCAACACTTTCTGTTGCATGACATCCACTTTGATAAGCTCGCTCGAAAATTCGCATGTTGCAATCATGAAACGACCATCGATTGAGAAGTCCGCGTGATTGACGCCTTCGCATGCCACCGGAACCCTGTTCACGACCTTCATGGTCTGAGCATCGCGGAAATCGATGCGTCTTTCACGCTCTGCCATCACAACCGCGTACTTGCCGTCCGGCGTATAGTACATGTTGTAAGGATCGTCGACGTGAATCGTCTCGCCCTGTTTCGCCGTCGCGGGATCGATCAAGGTGAGCTGGTCACCGAGGTCTTGCGCAACCCACAGCTTTTTGAGATCCCACGACGGTATGACGTGCTGGGGCTCTAAAGGACCCTTCGGGTGCTGCGGATGTTTAGGGAGGGAGAAATGTTCGACTATTTTATAGGTCGATGGATCGATAACGTCCACTGAATCGCTCTTCGAATTTGGAACGTAAACTCGAGACGGGAAATTCTTCACGGTTGGACTCAACATTCCGGCCCGGTCAGCTGAGTAAAGATTGTTGGTATCGAACACCGGTGGCATGCCGGGCAGAAGGCTCAACTTCGCAGCCATATTGCTTTCGGCGTGTACGACTCCGGCATGACGGCCGTTGGTCTGGATACGCATTAAAAGCCAGCCGGCGATCAACCCACCCACCGAGATAAATGCTGGTTTAAATCGAAAATACATCTATATGTAAGGGTAACTTGAAGCTGCTAAAAGTAAATGCAATTTTAATCGGCCCAAATCTCAAGTACAATTCTAAATAGAAATGTTGCGGACCAACGAAAGCGAAACGGAGATTCTGCTCGGTAACAAGCAACTCCTCGGCATCTTTTTTGTGGTTGCGATTCTTCTAGGCATCGCCTTCACCGGAGGCTATATGGTCGGCCGCGGCTCTGTTGACAAGGCGACGGACGTAAGAAGTTCGGCAACCCGCAGCACTAACGCCGCCGAAACCCATGCAGTCGCCCCGGAATCCGCGGACGACGATAGGTCAACCGGCTCATTACCGGTCAATCCTCAAGCAAAGCCTTCAGCTTCAAATCCGCCGCCCCTGGGATCGCCGCCAGGTATCCATTCGAACACGACGCGAACGTCGGCCAGTAGCGACGCTTTCGCTCCCGAGAGGGGGCAGACATTTTTGCAGGTCGCAGCGGTGGGCCGTGACGAAGCTCAAGGCATAGCCGATGTCTTGCACAAGAAAGGATTTCGGGCGCACGCGGTTCCCAAGCCCGGAGATTCAAAATTCTACCGCGTGCTCATCGGTCCCATTCGAGACACGGCTGATCTTTCCTCCACGCGTGACTCACTTCGCAAAACTGGTTTCCGCGAAGTGATCGTGCAGAAATATCAATAAGCCTTTTTCCCGTTCTCACCACTCAACAGGCTCGCCCTGTTTCAGTGTCCAGACTTCGATCGCATCGCCTTTCAGCTTTTCCGCTAACGCTTCCGGTGTCCCAGTGAGCGCGGGGAATGTGCCGAAGTGCATTGGAATTACTTTCTTGATCTTCAGCAGACGCGCCGCGTGAGCTGCCTCATGAGGATCCATTGTGAAGTGATCGCCGATCGGAAGAAATGCGAGCTCGGGCTGGTATACCTCGTGAATCAACGCCATATCCGAGAACACAGCCGTGTCTCCGGCGAAGTATGCACGCCGCCCATCCTTCTGCGTCATTACATAGCCTGCGGCTTCACCGCCGTAGATCAAGTCCGATCCATCTTTGATGGCGCAACTATGAAGGGCGTGCGTCATCGTGAGCTTCACGAATCCTAGATCTACCGTACCGCCCTTATTCATGCCGATTGTGTTTTTGACGCCTTTTTTTTCAAACCAGGCAGCTGTCTCGAATATTGCGACCACTTTTGCATCGAATTTCTTCGCCAGCGGCACGACATCGTTGGTGTGATCGAAATGCGCGTGGGAAACCGCAATCGCATCCACTTGCTGAATCTTGAAGCCCTTTGGATAAGCAGGATTGCCCTCCGTCCAAGGGTCCGTTAGCAACACTTCGCCAGAATCGAAACGAAGCTGAAATGTAGCGTGTCCAAGCCAGGTAATCTGTGTCATTGCGCTCCGTTAGACGCCATCTTGGCCTTAGCCGGTACATCCAGACCATCACCGATCTTGGCGAGCCCGGGAATAGAAACAGGCATTTTGCCTGTGATCGGGATCTCGCCCAACATTGCCTTCGCGGCAGCCATTTCTGAGGTAGTTGACGTACTAAATGTCGCAGCGTATGAGCGTACGTCGGGAAAATCACGCAGCAGATACGGATTGCCGAGCGAAACCAACGCCACAGGAACCGGGCCATGGACGAGTGTGTTCATAAATGAGTTCAGTCCGCCTTGAAGCGCAACACTGCCTCGATATGCAGCGACTGTCACAAATGCCGCGACATAGATCTGCTTACAAGTCAATGCGTCGCTTGCTATCGCTGTGAGCACCGGGTCCGCCATCGCGGGATTCGTGATGTAGCTCCTTAACCCGGGGACCTGGCGGCGTAACTCCGTCATCAGCGTTTGCCCGCGCTGCGAAAATTCCCCTTCATCCATCACAATGAGACAAGGCCCCGCCGAGCCGGTCATTGGAAATAAGCGCTGGTCATCCTTCACCAACGTGAAGGCGCGATCCGCCACGTTCTGCGCCAGTTGCGCAAAGCTGGGATCTTCCAAATCGTCGCTAATCGAATCAAGTTTCACTAAACGGCTACGCAGGAGGCCCACCTCCTGCTTTGCAGCCATGACTTTTGCGGCACTGATGTCGATCCGCTGGCGTGAAATGCGGCCGCTCTTCACCGCAGCCACAAGGGCCCGGATGCAGGCTTCAGGATCAGAGGGCATCAACAGCACGTCCGCTCCAGCCTCAATCGCCCGCACCGCGGCATCACCTTGCGAATACAAGGCCGCCAGCCCCTGCATATCCATCGCATCCGTAACGATGAGGCCTCTGAACCCAATCTCATTTCGCAGCAGACCCGTAAGCACGCTTTCTGAAACTGTGGCAGGCACTTGCTGTGGTTCGAATGCGGGAACAGCCATGTGCGCGGTCATGATTGAATCGACGCCGTGCCCGACAGCCGCGCGGAATGGGACCAATTCGACCGACTCGATCCGCGCTCTTGGCTGATCGAGCTTGGCCAACTGCATGTGGCTGTCTTCCGCCGTATCGCCGTGCCCCGGAAAGTGCTTGGCGGTCACGAGGACATAGTTGAGTGGATCCGAATGCGCGCCTTCGATGAATGCGGATACGCCCGCAGCAACTGCCTGTGGATCTTCGCCGTAAGAGCGGATATTGATGATCGGATTATCTGGATTATTATTGACATCCGCGTCGGGAGCGAACACCCATCTGATTCCAACCGAGCGAGCCTCCCGTGCCGTCATTGCGCCTAACTCCCGCGTTGCAGCGAGATCGTGTGCCGCGCCGTAGGCCATGAAGTAAGGGAATTTGGCAGTCTTCGCAACGCGCATCGAAGCACCCCGCTCAAAATCAGAGGCGATGAGCAGCGGCGTCTTTGCCATCCGCTGCATGTGGTTGATGAAGGTCGCCATCTCAAAGGGTTGAGCATTTATGACAGCGCCATCGTGGATCCGGTTCGCAACAATGAAGCCACCGATGTGATCCTGTCGAATCAGGCGCACTAGCGTCTTGTATTCCGGATCGTCCGTGCGCAGATAATCACCGTAAGCGCGCACGACCATAAGCTGCGCAATACGATCATGCAATGACAGGGAGCGCAGAAGTGCCGGCCGGCCGACCGCAGCTTTGGGCGAACTTATCTTACGCTGGTTTTTGGTGGCAACGGCCGATGACGCGGCGGGCACGGCGGCCAGCACGCATAAAAACAGAACGGAGAAGGCCTGACGAATAGCCATCCTCCTCACTATAGTGGGATGAGACGTTGCATCTGATCTCACGTACCCCTCTATGGCGTCTCCTGCGCCATCTTCAATCTCTTAAACAAGAACTAAACGTTTCAGGACGGTACATCACCTCTGTGCCCAGCGACCAAAATGCGCTGGACATTTTCAAAGGCGAATGGTGGTCGCAACTTCCTCAGCAATTCGCACACCTGCAGGCTGGCCAGATCCGAGTTTTCGAAGATCCGCGTGTGCACTGGGCGCTTTCCCAACTTGGCAATGTGAACGGCCAAACAGTCCTCGAACTTGGGCCGCTCGAAGGTGCGCACAGCTATATGTTGGAGCGCGCGGGCTTCAGTTCCATTCTGTCCATTGAAGCGAACCCGCGGGCTTACCTGAAATGCCTGATCGCCAAGGAGATTGTGGGATTAACGAGAACGCGTTTCCTGTGCGGAGATTTTCTCGAATACCTGCGCGACTCGCCAGCACCGATTGACGCCGTATTTGCCTCCGGTGTCTTGTATCACATGATCGATCCAGCCGAGCTGATTGCTCTCGCTAGCAAATTCGCTGGCCGACTATTCTTGTGGACGCATTACTACGACCGCAGTATCATTTCACGCAATCGCAACCTAAGGAGAAGGTTCAGAGGGGGGCATCAGAGCGAGTACGCGGGTTTCGAGCATCAGCTTTTTCGCTACGAGTACGGAGGCAGTTTCCGCCTGGCGCGCTTCTGCGGCGGCTCACGGCCCTACGCGCACTGGATGCTTCGAGAAGATATTATCGCGTGTCTTAAACACTTCGGCTTCAGTGAGATTCGGACCGGCTTTGAGGAACCGGATCATCCCAACGGTCCGGCTTTCGCGCTAATCGGATTGCGCAGCTAATTCAAGAGCCCGTTCGACGCTCGTCTTTTCTCGACTTGTGGGACCCTGCCGGCTTCTTGGCGGGCATCAACAACCGCTTTGTACAACGCAGGAGGTTTGAAATTTCGTTCGCACTCTTCTGAATCACGGCATCCGCGCCACTCGTTTCCTCGCGAAATCCCAGGCTCTCCGTAAACCCACTCAACAGGATGACCGGTGTTCGGAAGCCTCGCTGCCGCAGGGTTGCAATAAATTCCAGGCCGTTGATCGGGGACATCTTGTAATCAGTGATGACCAGATCGAATTTCTGCTGTTCGAGAGTTCTTAATCCTTCATAGCCGGAACTGGCTGAGACGACCTTGTATCCAAGCTCCTCAAGCACGGAGCGGCGCGCAACGACGCCGTCCACGTTATCGTCAACCAGAAGAATCGACGCGGGAGTTCGAGCGCGATGTGAAGGAGCAGTCCGCATACAGACCAAGTGAAATTAACAGAGGGCCGCGAAAGTGTCAATCACTCTCTATCGACTTCAAACTGCGACACATTCAGTGCTTGACAGAGGGGTCGCAGATGAGGATTGAAGCGACGCAGTTCTCAATTCAGCGAAATCGAACTAAAATAGCGGGTGTGGACAGCACGCCCCAGGTGCGAACGCCAAGAAAGCTGCCGATGGCAGTGGAATAAGGATAAAGCAAATGCCTGACGGCAATGGGAATTACGATTGGCGCGAGCGCATGGCACGCCTGAAAGCATCGATTGAGAGAAACCGGGCCGACCGCGACCGCATAAATCGGAACATCGAGGGGCTGCACGCGAGCATGACGGCTCAGAAAGAGAATGTCGATCAGCTTCTCATAGCGCTACGCGAGCTGATTGACCGCATTCCGCCCGAGAACCTGCGATCTTAGCCGCTCATCAGTCGACTTGGCGTGGAGCCTTATACCCGGCTTTCGCAAGAATCTGATACTTGATGTTTTTCCCGTTCTCAACGACGCGCAATGGCTCATTAGTGGATGGATTCACTAGCTCCACTTTGATGCGGCGAAACTTGCCGTCTTTCGCGGTATTGGTCGGATGATAAGCGAGCGAATACTGATTTCTAAGTGAATCCTCGATAGCGCGGAAAACGCCCGGATACTCTCCAATAAAGCGCGGAAAGAATGCCTGCCCGCCAGTCTCCTTAGCGAACGTCCTCATCTCGTTGTCGGCTTGGAGAAAGTCCATCTCTTGAATAGGGCCCATTCCCCTTGATTCCGCCATCAATCGCGCAATCTGCAAAATACTGATGGAATAGACCGGCACACCCGATTCTTGCAGCGATTTTCTGCATTGGTCGAAAGTAATCTTGCTGAACGTATCGAGACCGCTTGCGATCACGACAATCGCTTTGCGGCCCTCAATGCTCGACATGCGATCCGCCATATCGGTCATGGCATCGAAAATGTTCGACTCGCTGAAGCCTGGAATGCGCAGCCGGGACATGGCTTCCTCGGCCCGCCGCTTATCGGGCGAGAAATCCGCAAGAATGGTTGGCCGCATATCAAAAGCCACTACCGCCACGTTGTCGTCGGGCTTCAGTGTTTCGAGAAAGCCGTACGACGCCTGAAGCGTCTCGTACCAGCCGTAGCTCCAGAAAGCTTGAAAACGACCGCTGAACTCGATCAGCATGCAAATTGTCATTGGGGCTTCACTATGCCCGAACTGCGAAATCTGCTGCGGCACCCCGTCTTCGAGTACACGAAACTTGCCTTGAGGAATATTCGGAATGAAGCGGCCTTTGTTGTCGAGGACAGAGACGTCTACCGACACGGTGGTTGCGTTCGCTTCGAATGTCGGCGTGTTCGGCGGTGCTTCCTTCTGCTTCTTGTACTCCGAAGGAATCTGCTGCTGATCTGGTTCAGGGATGTCGCTGGGCTTCTTCTTGGGCTTCGCGACCGAGTCGCTGCTCTGCGATTGCGGGCTGTCCTGCGCAAACAGCTCTGATGGAAGCAGCCCCGCCAAGACCAAACCTAAACCGGCGAGACCGGCGGAAATTACACGAGACTTCATGACTATCTACCTTGTGCTGGATTATCCGAAGGGTTAATGAACCCAGCGATCACGATTGGAGTTTTGCTTTCGCAGATATACCTCAAACTTCCTTTTGGCGCGACGCAGCTTCCATTCCTTATAGCCCGCCGTAGCAGGTTGCACGATTTGGGAGCGCAACCTTCTTCCGCGCAAAAGAAGATAACCGCCGACCAGACCGCCCAGGTGAGCCACAACAGCAACAGTGCTTCCCCTGCCCCCAACCGTTGCCATGTACGACTGCAAAAAAACGATTCCACCGATGATCATGACGAAATACTTGGACTTCATCGGAATCAGAAAACCGAACAAAATCGTTTGGTCCGGGAACATAAGGCCGTAAGCGACCAAGATGCCGTAGATCGCTCCCGACGACCCTACTGTCCTGACATTTGTTCCGCTAAAGATGTAAGCGCAGGCGATCACTGTTATTGCCGCGAAAATTCCGCAAGCAAAGTAAAACCGGAGAAATCTTTGAGTGCCCCATAAGCGCTCGATCTGGGCGCCAAACATCCACAGCGCGAGCATGTTCCAGAGAATGTGGCTGAAACCTACATGAATGAACATGTAGGTCACCAGTTGCCAAATCGCGAAGGTCTGGATCACCTGCGCGGGAACCAGCGCAAAATTGTTAAACAGCGGGCCGATTTGACGCTCCGCCAGAATCGCAATCACGAAAATAACCGTGTTTACGATCAGCAACCATTTCAGGCCGACAGGAAACCGGTTCGACGGAATATTCCGATTCACGTACGAGCGCGAACTGAAGGGCATTTCGAGGGGAGGGTATTCCTTACCTTGAGAATAACAGACGAAGTGCGACGCCCAGGTAGTGGCTACTTTGAGGTTAAAAATCTGAGAGTCCGGGCTATTCCCAGCATGTGAGTCTTTTCAGCTATCAAGGTTAGTTGAGGCCAGGGCCTCCCGTCTATGTACACTGGTCGCGGATACTGAACAACGAGTTCTGCATCCGCACGAGCCCCTTGTTCTTCGGATGGCCAAACTACGCACGCCTTCTGCCCCTGGATTTTCATCGACTGAATCTGTGGAAGAGAACCGTATGGATGCAAGTGGTGCGTGGCGGCCCCTCGACAAACTTGTCGCGGCGTGTCGCCTTCTGAAGCACCGAGTTGAAACGACCCGTCCGAGCCCTCAAAGTACGGCCTATCTTGGTAGATTTCTGCTGGCTTACGCCATCCCTGAGGGAAGCGAAGCGTTAGCCGGTAAACGTGATCGGTATACAGTTGCCAATCCTTCTCAGAATCCCCCCGAGTGAGGCTAGCAACGAACACTACACCGATTAGCGCAAAGGGGTATCTTGCCACCTTAAATGGTCTCGTGTTGCAAGTAGCCCAGACCGACGTCCAGCCTCCCCCGATTCAACGAAACCTACAGAAGCTACTTCTCAGATTGAGTATGTCGCCTGAGGATGCCTGAAGCCAAATTGACCAGGATCGCGATCGCGAGCCACACTAACCAATTGGATAGCGGTCCAGTAGAGAATACGAACGTGTCCGTCCAGCCTAGATTCGAAGCCAGACTCCACACCGCCAGCGCGTAAAACGATACCACCGCCGGACCCATGAGCGCCGATACCAGTGCGCCAAACTTCTGGGCCGTCTCGCCCGCCCACTCCAGGCCGTTCGAAACTGTATTCCCCGCTGTTTGCAGAGCACTAAGAGTCCACACGCGTGCCGGCTCTGTTAATACTGCGATTGCGGTGGTTCGGGATTCAGGCATGTGATTTAGCCTTAGCTGTAATTCTTGATGCACGTGAAGTTCCGAAAGATTCCGGTGCGCGAAAACGTTCTTACTCACCCTTACTTATCGGGTCAGCGGCGTTGAAAGACCACAGTGCCCGCACATCGCAAAGCTACAGCTTTTTGTATTTAGAAGCTTTGACCGTATGGAAATCAGGACTCTGTCTCAACGGTCTCGATCGCTGTAATCGCTTTGTAAGCAGCCATGCACTTGATCGACACAGGTCATTTCGAAACGCGCGTGTACCTTCTTCATATCCCCGTATAAACATTGGGTATACTCGGCACGTTCTGCCTATACTGCGATCCATCTAGATTCCGGGAAATCCGAAACGCGCAAGAGGAGACAAACTTTCGATGCAAAAGATTAAAACCGCGATTGTCGGTACAGGTTTCATGGGCAAAGTGCATGCCGAGAATGTGCGTCGCCTTGGAAACGTGGAAGTGGCGGCTGTCGTCGGCAGTCGGCCGGAAACTGCACAAAAGTTTGCAGAGAGCGCCGGTATCGCGTTTGCGACAAGCAACCTTAAAGATGTTCTGGACAAAAAAGAGATCGCGGCAGTTCACATCTGCACTCCCAACGTGGATCATTTCCCGATGTCGCTTGCGGGCATCGAAGCGGGCAAGGCGGTTCTGTGTGAGAAACCGCTCACAATGACGGCGGACGAAGCGCGCCGGCTCGTCGATGCGGCAAGGGCCAGGAATGCGGTCAATTGTGTTCAGCACAATCTGAGGTACTACTCCGTAGTGCAGCAAATTCGCCAGATGATCCTGGCCGGCGATCTGGGCGACATCATGATCGTGCAAGGCACGTATTCGCAAGACTGGCTGCTCTACGAGACTGACTGGAACTGGCGGCTCGACGCGAAATCGAACGGCAAGTTACGAGTGATGGGTGATATCGGATCTCACTGGATGGACATGATCCAGTACCTGACGCGATTGCAGATCAGTGCTGTCTGCGCCGACCTGGCCACGTTTCACAAAAAACGCAAACTTCCCAAGCGATCGGTCGAGACATTTTCCGGTAAGAAGTTTGAGCCAGGCGATTACGAAGAGGTTCCTATCGATACCGATGATTTCGGCGTTGTCATGCTTCGTCTCGGCGACCGGGCGCGCGGAGCATTCACGGTAAGCCAGGTATCTGCCGGACGTAAGAATCGCTTTGCCTTTGAAATTTTCGGCAGCAAGGCCGGAGTCGCCTGGGACCAGGAGCAGCCGGATACTCTGTGGATCGGCCACCGCAATGAACCGAATCAGGTGATTATCAAAGATGGTTCGTTATTTTATCCGGCTGCAGCCAGCTTCGCTGATTTACCGGGCGGACATAGCGAAGGCTACGACGATTCGCACAAACAAGTGTTCAAGCATTTTTACGCCAGGGTTGCGGATCCTTCCGCTCCGATCGACTATCCAACCTTCGAAGACGGTCTGCGCGGGATGATTCTGCTCGACAAAGTTGCGCAGAGTGCGTCGAAGCGGGCTTGGGTCGAAGTTTGATCATCCTCATCGGACCCGAATCGCGACCGATATTTTTCCAGAAACAAAGCTCGACCAGCTTACGTTCTTTACAAGGGAGCAGTCAACCTTCATGAAAGTCTTACTGAGTCTCTGTCTATGCGCCAGCAGTCTTGCGGCGCGTTCGGCAAAGATCGACATTCCCATTGAGAAATACAAGTTCGATAATGGCCTCCGCGTAATTCTTTCGCAAGACAACGCGATTCCAGTCGTTGCGGTCTACATTGTGTATGACGTGGGCTCGCGGGCGGAAGAAAAGGGCCGCACTGGCTTTGCCCACCTGTTCGAGCACATGATGTTCGAAGGCTCGGCCAACGTCAAAAAAGGCGAGCACATGAGATATGTCGAATCAAATGGCGGCACACTGAACGGCTCGACGCATCCTGATTACACGAACTACTTCGAGAGCCTTCCTTCGAACAAGCTCGCCGTCGCGTTATGGCTTGAGTCCGATCGCATGCGTAGCTTGGCGGTCACTCCCGAGAACTTAGCGAATCAAAAGGAAGCAGTCAAACAAGAGCGGCGCCTGAGGATGGACAACCAGCCTTACATAACGGCGATTTTCGACAAATGGCCCCAGCTGGCATTCCAGAACTGGCAAAATTCTCACTCGCTTATAGGGTCGTTTGAAGACCTGAACTCAGCTAGCATCGAAGACGTTTCCAGGTTCTTCAAAACCTATTACGCCCCGGACAACGCCGTGTTGACGATTGTCGGCGATTTTCAACTCCCCGAGGCGAAGAAGTTGGTCCAGACTTATTTCGGTGACATTCCCGCGCAGCCTCGGCCAAAGCGGCCTGACTTGGCGGAACCGCCTGGCGCCACTGCGAAAAGCGCAGTTTATAAGGATGCATTGGCAAAAGTACCCGGCGTGGTCATTGGATATCCGGGTCCCGTGCGCGGCTCAGAGGATTTCTATGCGGTGACGGTGTTGGACGCGCTTCTTACAGGAGGTGATAGTTCCCGCCTGCAGCAGAATCTAGTGAAAGGCAAGAAATCGGTGGTTCAATATGAGGGCAACCTGGGCTGGCCTTTCGCGTCTGCCGACGATTATCAGAGTCCGGGCGATTATGCGACTTTCCTGCTTTACAACCCGAGCTTCCAGTCCAACCAGATTATCGATCAATACCAGGATGAGATCGCCAAAATACAAAACGAGGGTGTCACTGAGGCGGAGCTGCATCGGACCCAGATGCTCTTGCTCGCAAACAAGCTGAATGAACTTCAAACCTCTCTCGGGCGGGCCAAGCTGTTGGCGAATTTTGAAGTTCTTGATGGAAAGCCCGAAGCGATTAATACTTTACTTGATCGATACGCGGCCGTCACTCCCGCCCAAGTCCAAGCCGTCGCAAAGAAATATCTCAATCCCAATCAGCGAATTGTGCTCGCTATTCAACCCGATGCCGGCGCGAAGCCCGACGGACCTTCGAAATCCAAGGGAGGTCAATAAATCATGCGTATTCTCGCTGCTGCGGCCCCCTTTGCCCTGGTTTGTACGAGCGGCCTACCCGCCGCGAATCTGGACCTGACAAAACCGCCCGAAACTCCTCCCATCCCGAATTTCAAGCTCCCCCATATTGAGCGGTTTCAGCTCCCGAACGGGCTGCGCGTCATTGCGGCAGAAGATCCGCGCTTTCCGCTGACTACGTTCCGCATCGCGTTTCACGCTGGTTCAAAGTACGACCCGAAAGACTTGCCCGGATTGTCCGACAGTGTTGCGGCCTTGCTAAATCAAGGCACCGCGTCGAGAACGGCACGGCAAATCGCCGAGCAGGCGGCCGATGTGGGGGGCGAGATCACGGCTATTTCATCACCGGACACGCTGATTGTTTCCGGAAGCTGCCTTTCCCAGAACGCACCTCAATTTCTGGCGCTTCTAGCGGATGTGGCACGGAACGCCTCTTTCCCCGAAGATGAAGTGCAATTGCAGAAGCAGAATCGATTACAGAAGCTGCGTGCCGAACGCTCAGACGCGGACTATCTCGGCCGCGAAGCGTTGAGCAAAGCGCTTTTTGGCGCGCATCCTTACTCCAACTTCGGCCCTACCGAACAGGCGCTCAGTGTTCTGAACAAGAAAGTGGTCGAATCTTTCCGTGATACCTACCTTGTTCCCAATAACGCCTTTCTGATTCTGGTTGGGCAGTTGCCTGAACCGCAGAACCTGCGAAACATGATTACCGAGCAGTTCGGTTCGTGGCAGAAAAAGACCCCCCCGCCATACCAGCCTTCCGCGATCCCGAGGAACGCGAAAAAGCTCGTCCTGGTGGATCGGCCGGGATCTGTTCAGGCCAACATCTTCTCCGCCCACATCGCCCCTACTTACGGATCTTCCGACATTTTCCCCCTGGCCGTTGGCGGAATGGTCTTAGGCGGCGGAACGAACTCGCGGCTTTTTTCGGATATCCGTGAAAAACGAGGCTTCGCCTACGATGCTCATACGGAAATCGAGCGTTTGAAGGAGACTGGAGTCGCAAGTGCCGTTACTGAAGTGCGAAACGACGTGGTGGAACCTGCTGTGAAGGCGCTGAACGACAATCTCCAGGCCATGGCGAAGCAGAACGTTACTCCCGTGGAACTTACTGACGCCAAGAACTCTTTCGCCGGCAAGTTTATTCTCCAACTCGAGCGCGAATCGGGGTTAGCTGATCAGCTTGTGCGAGTCGAGACTATGGGCCTCCCTCCGGATTACCTGGAGATGTTCACGACGCGCGTTCGATCCGTCGAACCCGATCAGATCCGCCAAACCGGGAATTACTGGAATCCAGACGACGCCACGCTAGTGGTTGTCGGCGACGCACAGAAAATTCAAAAGTCATTGGATAAATACGGCACCGTGCAAGTAACGACACCGAAGCCGTAGCTTTCAGGGCGAATGCGTTCGGTATGCTGCGTTTCTGTGCTATGCTCCCTGCAAAGCGGTGGTCGGCCGAACCGTCTCCCATTACCGAATCGTTTCGCATCTCGGCGGTGGAGGCATGGGCGTTGTCTACCGCGCGGAAGACATCCGGCTGGGACGCGAAGTAGCGCTCAAGTTCCTGCCCGATCAGCTGGCGTCTGACCCCATAGCGCTCGAGCGATTCCGGCGAGAAGCACGGGCGGCATCGCGCATCAATCACCCTCATATCTGTACCGTCCACGATATCGGCGAAGACGAGGGCCAGCCGTTCCTCGTAATGGAGCTGATGGAGGGCGAGACCCTAAAATATCGTTTGCAGCGCGGCCCAGTCCCCTTGCCCGAGTTGCTGGATTGGAGCAGCCAAATCGCCGATGCGCTCGATGCGGCGCATAACGCAGGCATCATCCACCGCGACATTAAACCTGCCAACCTGTTCATCACGACTCGCGGGCAAGCGAAGGTTCTCGATTTTGGTCTAGCGAGGGCGGCTACCGCGCACCACGCAACCCCGCGGCCGCACAACGGAGCTACAGAGACCATTGCCGTCGATTTCCAGACCAGCCCCGGACACACCGTCGGCACCGTCGCGTACATGTCGCCCGAGCAGGCACGCGGCGAGGAACTGGACCGGCGAACCGACCTCTTCTCAATGGGTGTTGTGCTCTACGAGATGGCAACCGGTCAGGTGCCTTTTGGCGGAAACACTTCCGCCATCATCTTCGACGCGATCCTGAATCGCGAACCGCCATCGGTGCTGGAGCGCAATCCTGTTTTGCCGGCAGAGCTCGAGCATATCGTGCGCAAATCGCTCGAGAAAGACCGCAAGCTGCGGTATCAGAGTGCTGCGGAATTGCGGGCTGATATCGAGCGGCTGAAGCGGGACAGCAGCACGGATCGCAAGCCTGGGACAGTGGCTACTCCTTCTGCTGTGCACCGCAGGTCCTGGACATGGTTCGCCTTAGCCGGAACTGTGCTGCTGATTCTGTCAGTCATCGCGGGGGCAATCCTTATGCGGAGACGTCCCGAACGTGCGATTCGGCAACTCGTACCCACACGCGTAACCAGCAACAGTACGGAAGCTGCAATCCGAACGATGGCACTTTCACCAGACGGCAAGTATCTTGCCTATTCGGATATCAACGGCGTCCATATCCGTTCCATGCAAACCGCCGACAGCCGTGTGCTACCCGATACGAAAGGTATGAAGGTTCAATATTGGGCCACGGATGCAACACAGTTTTTCGTAAGCAAACCCACGGGCGAGCGAATAATCTTTTACAGCATCTCGCTGCCCGGAGGAGTTCCCCACCCGCTCGGCGACGCTATGCCCTCGCCTGACGGACGATACTTAAGCACATTCTCGATTGATCACGCCGAGGTCAGACGTGCAACTGACGGGAAGGTTTATTCACTCGACCGCAAAGACGCCGTGCCTGGGCGGGCAGCGTGGTCACCCCATGACAGACACCTCGCGATCATTTTTCATCCACCAGGGGGTCTGTCAGCTTCAGACAGAATTGAAGTACTTGATCCTGAGAGCGGCCGCTGGACAACGGTCGCATCCTCGACCGTCGTATCCTCGGCACTGGAGGCAATTAGCGGGGTAGCCTGGCTCTCTGATGATGAGCTCGCTTACGCCAAATACGAGACTGCACCGCGCACGGGCAGCAACCTCTGGGCGGTGGACCTCAATCCCTCGACCGGCCTTCCTTCGGGCGCGGCACACCGCCTTACGCAATGGACCGAATATCCAATTGAACAACTGAGCGCGAGCGCGGATGGCAGCCGTTTGTGTATACGCACATTCGGCATACAGTCAGACATATACGTAGGCGCCTTTCAGTCGCGCGGAGCCCGACTCGTCTCGCTACGCCGATTAACGCAGGAGGAGGCCATAACGGACCCGAAGCGTGGACACCCGATAGTAAAGCGGTCCTCTTCGAGTCCGACCGCTACGGGCAGTTACGGATATACAAACAGGACATCGATAAAGATACCGCCGAGTTGATCACATCCGGCCCGGGCAGTCAGCAGCGTCCCCGCACATCGCCGGACGGGCGGTGGATACTTTATTTTTCATCCGACGACAGCCCCGGGCACCCTAAAACGCGGCTCATGAGGATCCCGTTAGCAGGTGGCACTGCCCATGAGATCCTTTCCGGTCTTCAACTGCAGTCACACAGCCAAAGGAGCTTGCGTCCTCGCTGAGACCCGGGGCAACGCCTTGATCTTCTTCCTGCTTGATCCGATGAAGGGTCGCGGGCCTGAAGTCCTACAGACGGCTGTCGGCAGCGGGAATCCCGCGATCTCGCCGGATGGACAGCATATCGCATTCCTGCCGCCCGGTGCTCCCAACAACCGGATTCGAATCGTCAATTTGCACGGCGCCACTGAGCGAGAGATAACGGCCTCGGGCGCGGAATCTCTCGGCACGCTCGACTGGTCTGCCGAGGGGACCGGTTTCTTCAGTGGGGATCAACAGCGGGAGACCACACGTTTGCTCCACATTGATCGCAACGGCAAGTCGCAGGTGCTGTGGGGTCAGCCGGCCGGATTCGGCGTTTGGGGAATTCCATCCCCGGATGGCCGATACCTCGCCACGCTAAAAGCTAACTTCACTGGGAACGTGTGGATGGTCGAGAACCCGTGATTACCCCAACGCTTGATCTAGATCCCAAATCAAATCCTCCACATCCTCTAATCCGATAGACAGACGAACTAATTCCGGCGTCACGCCAGCTGCTTGCTGTTCAGCCATCCCGAGCTGCTGGTGTGTCGTCGAAGCCGGATGAATTACCAGACTACGCGCATCGCCCAAGTTCGCCAGATGCGAGAAAATCTTCAGCTTGTCGATCAGCTTCTTGCCCGCTTCAGAGCCGCCCTTCACTCCAAACGAAAACACCGCGCCCGCTCCCTTCGGCGTGTAGCGTTGGGCCATCGCATAATAAGGGCTCGAAGGCAAGGAGGCAAACTTAACCCACTCCACCATGTCATGGCCCTCCAGGTGTTCCGCCACCGTAATCGCGTTCTCGAGATGGCGATCCATCCGCATGCCCAGCGTTTCAATTCCTTGCAGAAACAGGAACGAATTGAAGGGGCTGACACATGGGCCCACATCGCGCAATCCTTCCACGCGAGCTTTGATGATGAAACTGATGTTCCCGAACGTATCCCAGAACTTCATGCCATGATAAGCGCGTGATGGTTCGGTGAAGTGCGGAAAATTTCCGTTGTTCCACGGGAATTTCCCACTATCGACGATGATCCCGCCGATTGACGTGCCATGCCCGCCCATAAATTTGGTCAGCGAATGAACCACCACATCCGCGCCGTAGTCGATCGGCCGCGTCACGTAAGGAGTAGCCATCGTGTTGTCGATTACGAGCGGAATCCCATGCTCGTGGGCGATCTTCGCAAGTGCTTCGATATCGAGTACGTTGCTTCGTGGATTGCTGATGGTCTCGCCGTAAAGCAACCTCGTTTTGGGCGTTATCGCTTTTCGAAAGTTCTCCGGATCGTCCGGCTCGACAAATCTAAAGTCATAGCCCAGCCGCCGCATCGTCACATCGAATTGCGTGACCGTTCCTCCATATAAAGTGCTCGATGAAACGATCTCGTCGCCGGGCGCTGCAATCGTAGTGAGCGCTAGAAACTGCGCAGCTTGACCGCTCGAAAGGGCCAGGCCGGCCACACCGTTTTCAAGCGACGCCACACGGCTTTCGAGCACAGCGGTCGTGGGATTCATGATCCGCGTATAAATGTTTCCGAATTCCTCCAGCGCAAACAAACGGGCCGCATGGGCCGTATCGTCGAAGGTGAAGGATGTTGTCTGATAAATAGGTACCGCTCGCGCGTGTGTCGTGGGGTCCGGATCGTATCCGGCATGGAGTGCTCTGGTGTTAAATCCTAGAGGTCGTTCAAGGTCCTTAACTGGCATGCGCCCCAGTATAAAGGTTGCGCCAAGTTGGCGATCGCAAGATTACGATGCGCCGGTCACTTTAAACACAAGCGCATACTTGCACGGCTTTTGCGCAGGTATGAGCACCTTCAGGCCCGAGTCATCTTGCGACCATTCCAGCTTTCCGTCGAAACCAAGCAGATCAACGTTCTGTATCTTTCCAACCTTCAGCCCGGTTTTCGTCGCCAAGGGGCGGATGACTGCTTGATATTCCGGCCAGCCCATGACAAACGCGTAGAGCGCGTCGCCTTTCGTCGTGAACCGCACATCAGCCGCCGTCAGATCCTTGCGGTTGCTCTCGTTGAACGCAGATTTCGTCGCCGCAGACTCCGTTCCCGGACCCTCGCCGAAAATCTTCCATGGCCGCGTGCCGTGAATCGCCTCGCTGTTGACGGCCATCCAGTTGGTGATCTCGGCAAGAATGTTTAACTCTTCCAAATCCAGGGCTCCACTCGCGGGCAGCGGAAAATTTAGCAGCAAGTTGCCATTGCGGCTCACAATATCAACCAGCATGTCGATCACAATTTTCGGCGTTTTGTATTCCACGCCTCGCTTATAGTGCCACTCGCCGATGCAGGTGTCTGTCTGCCATGCGCGCGGCCATATCTTATCCACAACTCCACGCTCCACGTCGAGCACGCAAACGCCCCGCTCAGCATCCTCCAAGCGTTTGCTCGTGTATACGCTCTCCACCTTTCCGCCGTTGCGCTTCGCACTCGAGTTGTAATGGTGAGCCACCAAGCTCAGCCCATAATCTTCAAAAGGAAGAGCTCCATCTACGTACATTAGATCCGGTTGATGCTGGTCAACCAAATCTTTGATCCGCATGTACCAGTGGCGCTTCCACCACTCTGGTATCCCGCTCTCATTCCAATCGAGATCTCGCCCCCAAATATCATCTGAGGCAACATAGAAATCGGCATTCTTGGAATTCGCTCCGTCATAAGGCACGCCAGCATAGGGACCGGTTTGATCGTGTCCATGGCTGACGGAAAACCATTTGTAAGTGATCCACAAATGATCCGTCACGCCAAATTTGAGACCTTCTTGCTTCGCTGCTTCGTGCCAAAGCCCCACGATATTTTTCTTAGGCCCCATAGCGGCGGCGTTCCAGCGTTGATATTTCGAGTTCCACATGTCGAAATTGTCATGATGCACGCCCATGCTGACGAAGTATTTCGCTCCCGCTTTTTTGTAAAGCCGCATCAGAGCGGCTGGATCGAATCGCTCCGCTTTCCAGAGGGGAATCGTGTCTTTGTATCCGAATTTCGAAGGATGCCCGTAGGTCTCGACGTGATAGTTGTACTGCGGACTCCCCTGCATGTACATGTTGCGGGCATACCAGTCGCCATCTTCGATCGCTGATTGCGGACCCCAGTGCGCCCAGATCCCAAACTTTGCATCATGAAACCATTCCGGGATCTCGTAATGCGCCAACGAGTCTCGGGTTCCCTGAAACGGGCCCTTCTCGATTTCGATGCCCCGTGGCGTCTCTGGTTCTACTCCTAGCGCGCCAAGAGCGGGGATAGTTCCAGCCAGTAATCGAAGCGCGTCTCTTCTGTTGATTTTCATGCGATTGAATTGGAACTCGGCGGTTTCATCCTTCCATGGTATGGTCCTAGGATCGTAAGGATGACAACGTTGTGGAGCAAGATCTCGAAGCCGACCAAACGCGGAGCAAGCCGATGAGGCGCCGTGAGTTTCTCGCCTCTTCCGTCGGAGGCCTCGCGGCTTCAGCCCTCGCCGCACGATCTACAACAAACCTGGACCGTGTCCGCGCCTCAAGTACCGAGGTGGACATCTTCCCTTCCCCTACATCAATCTCAATTCTCGACCGCGATTTCACTCTCACGCCTGACGTCTCGATTTTTATCCCCCGTGAGCCGAGCGCTTCGGATCTCTTCCTGGCGCAAGGCCTACGCGATGAACTGGCCGACTGGTTCGGATTGGTTGTAAACATTCAACGAACGGAGCAGGTCGATCGAAACCAGCGCGCAATCGTCATGGGCGCGATCTCTAATCCGCTCGTCCAAACCTCCCTTCGCAATGCTTCCATCACAATCACCGGCAAACCAGCCGAAAGCTATCAACTGCATGTCCGGCCCGATATCGTCATTGTCGCGGGCGCAGACGCTCGCGGAACGTCATTTGGAATGCAGTCTCTGCTGCAGCTGCTGCGGAAAAAAGACGACAAACTCAATTTCCAGGGGGCGGATATTCAGGATCATCCCAACAAACCGTTCCGTGGCGTCAAGCTCTATCTGCCCGGCAGCGCGAATATCCCATTCTTCAAGCGCTTCGTCCGCGACTTCCTCGTGCAGTACAAATACAACACGCTGATCATGGAATTGAATGCCGGCATGCGCCTGGAAACGCATCCTGAGCTGAACGCCGGCTGGCGCGAGCTCGTCGACGACACCAACTACAGCCGCCGCAACTACCCGCCCGGCTCTCTGCACGGCCGCGAACAAAATTCCAGCCATCAAGACACCGCCGATGGAGGGTTCATCGAGAAGCAGGAGGTCGCGGAACTTGCCGCCTGGGTTCGATCTCACGGCGTCGAGCTCATTCCGGAGATACCTTCCTTCACGCACAGCTACTATCTCTTGACTCGCCACAAAGAACTCTCAGAAGTTCCCGGAGATAGATGGCCGGACACATACTGCCCGTCCGATTCTCGAACCTACAAACTGCTATTCGACGTTTACGACGAATACATCGATCTGCTCAAGCCAAGAATGATGCACGTCGGGCATGATGAGCTGTTCGCTCCCATCGGGCTATGTCCAAGGTGCAAGGACAGGGATGTCGGTGAGCGCTATGGCGAAGACGTGGCACGCATCCACGACTATCTCAAGAAGAAGAATGTCCGGATGGCGATGTGGGGAGACATGCTGCTTCAAAGCGTACGCGGAAAAGGTTTGCGAAATAAGCGCGCTCCGGACGGATGGGAGTACAAGGTCGCGGGAGGCCTCACGCGCGAGCAGGTTCAGCGGCACGTTTCCAAAGACATTCTGATCTTCAATTGGTTCTGGAATAAAGAGGAGGGCTTGTGGTCGGAGGAACAGGCCGAGAACAACGAGGCGGTGCTCGACCGAATGGGCTTCGAACAGATTTTTGGCAATTTCGCTCCGGCGATCGCGAATTATGAAGCGCGAAGTAAGCGCCCGACATTGCTCGGAGGCGCTCCGTCTGCATGGTTTGCCACAAACGAGTTCAATTTCGGCAAGAACACGGTGTCGGACTTCCTCGGTTGCAGCAATATTCTCTGGAGTGGCAGCGTTGTCGATCCCGGCAAGTTGCGCGCCGTAACTCAGTCGCGGATTCCCGGCATACGCGCCCGCTTCAAAGGCACTTTGCCCGCGAGCGCAACAGAGGCCGCGATCGTTCCATTGAACATTTCGCCGAGTTTCAACGCTCGCGGGTCCGAACCCGGCGTCAACACGGATCTAAGTTATATGGATGGACACGATATTGATCTGCACGACATGCGCCGTGGCACCGTATCATTCGGACGTGTGCCTTTCGACCTCGCCGTGCATGAAGACAGAATCGCGGTTGTTGTTGGCACACGAGGAACTACCAAAACAACCCTGCCTACGGCTGTGCAGGGAATCAACATCGCTCTCGACCCAACCAGCTTGATCTTTCTGCATGCGTCGGCGAAACCGGCGTCCAATCAGGAACCGGACCGTCTTCTGTGGGATGTTCCCGATTCAGCAGATCTACTCGGCTGGTACGAAATTGTTTATGAGGACGAGTTCGTAGAAACGATTCCCCTGCGCTACGGTGTCAACATCGCGGAATGCAGTTGGGCGAAACGAAATGCGGCCCAAAATTATTGTTACGAAGCAGACCCGGTCCCGCTTGGTGGAACCGGTCCGAACCAGATCACCTTTTTCGCATTCGAGTGGCCCAATCCCCGCCTGGGCAAAGTGATTCGTGAACTACGAATCAAAGGCACATCCGGTTTTCGAGGCGCCGACCCGGATTTCACGGATCATTTCGGCCCGGCCATCCCGAGCAACGCCGTGATCCTGAAGGCTATCAGCGCAGTCAATACGAGAGCCGTTGCTGTGCCGTCTCCATCCAAGACAGAAACTCAATGACGCATTCGCTTTGTACCCGCATCTTTTTCGGGTTCGCTGTGACCTTCTCTGCCGCCGCATTGACGTTTGCACAGAACGACTGGCCGGCATACGGGCACGATCCCGCTGGGACACGCTACTCTTCACTTCGACAGATCACCGGCAGCAATGTCGCGCAGCTCCAACGAGCCTGGACCTATCACACCGGAGAGTTAGCGCACAGGGTGATTGGGACCCGTCGTGCGCGGTCTCAGATGCCGCCGGCAGTTTCGGGTCCGCGCGGCCAGCGCCAGACCGCATTTGAAACGACGCCCCTCGTTGTCAATGGAATTCTGTACCTCACAACCCCCGCCAATCGCGTCGTCGCTCTCGATCCCACGTCAGGACGTGAGATGTGGACGTTCGATCCGCAGGCGAAGAGCAAGCAACCGATTCAGTATCACGCGCACCGAGGCGTTTCGTATTGGCCCGGCGACAAGAATCATCCGGCTCGCATCCTGGTTGGCACACTCGACGGCCGCCTGATTGCCTTGAACGCGCAAACCGGTGCGCCCGTCCCGAGCTTCGGCAACGAAGGCGAAGTGAACCTGCGTAACGGCGTCGCGGATGGTTTCCCGGATGCGACATATGCGATCACGTCACCTCCGGCTATCTACCAGGACCTCGTGATTACTGGATCGGAGCTGCCGGAGAGTCCCGGTCACGGGCCTTCGGGCGACGTGCGTGGATGGGACATTCGAACCGGAAAGCTGGTCTGGACTTTTCACACCGTGCCGCGGCCCGGCGAGCCTGGGCACGAAACCTGGGAGGGTGATTCGTGGCAGCACCGCACCGGCGCAAATGTATGGACCGGGTTTACGGTGGACACTCAGAGCGGTACGGTTTTCCTCGCCATCGGCTCTCCCGCTTACGACTTCTACGGCGGTGATCGCAAAGGCGCGGACCTGTATGGCAATTCCGTAGTCGCGCTGAATGCCCGCACCGGCGCTCTTCTGTGGCATTTCCAGTTAGTCCACCACGATGTTTGGGATTACGATCCACCCGCTCCGCCCGCGCTGATTACAGTCGAGCGTAATGCGAAGAAAATTTCAGCTCTCGTCGAAGTCACAAAAATGGGTCTCGTATTCATTCTCAATCGCAAGAATGGCACACCCGTGTTTCCGGTCGAGGAGCGCCCCGTCCCTCAGAGCGATGTTCCCGGCGAGGCGTCCTGGCCAACTCAACCCATTCCCGTCAAACCGCCTCCGCTTTCCCGATCAAGCATCACGGCTCAAGACATCACCGACGTAACGCCCGAGGCTCACCGCTTCTGCGCCGACTTATTTTCGAAGCTCGATAACAAGGGCCGCTATACGCCTTACGCAACTCAAATGACGGTTGTGTTTCCCGGAACCTTGGGAGGAGCAACGTGGTCTGGCGTTTCCTACGATCCCACGCTCGGATACGTCTTTGTGAACACGAACGAAGTCGGCGCACTCGGGCAAATGACCAAACAGCCGCAAGGGGCTGAGATGGCCTGGCGCCGGACCAGTTCGCTTGGAGAATACGCGCGCTTCTGGGATTCGCATCTCTGGCCCTGCCAGAAACCGCCCTGGGGCTTGCTCACGGCGGTGAACGTGAATACAGGCGAGATTGCGTGGCGCGCTACGCTCGGCACCGTTGACGCATTGGAAGCACGCGGCGTACACAAGACGGGCGCGTTGAATATCGGTGGATCCATCGCGACTGCCGGAGGCTTGGTCTTCATCGGCGCAACCAATGATAGTCATTTCCGGGCCTTCGATTCACACACCGGCAACGAGCTTTGGTCAACGGAGCTCGATGCCAGCGGCCACGCAACGCCGATCACCTACATGGGTCGGGATGGGCGACAGTATGTGGTCATCGCTGCAGGGGGCGGCGGATTTTTTGGCAGCAAGCCCGCCGATGCCGTAGTCGCTTTTGCCTTGCCAGCAAAATAGGATAAGCATGTAGTTGACAAGCTGGATAAGCTATAAGATCGAAGTGAGGAGAACAATTCTCGATATGCAAGCCCCTGCGATGAGTGAAGCACATTTGAGAATGCTGAACGGCCAGCGTCTAGCAATACTGAAGACCCTGGTTGAAGAAACCGAGCGCGCAACTGAACCATGCGATGCGTGGCTGGGTTCTGGTCACATTGCGGATTACAGGAAGTGGCAGACACGCCTAAGATCTCTTGAAGAAGCTGACGCGCAGTATCAGGGCATCAGGCAAAACATAGCGGATACCCAAGAGCGTTAAAGATTCGGGCGGCCTTCATGGCCCACATCTCGCGCCGCCGCACACTCTTTTTAAGAAGTCATCCCCAGCCGGTCACAAGTCTGCCTCAACATTTTTCTCCAACACTGCTATGCAGTTGCGGCGAAAACCAAACGTACATAGTACGTTTTCGCCCCATCACATGCTACGTTGTTGCCGCCCAGGAGAGCATTACAACCATATGACACCTCGTCAAATCCGCCGCGCCGCCGAGCACAAACGTAACAAGCTCGATAGAAAAATGAATTGCCCGACCGCGATACCCGCGCGTCAAGTTGAAACCGCGGTTCAGGATGAGCTAGCGCTTCTCAGCGAGCCGAAGACTCAAAAAACGACGTCCACCGGCCCGAAAACCCCCGAGGGCAAAGCCAAATCCTGCCTGAACGCGGTCAAAACTGGCTTGACGGGCCGCACCGTTCTTCTCCCGGCTGAAGACGCCGCCCGCTACGAACAGCACGTCTGCGAATTCTTCGCCGAACTCCAGCCCGTCGGTCCGCGCGAAGCCGAGCTCGTGCGATCTCTCGCCGACACGTCCTGGCGCGTTGCTCGGATTCCCGCTCTCGAAATGGCTATCTTTGCTCACGGCCGGATCCAATTTGCTGACCAATTCGCAGATCGTGACTTTGCGCTCCAATCCTGCCTGATCGAAATGCACACCTTCCTGCACTACGAAAAGCAATTGCGCAATCTCCAGATCCAGGAAGGCCGGCTGCGGCGTCAGCGCGAGAAAGATACCGTCGAGCTCCGGCAGCTTCAGCAGGATCGCAGTAACAGGGAGAAACAGGATCTCCAGATGGCAGCCGGACTCTATGCCGCTGCCAAAAGTAATGGCAAGTCCTTTCGACCCGCCGATTATGGGTTCGAATTTTCAATCGACGATATCGAAAATTATCTGGAAGGCGTGCGAGCAGCCAAGGCGACCCGCGACCTGATGAAAGGCGGCATGAAAGACTATAGATCCGTCGGAACCGCCGCCTAAAGATCGTGATTCGCAGCTTCGTCCTTGGGCACCAACTCGACCCGCGCCTACTCTTGCTCACTCTCGTAATCTCAACTATCGTAGATTTATGCCTGATCCCTACGATCGTCCGATCTCATCCCTCTCTCCACACATTTTCGTGAGCAACGCTGCTGCTGCCATGGAGTTTTACAAGAAGGCTTTCAACGCCGAAGAACTCACTCGCCACGCTGCTCCCGACGGTAAACGAATCATGCATGCCGCGCTGCTCGTCAATGGCGCCACCCTGATGCTTTCCGACGATTTCCCGGAATATCGCGGCGGCAAGGGTTCAACGCCGGAGGCTCTTGGCGGCTCGCCCGTCGTTCTTCATCTTCAGGTTAAGGATGCCGACCCGGTCTTCAACCAAGCTGTTGCTGCCGGTGCCCAAGTCGCTCTGCCTCTCTCTGATCAATTTTGGGGAGACCGCTACGGCCAAGTCACCGATCCCTTCGGCCATACCTGGTCCATTGGCGCGAAAGTTCGCAGCCTAACCGAAGCGGAAGTCCAGGAGGGCGCCAAAGCAGCCTTTTCCAAACATGACGAACGCTTGCGAGCTACGACGACCTCCGGCACAGGTTCTTAGCCCTTCGTCACAACGCTTTGCGAAATGTGAGATTGATACGGCAACGTCCCGTCAGCGGATGGTCGCCATCTTTGAGCGGCGCGATTCCATGGTAGGCCAGACGCGCAGGCCCGCCCCACACAGCTACGTCTCCGTTCTCGAGCCGATAACGGCGTGGCCGATCTTTTCGACGCAGTCCGCCGAATAAAAACGTTGCCGGAAGTCCGAGTGATACGGATACGATGGGCGCGTTGAAGTCCTGCTCGTCTTTATCCTGATGTAATGTCAGTCGAGCACCCGGCTCATAGCGATTAATCAGGCAGGCGTCAGGGTTGAAGCGTTCAAAACCGGCTTCAGTGGCGGCACGTCTCGCGATGCGCAGAAACGAAGCGGGAATCGGCGGCCAGGAATGCCCAGTGGCCGGATCGACGGAATCGTAGCGATAGCCGCTAGGATCGCTCACCCAGCCCACTGGCCCGCAATTCGTCATAGCCACTGACATCCGGTATCCACCCGGCGTAATCATATTTCGAAATGGCGCGGCTGAGGCAACTTCTTCGACCGATTTCACGAGTGCCTCTGTCTCCCGTGCCGCAATTCCGCGCAGGAGCACCGCGCCCTCAGCAAGCTGTACCACGTCTTCATCGCCGCCCGGCAGATCGCTGAATAGCTCGCCCGTTACCTTGGAACTGTAGCTCATATCGCGTCGTGCGCTCATTTGGCATCGTGAAAGATAACGCCCAGCGTATGTCGCTCGCCGGAGCGCAACCGGCTGACGCCATGACGCATGTTGACGCGGTAAAACCCTTTGGTACCCTGCACTGGCCGGTGATGAACGGGGAAGATCACGCCGTCACCTTGACTGAGCGGTACAACTTCGGCGCGCGACTGCATGCGGGGACGCTGCTCGGTCAGGACGAATTCGCCGCCCGTGAAATCATGCTGCGGGTCCGACAGTAGAAAGGCTACCTGCAATGGAAATACGTGTTCACCGTAGAGATCTTGATGCAGACAATTGTAGTCGCCCGCGCCGTATCGCAGCAGTAATGGCGTCGGTTGGACTTGCCCGGCTTCGTGACAACGCTCGAGAAATTTCGCATGATCATCCGGGTACCGCACATTGATTCCCATAATCTCGTTCCAACGGTTTGCGATCCGCGAAAGTGGCGGATATAGCGCGCTTCGCAATTCAGAAATCTCGTCAGGGAGCGGATAGCGGAAGTACTGATACTCGCCGCGGCCGAACCCATGGCGCGCCATCACAACGCGGCTACGAAACAGTCGGTCATCTGCATAGCTGCGCGCGATAGCCTGACAGTCTTCCTGAGAAAGTATTGCGCCCGTGATCGCGCACCCATGCGCATCGAGATCTGTCGCTATCTGCTGCCAATCAAGTCTCGCAGCGCTCTTTTTTATCGACGTACGTTTTAGCTCCGCCCGCTTCCAGTATGATGCTCGGTATCCGGCGAACGATCAGAGGAGGTATCTAGCAAGTGCAAACTATCTCGAGGCGACGATTTCTCGGTACCAGCGTCATTGGCATGACCGGGGCCGAGTATCTGATCCGGGGCGTACCTAAACTCGCAGCCGACCCGCTTGGGCTACCGATAGGATGCCAAACTTGGCCCGTCAGAGAAACCATAGGGAAGGACTTGGATGGAACTCTGCACCGGCTCTCGGCCGCAGGATTCCAAAACATCGAGCTGTGCTCGCCGCAAAGTTACCAGCACGAGGGCTTCGGACCGCTCGCCGAAATGAAAGCTTCCGAGCTGCGCCAGAGGATTCACGCCGCAGGCTTGCAATGCGAGAGCTGCCACTTTAATTTCAGCGAGCTGAAGCAGCACATGGACGACCGCATAGGCTTTGCAAAACAACTCGGCCTCAAGCAGATGGTTATTTCGACATTCGCGCTTCCGAAGGACGCGACGCTGGCCGACTGGATGCGCGCCGCCGATAGTGCGAATAAGCTGGGCGGGCAAGCCCGTCAAGCTGGAATACAACTCGGCTTCCACAACCACGATTTCGAATTCCAGAAGCTCAATGGCGAGCTGATCTACGACAAGCTAATGGGCGAACTCGACCCGCAACTTGTCAAAATGCAGTTCCAGGTTGCAGTGGTCCGGCTCGGCTACAATGCCGCTGATTTTTTTGAAAAGTACCCGGGCCGATTCATCTCGATGCACCTCCAGGACTGGTCACCCTCGCTTAAAAAGGAGGTGCCGCTCGGTCAGGGCATGGTCGATTGGAAGAGGCTATTCGCTGCCGCGAAGATCGGTGGTATCAAAAACTACTTCGTCGAAATGGACCCGCCCGCGCTGTTTGCCAGCGTGCCATACCTGCACAAATTGAGTTGATGAGCTCCTGTCAATGAGCCTATGCCGGTTTCTCATCATCTTCTTGCTCGCGTCGACCCTGTTTGCACGCGGGCGAGTGTATGTCGTCTTATGGTTCGATACCGAGGATTACATTGACCCAGCAGCAGACGATGCCGCCCTGCGCATTGCAAACGACCTGAGTGCTCTCGGCGTTCGCGCCACGTTCAAGCTTGTCGGCGAAAAGGCGCGCGTGCTCGAATCCCGCCAACGAGCCGACGTAATCCAGGCCTTATCGAAGCACGCCATCGGTTTCCATTCGAACTGGCATAGCCTGCACCCAACGCCCTCCGAGTATCTGCGCAGATTCGGTTATCTCGAAGGTGCCGACGAGTTCCAGCGTCGTGAGGCGCCCGGAGCCGCCGATATCCAACGCATATTTGGCGTCATGCCGATCTGTTACGGCCAGCCGGGCTCGTCCTGGGGTCCTCAAAGCAACCTAGCGCTCCGGCGCATGGGCATACCTGTTTATCTTGATGAGGGCGAGCAGGTCGGGCTTGATGAGCAGCCTTTCTGGTACGGAGGGCTGCTCTACGTATTTCACATGGGCAAAAATCAGTTTCGTGCCGAGTTGAATGCCGGCGATGAAGACAAAGCCGCGTACAAGCGCTTTGACGAGGCCGTCGCACGTTTGAGTTCAGGCGCGGGAGGCGTAATCAGCATCTATTATCATCCGACAGAATTCATTACAACAGAATTCTGGGACGCCGTGAATTTTGCCAAAGGTGCCATGCCTGCGCGCAAGGATTGGGTCCGACCGCGAAGCCGAACGACCGAAGACTCAGAGCGATGCTTTCACGTTCTGCACGAGTTTGTAAAACACATGAAGGAAACTCCGAGCGTGCGATTTGTCACTGCCCAGGACCTCCTGCAGATCTACGACGGGCCGCTTCCTCCAGTGCTCGATACGCGGACGATAGCCGAGCACCTGACGCGCCAAATCACATTCCTCAACTCCGGCGGTGCGACTCTTTCTCCAGCGGACATGCTGATTCAGCTACTCCGCCTCGAGCCTCAAGTAGTCGATGGGCCCACCGCGCCCGGTCTCACGACGTGGCCCTCGGAGACTATTCCGGAGCACCTATTCAACAGAGCGGAAAAGGACGCGGCAGATTTCATATCGAAAAATCATCGCCTTCCGAATGAGGTATTTATCGCGGCCGAGACACTCTCACTCTCCGACTTCACCGCTACGCTTGCAGCACACGTACTCCATCCCGCTTCGCTCGTGCACGTTGTTCGCGGTCGAATCGCCTTTGACAAGTACTTTGCAACCGACGCTGAGAAATCATTCAATTGGCCGATCCATCCAGCGGGCTTCCGCGCGCCGGAGTTGCTCGAGTTGGGCCGCCTGCAAGGCTGGACGCTGAAACCGGCTCGGTTGCGAGGCAGCCGCCCGGATTGACAAATCATCCTTTGATTTGTTGCGGTTTACTTTTTTTTCTTGACAAAATCTTCGTTTTGGCTTTGAATGTCTTCTATCCTGCCGCTGTGCAGCAATCAGGAAATGTGCGTCTGAAGAGGCGAGGGGGTTATATGTCTCGGTTTCGCGTACTAGCTGTGTTTTTACTCGCGTTGTTAGTGACCGGTGCGCTTTATGCGCAGGGGCCCGTAGGGACTCTCAACGGCACGGTCACTGACCCTGCAGGCGCTGTGGTGCCGGGCGCTACGGTCATCGCTACCCATAACGACACGGGTGTGGAGGCGAAAACCACCTCTACATCGAGCGGCACTTACACGCTTCCATATCTTCCCGCGGGAACATACACGATCCGAGTCAACGCTCCGGGATTTCAAACCTCGTCTGCCGAGAATGTGATCCTACGTGTCGCGCAAACCATGACCATCGACCTCAGGCTTCAGGTCGGCACCATGAACCAGGAAGTCGTGGTCAGTGCCAAACCGGAGTTGCTCGAAACCGACTCGGCGGAAATTGGGCAATACATTACAGAACAGGAGTACAAAGCCTGGCCGATTCTGGTCGATGACGGACAGCGGCAGCTGCAGAGCTTCATTTTTGACAGTTTGCCCGGGACCACCGGTAACTCATTCGCAGGCTCCATCAACGGCGGACAGCAATATTCGCACGAGATTCTGATCGACGGAATTCCCGTTGGCCGGTCGGACCTTTCGGGTGGCAACAACAACGAATTCAGTCCTTCGGCTGAGGCCGTCGGCGAATTCAAACTGCAGACTGGTGCTATTTCGGCTCAATACAACGGCGGCCAAACTGCTGTCGCGAACTTCGAGATCAAATCCGGTACTAACGATCTGCATGGATCGGGATTCTATTACCTCGGCAACGAGGCCTTTGATTCCATTCCTGTACAATCGAAGACTTTCGGTGGAACCAACCCCGAGAATCGGCTGAACAACTGGGGCTACTCCCTAGGCGGTCCGGTTTACATCCCCAAGATATACAATGGCCGGAACCGAACCTTTTTCTTCACGAACTTCGAGAAGACGAACACAACCACGCTGCCCTACAACGGATTCGTGACTCTGCCGACGGTCGCCCAGAAGAACGGCGATTTCTCATGCCTGCTACGTGCGTCCTGTACGGGCAATGACCAGTCTGGATCAGTAATTGGAAACGACGCGTTGGGCAGACCAATCGTTTTTGGCCAACTCTACGACCCGCACTCCACAACCTTGGCGCCCGACGGCACGTACGTTCGTAATCCTTTCCCCGGCAACATCATTCCCCAGTCGGCCTGGGATCCGGTGGCGAAGAACGTTGTTCAGGGTATAGGTATTGTGGACCCGCAGCTTGATACTCTGATCAATAACCAGCAGAAACTGGGCACCTGCTGTCCGTATTTCCGTCTACACACCGTCGGGCTAAAGATCGATCATCAGATCAATGGCAGGAATCAGATTTCGGGCTATTACAACCAAAGCTACCGTTTTCGGAACAACAACAGCTGTGGTGGCGGAACCAAGGGCCCCTACCTACCCTTTGCCGGAAACGCAACCACCTGCATAAAGGATCAGATCACGCCCGGTAACATGGGCCGCCTGTCTCTCACCTCGACGATTACGCCTTCCATCGTCAATCGTATCGCCGCGGGCGTGAACCGGTTCTTGAACGAGAATGGTGTCCCCACTCAAACTGTTCCGGGCGGTTTTGGTGCGAAGATCGGTTTGCGCGGTCTCGCGCCAGCCGGAGCCTTCCCGGTGATCAACTTTTCCGGGAACGATTACCAGGGCGGGACAATTGATCGGTTTGGTTTCGGGGCCGAAAGCTATGATCCAAACGGAAGCTATATTCTGCAGGACGATGTGACGTGGATCCACGGCAAGCACAGCTTCCGATTCGGTTACGATTACCGCAGGTACCTTTACAATGACCGATCGTCCAATACCCCCGGAAGCTTCACCTTCACGCCGCTTCAAACCGCTCTGCCCGGCTTTAGTACCGAAACCGGTGACGCATTCGCTAGTTTCCTGCTGGGCGGCGTCGATCACGCAAGTCAAAACATAGTCGGCTATACTAGCGGTTTCCGCCAGCCGCAACACGCCCTCTATGTGATGGATGACTGGAAAGTTACGCCGAAGCTGACCGTTAATCTTGGACTGCGCTGGGAAATCATTCCACCCGTTTACGAGGTGACCAATCGAATGTCCGAGGTTTCACTCAGCGTTCCGGATCCCGGTGCAGCCGGCCGGCCAGGCGCGCTGATCTTCGGCGGCCCGTTTAATGACACGTACTGGAAGGAGTTCGGACCGCGCTTTGGGATCGCGTACAAGCTCAACGATAAGACGGTGATCCGCGCCGGGTACGCGATGACCAATACGCCCCCCATTGCAAACGAGTTTCAGTATCCCTTCAGCTTCTTTGGATACACCACAACCGTGAACGTGCAGGCGCTAGGCAATCCCCACGACCCCGCCATCTACCTGAGTCAGCCGTTCCCAAGCCTCAGCACCCCGCTGCCTAACACAGATCCTTCTTCGGCGGAGTTCAACACGGTGTTCACAACTGCCCGCGACGCGAACCGGCCGGGCTACGTACAAAATTACGATTTCACAATTCAATATGAGCTGCCGGGTGAAACGCTGCTTGAAGTCGCATACCTCGGCAACAAAGGCACCCGTCTGTGGGGCGGGGCGCCGCAAGGTGCAACAGGATTCACAGAACTGGATGCTCTGCCGTCGAGCATGCTCGCCTTGGGCGACGTCCTGAACGATCCTGTTAGCGATCACCCGCAGTACATCCCGTATCCAAACTTCCCAACGGACAACACAGTCTCTCAGGCGCTTCGGCCGTATCCCCAGTATTTTGGTATTGAGGAAAGTTTCCCCTACAATACCAACTCCAACTACAATGCCTTTCAGGTCACCGTAACGCGCCATCTCACAAAGGGCCTGGGCTTTCTTGCCGGCTATACATGGTCCAAAGCGATCGGCTATGTAGACCAGAACGGGGCCGCGTCTTACTACACAGTTGCGCAGGACTACTACAATCGCAAACTCGAACGCTCCGTAACCTCGTTCAATCTGCCCCAGAATTTCAAGCTGACCTGGGTCTGGGATACTCCATTTGGTAAGGGCAGGCGCTGGGATCTGCACTGGTTGAATCCGATTCTCGGAGGCTGGCAGCTTTCAGGGATTCACAACTATCAGTCGGGATATCCGGTTGCCGTCAGCGAATCGGGTCTGAACATTCCTCCGGGTTTCGGTTTGGCCCTTCGGCCTGACGTCTTAACGGGAGTGCCGCTCACCGTCGGAAGTGCCTCACAAAAAGTGGACGTCCAGGATACGACGCAGTGGTTGAATCCCGCCGCCTTCGCGCCCAGCCCGGCGACGCCATCGGGCACGCCTTTACGAGTGGGGACCGCACCCAGATATCTCCCGACACTCCGCGGCCCCGCCAATTTGATTGAGAAATTCCGAATAGCAAAGCAGTTCCCAATCCATAAGGAAAGCCAGTACTTCGAGATCGGGGCTGTAATGAGCAATCCGTTGAAGAGAACTTACGCTACTATCAACGATACGACGGTAGGAGATACGGAGTTCGGCACCCTGCTCCAGGGCGGCGGAGACCGAGTGCTGCAGATCACAGCGCGCATCCAGTTTTAACGCCTTGTGGGGCAGGATTCACCTTGGCGGGGCAGTCTCGCTTTGACCCAGTACTTCCCGGCCATGCGATTGGCGTGCTTGGAAGCGGGCAACTTGGCCGGATGTTCGCAATCGCCGCGCGACGCATGGGCTACCGCGTTCACACGCTTTCTCCAGACGAAGACACCCCAACGGGTCAGGTCGCTGACGTCGAAATTACTGCTGCCTATGAAGACCTTGATGCGGTGCGCCGATTCGCCAGCGCCGTTTCGGTAGTAACCTTCGAGTTCGAAAACGTTCCGGCCGCCACCGCGTCAGCAGCCGCTGAAAACGCACCGGTGCGCCCCAGCGGGCATATTCTGCATACGACTCAACATCGCCTTCGCGAGAAGACTTTCCTCTCCCAGGCCGGTCTTCCAGTCACCCCATTCAGGCACATTCGCACTTTTCAAGAACTCACTCAGGCGGCAACCGAGCTTGGCCTCCCTGCCATTCTCAAGACCGCCGACTTCGGCTACGACGGCAAAGGTCAATTTCAACTCTCGTCGCCATCTGATTTCGAATCTGCTTGGCAAGGGGTCAGTGCGCGTGAAGCCGTGCTCGAGGCCTTCGTGGACTTCGACCATGAGATCTCGGTCGTTGCGGCCAGAGATGCGAACGGCAGCTTTGTTCATTACGGCGCGGTCGAAAACCATCACCGAAACGGTATCCTCGATCTGTCGATCGCTCCGGCGCGGGTTCCTAAAAGTGTCGCAATGGAGGCAGTTGAAATCACTCGCGCAGTAGTCGAAAAATTGGAAGTTGTCGGTGTTCTTTGCGTTGAGTTTTTCGTCTGCAAGAATGGCAGTCTGCTCATTAATGAGCTTGCGCCACGCCCCCACAATTCAGGACATCTCACATTGGATGCCAACCTGACAAGTCAGTTCGAGCAGCAGCTCCGCGCGGTCTGCGGGCTGCCTCTAGGCGATGTAAGACAATTCACTCCAGCAGCAATGGCAAACCTACTTGGGGATCTGTGGAGCGAGCGTGAACCCGACTGGGTGGCTGCAGTTTCGGTGCCCGACGTGAAGCTACATCTATACGGTAAATTGACACCACGCCTGGGGCGAAAGATGGGCCATTTGACTGCGCTCGCCGCAACTCCGGAACTGGCCCTCGCGGACGTCGAGCACGCTCGTGATCTCGTTTCGCATCGAGTTCTAACGGCTTCTCGTAAACTAAACTAGGCCCAGCGGCTCAACGCTGCTGATTGTGATGAGGATTTGCTATTTCGACCCATTTTCGGGTATCAGCGGCGATATGACCGTCGGCGCGCTAGTCGATGCAGGAGCCGATTGGAGCCGTGTCGAATCGGCCCTTCGCAGCCTCGGTCTAGGTGCCTCGTTTAGGATCGAAAAGACCACTCGCAAGGGAATTGCGGCATCCAAATTTCACGTCGACGGCGGCGAGCAGAAAAATCACCGGCATCTGACCGACATCGAAAAGATCATTACTTCCGGAGACCTGTCGGAAGATGCTCGGAAAAACTCGCTCGCCGTGTTCCGGCACCTCGGCGACGCAGAAGCAAAAGCGCACAATACAGTTCTCGAAAAAGTCCACTTTCACGAGATCGGCGCCGTGGACTCCATCTGCGACATCGTCGGTGCCTGCATTGCGCTCGACACCCTGGGAATCGATGAAATCCGCAGTTCGCCCATCAACGTTGGACACGGTACGGTCGTGACCGAACATGGCATGCTGCCCGTTCCAGCACCCGCCACAGCTGAGTTGTTGACTAACTGCCCAATTTATTCGGCCGGCCCTGAGGCCGAGCTCACGACTCCAACCGGCGCTGCTTTAGTCTCTACGTTGGCTAAGGACTTCGGCTGCCTTCCCGCGATCCGTGTACTCTCTCAAGGCTTCGGCGCCGGTGACAAAGAATTCCCCGCGCAAGCCAACGTCCTGCGAGTACTCATCGGCGAGCGCACACACGCTTCAGAATCAGTGTCGGTAAGGATTCTCGAAGCCAACCTCGATGACTCCACACCGCAGGTTCTTGGTTACACAATGGAGCGCCTCCTTGAAGCTGGCGCTCTCGATGTCACGCTTACCCCGGTCTTCATGAAGAAGAATCGGCCCGCAACCATGATTTCTGTGCTCGCCGCACCCGAGCTCACCGAACAGCTTGCCGCCATTCTGTTTGCCGAAACGAGCACTTTGGGTTTACGTATTGTCCAAGCCGAACGGCGCGTCCTTGCCCGCAACACCGCCGAAGTCGAGACCGCCTACGGCAAAATTCGTGTTAAATACACGGACAGCGGCGCCTTCGCTCCCGAATATGAAGATTGCCGCAAAGCCGCCACAGCCAAGGGCGTCGCCTTGCGCACCGTGATCGCAGAAGCAAATCAGGCATTTCGCAAAAATTCCAATGGCCCAAGGTAAGTACTACCTCACCACTCCCATCTACTACGTTAACGCGGCACCGCACATCGGGCACGCCTATACCACCATCGCCGCCGAGACCATTGCGCGCATCAAGCGGATGCAAGGCTACGACGTAGTCCTCACTACCGGCACCGACGAGCACGGCACAAAAGTTGAGCGTGCCGCCAGCGCGCAAGGCAAGACGCCCGAAGAATTCGTCGAGATCATTTAAAGCGAATTCCGCGCTCAATGGCAGAAGCTCAACATTCAGGTAGATCGGTTTCAACGCACCACTGCGCCGAATCACGCCAAGCTCGTAAATGCGCTTTTCAATGCGTGCCGCGCGAACGGCTACATCTACAAAGGCGCTTACACCGGCCTCTACGCCGTTGTTAGCGAGTCCTTCGTCACTGATGCCAAGCCCGGCGATATTGATCCGGAAACCGGCAAGCCTTACGAGGAAGTTACAGAAGAAAATTACTTCTTTAAGCTTTCTGCGTTTACAGATCGCCTCCTCGAATTCTACGAAGCCCACCCCGATTTCATCCAGCCCGACATCCGCCGCAATGAAGTTCTCTCGTTCGTGAAGCAAGGCTTGTCGGACCTCTCAATCACCCGCACCAGCATCAAATGGGGCATCCCGGTCGAAGCCGACCCATCGCACGTTTTTTACGTCTGGTTCGACGCGCTCACCGCATACGTAAGCGCCGTAGAAGGCGAAGGCCGCTGGCCTGCCGACCTCCATCTGATCGGCAAAGAAATTCTACGTTTCCACGCCGTCTATTGGCCGGCATTTCTCATGGCTGCAGGCTGGGAGTTGCCCAAGCGCGTCTTCGCTCATGGTTGGTTGCTCTTCGAGCAAGACAAAATGAGCAAGTCTCGCGGCAATATCGTACGCCCGGCTCCTATTGCTGAGGTAATGGGCGTCGACGCTCTACGTTATTTCCTGCTGCGCGAAATCGTCTTCGGCCAAGACGGCAGTTTTAGCTACGACGCTCTCGTAGGCCGCTACAACTCCGATCTTGCCCACGGCCTCGGGAATCTCGCCAGCCGCACGCTCACGATGATTCAGCAATATCGCGGTGGTCTCATTCCCGGGCAAGCTGGCGACCAGAAAATCGCTGATCTGGCGCGCTCCGCGGCTAAAGCTGCTCTCGACGCATACGATGCCTTTGAGTTTTCTCGCGCTCTAGAACACATCTGGAGCATCATTTCTGCGGTCGATAAATTCATCGTGGAGCGTGCACCATGGAAACTTGCTAAGAACACGTCAGAGAGTGCGCAAAGCGATTTAGACGAGACGCTATATACAACCGCTGAAGCCCTCCGTTTTGTGTGCGCGCTGGTTAGCCCCGTGTTGCCGCATTCCGCGGAAGTAATTTGGCGTCAGCTTGGCTTCACTCGCCCAGTGCACGACATCCAAATTGACTCGCTTACTTGGGGCGCACTCTCAGGCGGCCTAAGAATCGGGAAAATTGCTCCAGTGTTCCCGCGGCTTGATGCCAAATCAACCATCGCCAACATGCAAGAACTCGAACAAATCGAAAAGAATCGCCAAGCCGCGCTCGTCGGTAAGCTGGCGGAATCCACGCCGCCCGCCGCGGAAGTAATGGACACGCCAAATCTTATCTCCATCGATGACTTCTCGAAAGTTGACCTGCGTGTCGGCGAGGTCAAATCTGCCGAACCTGTAAAAGGCGCAACAAAACTTCTGCATCTCAAGGTAGATATCGGAGAACCAGAACCGCGCACGATCATTGCGGGAATCGCACTCGCTTATAAGCCCGAGGACCTGATCGGCCGTAAGGTGGTCATTGTCGCCAATCTGCAGCCTCGGAAGCTGCGCGGTCTCACCTCACAAGGCATGATTGTCGCTGCAAGCACAGAAGACGGTCCCCCTGTCCTCGTCACTTTCCATGAGGAAGTCCCCGTCGGCGCTCGCTTGAAATAGAGCAATTTGCAACTCTCGTGCATCTGGTCGACTCCCATTGCCATCTCGATGACGCGCAGTTCAATGACGACCGCCACGCTGTTCTCGAGCGCGCCCGGCAGGCTGGCATCAGATACATGCTGGCCATCGGCACAGGCGACGGTCCTCCCGACCTTCAAGCAGCCGTCCGTCTCGCCGACTCTTATCCATTCATCTATGCCACCGCCGGAGTTCATCCCAACGACGCGGCTAAAGTGGATTTGAATACTTTCATTCAACTCGAGTCGCTCCTGCAACATCCGAAAATCAAGGCCCTTGGTGAGATCGGCCTCGATTACCACTGGGGAGTTCCCAAAGAGACGCAAACGCCCATTTTCGTGCACCAACTCGAGATCGCCGCGAATGCCGGACTGCCCGTGATCATTCATACTCGCGACGCGTGGGCCGACACAATCGGCATCCTCCGCACACATTGGCGACCAACCGGCTTGCCTTGCGTCATGCACTGCTTCACAGGAAATTCCGAAGCCGCCCGGGAGTGCTTGGACCTCGGCTTCCACCTCGCGTTCGGCGGCGTCACTACTTTTCCAAAAGCCGCGGAAATTCGCGAAGCGGCCCGCATCACGCCTGCCGATCGCTTGCTGCTGGAAACCGACTCCCCTTATCTCGCGCCGATACCTCATCGCGGCAAGCGCAACGAACCAAGCTTCATCCTCCACACCGCGCACGTAATCGCTACAGCACGCAGCATCAGCATCGAAGACCTTGCAGCTCAGACCACTACCAACTTCGAACAGCTATTCCGGCTGAAGCCGGGCGCCCTCGATCAGACTCACCCGCTACACTGAGGATTCCGCACCGAGGACCACATGTTCAGCAATATCCGGCAATCCCTCAGCGCCCGTGAAGCTTTCGATCTCGTGCAGTCGGAATTGCAAGAAGTGGAACGCGAGATCAGCGTCGAATCTGTGGCTTCGATCGAAGCTCTAACAACCATCAACCGGTACTTGCAAGTTGGAGGTGGAAAACGCCTTCGTCCCGTGTTGCTCTTGCTGACGAATCGGCTCTTCGGTCCGTGCACTCCTTGCGCCCGTCGCCTCGGCGCGGTAGTCGAAATGATACATACCGCGACCCTGGTCCACGATGACGTTATCGACTTTGCTAAGACTCGCCGTGGCCGTCCCTCGACCAACGTTGTTTGGGGCAATCACACGTCTGTGCTAGCTGGCGACTGGCTTTATATGCATGCCTTTCAGGTCGCCGTCCGCGAGCGAAATTTCCACATTCTCGACGTACTCATCTCACTCACTCAAATGATGGTTGAAGGCGAACTTCTGCAGCTTGAGCGCCTTCACCACATCGACGTTACCGAAGCTGACTACATGGAATTGGTGGACCGCAAGAGCGCTAGCTTGTTTTCTGCGTGCGCGAGCCTCGGGGCCATTGCTGCCGGTGCCGAGGAATCAGTCGAATCAAAGCTCGGCGAGTTCGCGTGGAACCTCGGCATGGCCTTCCAGGTCGTTGACGATATTCTCGATTTCACTTCTACGGAAAAGATTCTCGGCAAACCCGCAGGTAACGATCTAAGGGAGGGCAAAGTCACGCTGCCGGTCATCTATGCTCTCGAGACCGCTTCGGCCGAAGAGCGGCGTGCGATCGAGATTGTCATTGCGGACGCAAGCTATGAGCAAGTTCCTTTTATGCGAATCCTCACGATTCTTGCCCAGCACGGCGGTATTTCTCGCGCTTACGAACGCGCCCATGCCTTTACCGACAAATCGCGTGCGGTCATCACCAGCTTTCCCGAATCACCCGCTCAGCGCGCCCTTCACGCGATCGTCGATCTCGTTACCGAACGGACTTCTTGATGCCGGCAGCGCAGCGAAGCTAGCTCAAAAAGACAGGACTCGGCTCTTTTTCTTTACTTGCATTCCCGCCACCACTTGCGCGTGGTTGAGAGCCGCTGTCAGCGAAACACCTCCAAGGATATTCCCAATCAAGGTCGGAAGCATATATCCCCAA
This sequence comes from Bryobacteraceae bacterium, assembly GCA_051003475.1. GTDB lineage: Bacteria > Acidobacteriota > Terriglobia > Bryobacterales > Bryobacteraceae > Bog-105. Next base: position 49,261 of record JBPCLH010000085.1, read on the forward strand.
GCCACCGCCAACCAACTCTTCGTGCCCACCATCGCCAAAAACAGCACCTCTACAGCACCAGCGATGATGTGCGTCAAGCCAGCGAGCCCAACGATATACGTAAGAATAATAATCACAGCAATGCGTCCGGTATCGATGGCCGCGAGCATCCAAACCACCATCGCAATCAGCCATCCTGCAAAGATGCCGCGCAGAATGGCGTTCCCGAAGGTAACGTCGGCTGCCTGCTTTCCGAGCGCCAGCATGGCAGATTGCACCTCGGCCTTGAACATTGGCGTATTCCCCACCACCCACGCGAACAGGTGAGCGCCCACCAGGTTCGCAGCCAAAACTACCGCCCACAACTCCAAAACGCGAATGAACGTTGTTGAATTGCGCCGGGCCAACAACGGAATGATCGCGGTCAGCGTGTTCTCGGTAAATAGTTGCTGTCTTCCAATAATCACGATCAGAAACCCGAGCGGATATCCAAGATTCACAAGCAGAGGTCGCCACGGCTCGTCAGGTAAATGCGCTCGAAACAAGGCCTGAGCAACGAACGAGAAGCCCATTGACAAGCCGGCTGCGAATCCCGACCACGCCAGCGCCGAAACGGGCCGGTTCAACTCCTCTTCGCCGTCGTGCCGAATGGCTTCGTGCACTACATTTGCACTCACCGATGTGCGGTCTTCCGCTTCTTGACGTTGCTTGTCCGTCAGCTCCGGAGCAACGACTCCCGGGTCCTGATCTTCATTTCCGACGAGCATGCTTTACCTTACCAGCGGCGGACTCGCTTTCGCGGCGATCCCCGGCTAACGTTTCTCAGATATCAGAATCAACCGTGGCGACCCAAGCTGAAACGCCTCGCCGGCTGTTGATCCTACTAGATTCAGAGGCTCTAACCCAGCCTCGGCATGCATTCGGCAGATTTCGGCCGCCGTAAAAGTGTAACTAGCCGTTGGCCGCGTCTCCACTTGTCCGTGCTGAATGAAAGTGTAATCGATGTCCAGCCGACCCTCAGCTGGATGGTATTGGTTTTCGCTCAGCATAAAGATATCACCCACTCTGAACCAGCGAGTCTTTGCTAATCCGGGCAGAATAGACTCCGCCGCCATTCCAGTCTCGACGGCAAATCGACCGCCAGGCTTCAACGCTCCCGCGATCCCGGATAGGAAGTTACCAGCATTCGCACGGTCCAGATAGCAGAAGCTGTTGCCGAAGCAGTAGGCGGCATCGAACTCCGAAATCCAGGGAAGTTCGCGCATGTCGCCAACCATCCATCGAGTCGGGGTAGGCGACTTCTCACGTGCTTCTGCGATAAATTCCTCGCTTTGATCCACTCCCGTCATTGCATAGCCTCGAGCCGCGAACTCGATCGCGTGACGCCCATTGCCGCACGGAACATCGAGGAGCTGAGCCTCGGGCGCGAGGCGCAACACCCGCTCGAGGAACTCTACCTCCGTTCGTGTCTGTTCAGGGGTCATGACGCGTCGCCAGACCTCCAGAGCAACGCCACGGAAAAAATCAGCTTGCCAATTGGATTTCATTTCTTCTCCTTCAAGAAGACACACTTTGCGCTTGGTGGCTGGGGCCGCGAAGGAGAAGTTATCGGACTGCGAAAGTAATCGTCAGAGGCGCTCCATCAGCATACCAGAATTGCCCGCACTATCTTCTTACAGCGGTTGGCACTATCTTCCGCGTTGAGGTTCACCAGCGGTTACGATACACATAGGAGGCGAAGCATGGATAGGCAACATTCTGAATCGCGGGTGACTCGTCGAGACATGCTGGTAACGACCGGAACAACCGTACTTGCGGCGTTCGGAGGACCGAAACTCGTCCAGGCACGCGCTTCGGCGAGTACGGTCGCTATTGTGCGATGCCGCAGCTACGGTGATTTCACTGGAAGCTTATCCAGTGCCTTTGATCAAATTGGCGGCATTTCAAAGCTGGTTGCGGGAAAGACCGTCGCATTGAAGTTAAACCTCACCGGAAACCCGAAAAACTTCCCACTAACATCCAGCCTTCCATATCGCACAAGCGGCGAAACGATAGCCGCTACGGTTCATCTACTGGCAAAAGCTGGTGCGCGGCGGGTACGGCTGATTGAGAGCTTCTTTCCTGCAACTCAAGATCTGGGGCTCTGGTCTCGCTATGGAATCCACGTCAGCGGGATCAATAATCTCGGGGTCCAGGTCGACTGGGAGAACGTTCAGAATCTCGGCAATTACAAGCAGTACGTTCGGCTTAAGGTTCCATGGGGTGGCTACATGTACCCCGCGTACTATGTGAACCAGGCTTTCGTCGACTGCGACGTTTATGCCTCGCTTTCGAAACTAAAGAACCATTGGATCGCGGGCGTCACGATGTCGATGAAAAACAATTTTGGCAACACTCCTTGTTCTTTGTACGGCGGTGATTGTGGCGTGAACGGAAACGAGGCGCCGACCAAAGAGCGTGGCGACGTTCTGCACGAAGGAACAATAAAGGCTCCATCCGGAGTTGATCCGGAACTTCACCCCGATTCGCCGCGTGATCCCGGCTACCGCGTTCCTCGCATCACCGTGGATCAGGTTGGGATTAGGCCGATTGATCTGGCAATCGTCGATGGTGTGGAAACAGTGCGCGGCGGCGAGGGCCCATGGCTCCCGGGACTGGAGAGGATGAGGCCTGGCGTGATCATAGTGGGTCGCAATCCAGTGTGCGTTGATGCCGTCGGAATGTCTGTCATGAAATATAAGCCCCACGCGGACCATGGCACTTCTCCCTTTATTCGGGGCGACAACACTCTAAAGCTTGCAGAGGCGGTTGGAATCGGGACGACCGACCTGAATCGAATCGAAGTTGTTGGCCTCAGCCTGAGCGATGCTCAGATAGACTTCGGGCCTGGTGCGGTCGGTAAAAAACTAAGCGAGCTAAGAGCCTAATCAGCCGAATCGCTGATGATTGCAGGCTCTGTAGAAGTACGCGGGGTCAACCTAGACGCGGAGACCCGGTGCGCCCACTACCATACACCTCTCGATATTATTGCCATCAAGATGAAATGTTGTGGGGTCTACTATGCGTGCAAAGACTGCCACGAAGCACTCGCCGGCCATGGCATTCAAGTGTGGCCACAGAATGAATGGATGCAGAAAGCAGTCTTGTGTGGCCGCTGTCGAACAGAGCTAAGAATTGGTGACTACATGGCAAGCGAGCACCGCTGTCCAGCCTGCGGCGCGGAATTCAATGCAGGTTGCGGAAACCACTATCACTTTTATTTTGAGTTGTCGCGTCCAAGTGATCAGAAAGCACAATAAGGTATCGCGAAACTACTAATTACCCGCGAGCAGTTCAGCCCGAACATTCTTGAGCACATATGCCGCTCGTTTAACGCCGTCTTCTCCGGAAAGAATCGGATCCTCGTTCTCGATACTCAGCATTCCGTCATACCCGACATCGGCATACGCGGCGATCACGTCCTTCCAAAGATCCGCGCTATGCCCATATCCAACGGCACGGAACGAATCAGATGCGTCCGGCAGATCCTTTTTCGACGAGGCGAAATTCAAGACGCCATAGCGCCGCACGTTGATCGAATTGAAAGCCGTATCCTTCATATGGGCGTGATAAATCGCACCTTGTTTACCCAGAAAGTGGATGACGTCGATCGCATCGCAGCCCTGCCAGAACAAGTGGCTCAAATCGCAGTTCGTTCCGATTTCTTCGCCCACTGTCTCTCTGAGCCGCATTAAAGTCCGCGGATTATAGACAACAAAGTTCGGGTGCATTTCGAGAGCAATCCGTCGCACCCCGTGTTGGCGAGCAAACTTCACCGTCTCCATCCAATAAGGGATCACCCGTTCTTTCCACTGCCAGGCGAGCGCTCTCGCGTGGTCAGTCGGCCAATCGTAAGTAATCCAAGTGGGCGTCACGTCCGCCGGTGATCCGCCGGGGCAGCCGGAAAAACCAACCACGGTCGGAACTTCCAGAATTTCCGAAAGCAATATGGTCTGGCGGAAGGCCCGGGCGTCGTCAGCCGCCTTGGTCGCGTTGGGGTGGATAGCGTTGGAATGGCAACTCAGTGCCATCATGCGGATGCCGCGATCATCGAACTTTTTTTTCCATGCGCGCGCCTTCATCGGGTCTGATACGAGTTCGTCAAGAGGACACTGAGGAGTTGCTGAGTACCCACCAGCACCGATCTCGACGGCCTCCAGCCCCAGGCTCGAAATCTTATCCAGCATCTCGTCAAGTGACAGATGCCGGTATACGGGACTGAAAACTCCGATCGGCAGACTCTTCTTTGTAATAGCGGCATTTGGACCCGCACCTCCGCTAGACTCTGCCGCTGCGGCACCTGCAAACGAGACCGGAGTTGCCAGCGTAGTAGCCGTAGCCACACCTGAAGTGCCGAGGAATTGCCTTCGGTTAATGCATGAAACAGAATTGCTTTTGGTCATTGCAAGCTCCCACTGACATATTTGTCCACTCTACTTGACCAAGCCAGCCAACATCATCTGTGATATGCATGTAAATCAATATATGGAAAATAGCAGTCGTAGACATTTCCTTCGGACGGCGACCACTCTTGGCTCTTCTACCGCGATAGCCGTGACGGCGGTTTCTTATTCACGCGTGCTTGGCGCAAATGATCGCGTCAACCTCGGGTTGATCGGAGCGGGTGATCGCGGCACGTCCGTGATGAAAAACTTCCTCAACAATCCCGCGATTCACGCTGTCTCGGTTTGCGACGTCTACGCGGCGCATGTTGATCGAGCAAAACAGGTGATGCCCGCCGCGAAACCCTTCACGGATCATCGGGAGTTGCTTGCTGCACCCGGACTTGATGCCGTCTATATTGCCGTTCCGGATCACTGGCATGCGAGCATCGCCATTGAGGCGTTGAACGGCGGTAAGGATGTCTATGTTGAGAAACCTCTCACGCGCCTCATAGAAGAAGGTATGCCCATTGTGAAAGCCGCGCGAGAAAACAATCGTGTGTGCCAGGTTGGTATGCAACAGCGTTCGGGCTCCCACTACTTGCAGGCGAAAGAGAAGTACTTCGACTCCGGCAAAATCGGAGCGGTCACTCTGGCCCGCACATGGTGGTATGGCAATGCGTGGCATCTGCGTAAGGCGCCACAGTATCTGCAAACTAAGCCGAAGGATTTGGACTGGGATCGCTTTCTTGGCCCCGTTACTTGGCGTGACTATGATCCTCAGCAGTATTTCAACTGGCGAGCGTACCTGGCGTACGGCGGCGGGCAGGTCACGGATCTGTTTACGCACTGGATCGACGTGGTTCACATGTTCACCGGGAGGGATGTTCCGTCATCGGCTACGGCTATCGGAGGGGTTTACTGCTATAAAGACGGCCGAACCGCGCCCGACACGATCAACGTTCAGCTACAGTACCCTGGCGCTCACGAATTCACGGCAACGTTTGAAGCCACCCTCGTGCCAAGTATTAAAGGCGAAGCGATTGAGGTATGCGGAACCGATGGACGGCTCTGGATTGATCGTTCGCGGTATGAATACTATCCGACTGGCGCGAAGGAGCCGGCTGAAGTTGTGCCGGCCCGGCAACTTCCGGGTACCCGTGACTCGCTTACACAAGAACACGTGAACAATTTCGTGGAGTGTTTAAAGACACGGGCCCGCCCCAATGGCGACGTGCTAATCGGTCACCGCTCGGCCCAGGCCTCGCATCTTGGAAACATTTCGTACGAGCAGAAGCGCCGCATCGACTTCGATACGGAGCGGGAACAGATCTTGCCGCTTTAGTCGTGCGTGCGCTGGATCAAAAGTTTAGATGATTCTTGCCCGGTTTTAACGAAACGGCGCGCCCGATCCAATCAAATTCGCCAGTCACGTCATCTGGCAGCTCCACGTCAGCCACAAGCTGGCTCCGGCGTCGATAGAGGTCTACACGGATTTCGCCCCTCGGATGCGGCATAGTCGCAGTGATACGCTGTAGCCTTCCGAGATTTGGCGCAATGCGGACGCGACGAAAACCAGGCGCGAGCGACTCGATTCCGGCGAGAGTGCGTAGGAATTCGAAGTTCGGACTCGAGCCCCAGGCGTGGCAATCGGAACGCGCATCGGGTCCACTCCATTCGGCCCACGTTGTAAGCCCTTGCGCCAGCATCTCGCGCCACGGACCCAGCACTTCGAGGTACCGGTCACCCAGTCCCACTTTGCGCAAAGTGGCATTCGTATATGCCCGGAAGTAAATCGAAGATTGGGCGAGGGACGCGTCGTTAATCACTTTGTCGACAACCGAACGTACCTGCTGCGGCGGCGCCACACCGGCAAGCACTGCCAAAGTATTTACCTGTTGGGAGTAAGTGCGGTGTGAGGGCTGGTCCGCAAACAGCCCGCGAGTGGGATCCCAGTCGGCGGCTAGAATCACGGCCTTCAACTTTTCAGCGGCAGCTTTATCTTCGTCCGCCAAAGCTCGACTGCCAACAGCGCTCTCAAGGTCGGCTGCCCATTGATAGGCGAGCAGCAATTGAAGGTCGAGCGCCGCAGCGGAGGAGCCATCCACATCGGCAGGCGGTTCGCCGTTTGGCCATTGCTGCACCCAATCGACAAAGTTCCACCACGGCATTCGGTTGAGTGAGCCATTCGCTTTCTGGCAACGCGCATAGAATGCAAGGACAGAGCGAACACCGGGCAGCATCTCTTTGACAAAATCTATGTCGTCGACGTACATCCAGTAATCGTGGACCATTCCCACCCACCAAAGCGAAAACGGCGGAATGTATTGCTGCAGGAACGATGGGGCTCGGCTGTAAGTGGCGCCTTCTGCGGTGCGCGACGAGTTCAGCAACTCGATCCCGTTTCTCATCAGCCGTGAATCACCTGTCATATATAGCGAAACCATCATTTGAATGCGTGCATCACCGGCGTACTGCAGTTGCTCATAGTAAGGGCAATCCATGTACGTCTCATGAGCGCAGAGACGTGCGGTGTGCCAGCCGGTTGACAGAATCTGCTGAATTTCCTTATTCGCGGCAGGTTCGGTTATTTGAAATGTCGCCCTTTCTTGGAATGGATACGCAGTGAAGATGCTTTGCAGATTTTCGACGGTAAGAGGCTCATCGGAAGTCTGCAGCTCAAGTTTCAAATAGCGATAAGTCCGCCAGAAGAGCGGCCGATAAATTCGATGTGAGCCGCCATCCGCTATATACGTGTCCGAAGAACCATAGAACATCTTGCCTTCGACATCGTTCCGGTTGCCCTTATCGGTAGGATGCTCGGCCGAAGCTTTCCGGATGTAGAGGCTCTCGGCATAGCGCAGGTTAATCGTGGCGCCCTTCCCACCGCTGATCGTCATTACCGGGTATGCAGTAGTCAAATAGGTTTGATCGAGCAGCAGCGACGCGGTCGCATGCGCCGGAACCTTTAGGCGTAAAGCCTGCGTTGGAAAAGTTTCCGGCACGGCAACGCCTTCGGCCTTACGAACTTTGAGAATGCGTTGTGGAGTCTGCTCTTCTAGTGGAATAGCCCGCGGCGTAAGCATCCACCTGTTCGGAGCATCGCGAGCGTCGCGCGGCGCTGCGGGGCTCACCTCGTGCGCGCCAACCCACACGGAATCGTTGTAGTCCGTCTGCTGCCAACCCCACGGATATAAGTTCGCATCGAATTTTTCATTCGCCGCCAGAGCGTAATATCCGGTGCCCTGGTCAGGTGGAAGCGGTTGCGGTGAATAAGCACTATCCTGTACGCACTTCCAAGAGCCGTTCGTATTTACAACTGCATCTTCCGGTCGATCGGCCTGAAGCACGAAACCAGTTTGGTTTGTGATCTGCGCAACGGCCCTGTAGATCCCGTCGTTCCAAACCACGGCCGCAAGCGCGTTTTTTCCGGAGCGCAGTTGCGGTGCGATATCGACGCTCTCGTAGCGCCAGTGCGCCAGGTCGCCGCGAGCCGGACCCCATGACACTCGTTCACCGTTTACGAACAGTTCATAGCGGTTGTCTCCTGAAACGTGAATGAGAAAATGCTGCGGCTTGCTTGGCAGATCAAAGGCGCGCCGAAAATGGTACACGCCGTAATCCTGAACCGAAACGCCGGGCATATCGATCCATTTGGCGGGCCAGGAGTGATTGAGCAGATCGTAGCCTTGCGAAAGCAAGGCAGTGGCGGCGGCAAGAAGCGCGCTACATCCGGCTAGAATCTTCATGCAGGATCTATCGTTGAAAAAGACACGAAGCGTTTAGCGGGCTGGAGTGGTCGTTCCCAAGTAGTTGCCGAAGCCAATGATCATCGTCGATCCGACAAGCACGGCCAGCCCTATGACGAGCAACCGGATTGCAACCGGCCCCGCACCTTTCCATTCCTTCAGCCCTACGCCCACAAGGTGCTAAAAATGACGATACTCGCCATGTGGATGGTCCAACTGGAGAATTTGTAAGCTCCCATCTGGCTTTCCCCCATCGTGTAGAAGAAAAATTGCATGTACCACGTCACGCCAGCCAGCGCGCAAAGCAGATAGTTCCTGAAGAGAGGTACTCGAACGGTTTCACGAATGAGGGTGGTGGACGGCGAAGTCAGGACGCCTGCTCTAGGGTTAGTAAACGCAGTTTCCTCGACCAGCTGAAAGCCACCCTCGGAGGAGACGACATGGCGCTCAGAGCTCAAGTACTCGTAGCCAGTCTTATTGCGCAGATTGAGTAGAACCGTCCGTACGAAGTTTGTCGTGAAACCGCCGAGGAGCACGATCACCAAGACTGGTAGGCCTTGCCACAATACCGCCGTCCCTCGGCTCAACGTAAGCTCGCGAATCGGATTGCCGGCCGCAAGGCCATACGCGAAACAAGCGCTCATCACTCCGGACAGAGTAGCGACGAGGAAGCCCTTTCTCAAATTGAACTCTTTGATCGCTGCCTTCTGTGCCTTGGGAGGCATCGCCCGCTCCTTGTAGATCCCCGCAATTCCGGCGATTACAATTCCAGTCAGGCAAATCCCGATACCCAAAAGGATCACGCGTCCCGAGCGCGTCTCCACTACGCGGCTCACAAACTCCCCTCCGAATATGGGCGGCATTAAGGTGCCGAATGCAGCGCAGAGGCCCATCACAATTGCCATTCCGAGAGAAAGACCCAAGTAGCGCATCGTCAGGCCAAACGTAAGTCCGCCAACCCCCCATAACAAGCCAAAAAAAGCACCAGAATAGCGTTCTTCTCGGAGTAGCTGCGATTACCCAAGGTAGATTCCTGGTCAGCAGAAACGCAACAAGCCAAGGTGCGATGATCCAGCTAAAAACACCGCCGGCTAACCAATACGTCTCCCACGACCAGAGTTTGACAGCTCGATAGGGTACGTAAAAGCTTCCGGATGCTAATCCTCCCAACCAGTGGTAGACAACTCCTAGGGCCGGATTTGGCACCATTACGCTCCCGTCCTTCGATCTGCACGCAAGGTGCTCACCAGTTTGTGACCGATCCGTCCGGGCGCTCCCAAATCGGCGTGACACGATAGCGGTCTTTTTCAGTGACCTCGACTTGTAGCTGAAGAGGCTTGGCATCGAGAGTAACGCCGAGACCCGGACGCCGGTTTGGATACATCTTTCCTTTCCGGAAATCAAAACTTTCGGGCAGGTGTGATTGTGGCGCGGGCGTCTCACCAACCATTTCCATCAGCACTGGGCCAGAAAAAACACCGCACGCATGTACCAGCGCGGCTTCGGCAACCGGTCCAGTGAAATGTGGAATCAGTCCCACGTAGTGCGTTTCACAGAGTGCTGCAATCTTCATGTATTCAGTGATTCCTCCGACGTTCGGCAATGTCATGCGGGAATAATCAATAAGGTGCTGCTCAATCAGTTCATTGGCATCCCACTTCGAGCCGAACTGTTCGCCGACGGCAACAGGCACCTTTACCTTTTGGCGTAATTCGCGATAGATCCCCGGGTTCTCCGAGCGCACCAGATCTTCGGCAAAGTATGGTTCGAGCGGCTCGATCAGCGTGCTCAGACGCACCGCGTCCGGCATGTCAAGCCGGGTGTGATAATCAAGGGCCCAATCTCCTCCTTTGCCCACACCCTCACGGATTTCGACGCAGTGCTCAACTGTGCGGCGCACGATTTCATGCGATTGGAAGGGTTGGCCCTCGGGCGGATCGACGACCGATGAACGGTAGGCTCGAAAGCCTGCCCGAATGCAGGCGCGCGCCGTCTCACGCACAGTTCCCTTGTTTGGAAAACCTGTCGAATAGCATTCCATGTGATTGCGCGACAGACCGCCGAGCAATTCGTACACCGGCACGCCAAGCGCCTTGCCTTTGATATCCCAGAGCGCGAGATCGATCGCGCCCAGAGCATCCAGCTTCTCCCGTCCCGCAGGATAAAAATAGCCGCGGAACATGATCTGCCATAGCCGGTCAATGTGCGAAGCATCTTCACCTACAATCATCGCGGCGCATTGCTTCACGGTCTCCGCCGAACCGCCTTCTCCGATCCCCGTAATGCCTGCATCCGTCTCGACGGTGACAATGTTGTAGCTCTGGTTGAAAATGGGCCTCGAATTTGGGTTGTGATAGAAGCGAATTCGAGTGATCTTCATGCGTTCCGGGCGCGGGAACGCGGCGGAACTGGGCCCTGAACCAGTCGCAGCGATTGCGACAGGCAGTCCTATGTTTTGCAAGAACCGTCGACGTTGCATAAAGTCGTTCACACTTTATCGCTGGGGATTCTTCGCAAGGCTGAGCAAGTTAGCCATGATTCGGTAAGCACCTGGAACGCCCTCCGGCAATTCACGATAAAAGGCGTAAGCATCGTATATGTAGATGCCTCTCCCGTACGTCGCGTAAAGCAACCCACCTTTTTGAGGCGGCTGCGATGGATCGTGCGTTTCAAGCAGCGCCTCGTAATGAGCATCCCACGACGTCATAAACTTCGAACCGCGCTCCTCAATCCATCCACGGAAATCGGCTTGCGTGATTCTATTCGGCCACGAAAATAACGGGTTATCGGTATCGAGGATAGTTACCTTACTCTCTTCGTCCGTGACTTCCTCGGGGTCCTCGCCCATTTGATATGGGTAAGGACCATAATTTTTATCGAATTCGGGCGTGTTATATTGCACAATCACTACGCCGCCATCGCGAACATAGTCGAGCAAGCGCTGATTATATGTGATTAGATTGGGTCGCGCTGCATACGTCCGAACACCCAGCAGAATCGCATCGAATCCGCTCAAACTACCAGTGGCGAGATCGGCTGCACTCAAGAATGTCACATTGATTCCGAGATTTTGTAGCGATGCAGGCACATCATCGCCGGTCCCTGTGATGTATGCAATCTTCAGCCCAGGCGCTATCTTCACATCCACGCCCGTTGTTTTGTAAGTCGATGGTTCGTACAGGAAATAAGGCCGGATCCCTGGGTAGCCCGTGACGCGATAACCCTCGCGATAATCTTTTCCACCGTATTTGGCGCGCGCCTTTAACTCGTAGGGCTTTTCGGTGAGATCGGCGGGGAGGACGCGAAAGGTCACTGACCGGCCTGCCCCACCCTTATCTGTAGTGAAGGCTATAGATTCCGGTTCGCTTCGCCAATGACTTGGCAACTCAAGCTCTACGGATCCCGTTGCGGGTCCTTTCACGTTGCTGTGAACTGCCACGGAGAGTTCAAACGACTTGGACGAAACGGGGACGATTCCCGCACGCGGCGAAACCTGCACCGATATCGGTGGAGCGACCGCGAGCGGTTCGTACACGACTCCAAGTCCGTTGATGCGTTGCACGGTTTGCACTACTTGCGCGAGCTTCACCGTCACACCCTGATATTCCAGCTCAGCCCAAGCGCTCAAAGGATACGGCACAGTCGGCAGATTCAGATATCTCAGGTCGACGATATCGTAGTAGGGTTGCTCAATCGATGGCCGAGTGAAATAAGGCCGCGTGTAACGTATGGAATTAGATGCCGCGACTTTAAAGTTCGCCTCCACGGTCGCACCTGACGCAATGGTTCCGATATCGCTTTTAGCGGCCCTCTTCGTGATCGTCCACCAGTTCTCCCCCCCGGATTCAGCAGGCGCCCGAAGATAGAGGCGTACTACGCGCACCTTTTCCGGTGTTTGGCTGGCTAAGCTCATTTGAACCCCAAATGTTTGGCCTGGGATCGCCATGCGAAACGTGTCGGGATCTCCCATGAACATTGCGAAGAGCGGGTTTGTTTCTTGGTTCGGCTCGACTGTCGCGCGCATCGCAATGCCTAACGATTGAACAAGTGCGGTGTTGAACTCAGCAGTTTTCGTGTTCAGCTCGTGCAGAATATTGTACTTTTCTTCTGTGCTAAGCCCGCTTGCCTTCACGCGTTCAATCAAAGTCTGTGTGTCTTTCAAACCTGCCGCAAGAGAGCCCGCACATTTTTCGGGATGCACCGCGGAAAAGGCGGACATCGCTTCTTCGACCGACGCATTGATCTTTCTCAGTCCCTCAGTCAGGAAGGCCCGGTTTTTTTCACCTGCAAATCCGGCGATTCCCAGCAACGACGTGTCAATCCCATCGAAAAAGCTCTGCTCATGACCCTGGACCGGAATATTCGAGCCAAACCGATGATAGTCGGACATCACTGACCCGGCGCGCGGAATGGAGCCCCCTCCATTTTGCGATTTCTGATCGCCGAGGCCTTGATGTGACATTTGCAGGTACGAAAGCCCGAGCAACGGATCGTAATCGCCGACGGGCACCCTAAGAGTGACAGTAAATTTCGACTGTTCGGGCCCGAAGAAAGGCACGTGCGCGTAATACTTGATTGGTTTCCACGGCAACAGTCCTTCGCGGAAATGTTCTGGAAATCGCGTAGGATCGGCCGCTGCCTCGAAGACCTCCTTTGCCATGAGCCCCGCAACCTGGTGGTTGCCGTGACCGTCGCTCGGACCGCCCACAAACACAGATGTAACGATTAGGGGGCGAACCATTCGGACCACTCTCACGATATCCCCAAGCACTCGTTGCCTGCCCCATTTGGCGATCGCCTCATCCATCGTTTTTGAAAATCCGTAATCGCAAACACGTGTCCAATACTGGTCGACACCGTAGTATCGATCCGCTGCGAGTAATTCTTCAGTGCGAACCAGGCCGAGAGCATCCCAGAAATCGGACGACATTACGTTTGCGCCACCCTCGCCTCGATTCAGCGTCAACAACGCGACGTGCGCGCCTACACCGCGTGACTCATACGTCAACATCCCGCCGTCTTCATCATCTGGATGAGCGGTGATCATGATCAGGCTTGCTCGCGTATGGAGCTTTTTCAAACTCTGCCATACAGCGGCGGAACCGCGATTGGGTCCGATCTCTGTGGTCGCCAGTGAAGGCTCTATTCTGGGCTCGAATGGTGTCTCGGCGTTCAGACCAGCCGTCAAGAGCAATGCTGGAACAAGAGCGCCATGCGGAAAGGAGATGTACCGCTTCATTCGCGACCTGTTTTCGAGACCCCGCCGAGGTTCTTATCGAAGAAGGCCGTCATAATTCCATATGCTTCCTTTGATTCGGGCAGCTCAGCATCGTTCCAGAAGGCGTGAGGTAAAGCTTCGAATACCACTAAGCGCGCGTCCACACCCGCTCGCAGAAACGCCCGGTGCAGGATTGTCGTGCCGCTGAGCAAGAGATCGCGAGTACTGGTGATGAAAAGAGTTGGTGGGAATCCCGTCAGGTTTGCATACACAGGCGAAAGAACAGGATCTTTTGTGTTCGTTGACCCTGCGTAAGGACTCGAAGCTATTGCCCGTGATGGTGGTTTCAGCGATCCAGAAAAGCCTGCCAGCGCGTAGATCGCTTGCGAATCGCCGGCTCGACTGAAATCACCGTGCCCCGAAAAGATGCCGAGAGCTCCCGGCAGCGGCAAGCTCAATTGCCGGAGTCTCGCCGCTACCTCCGCCGTCAAAATGGCACCGGCTGAGGTTCCATATAGCGCAACGTTTCGCGGTCCATATGTTTTCAGCAGCTCCTTGTATACAGCCACCGTATCTTCGACAGCCGTCGGAAAGGGATGTTCCGGCGCCATTCGGTACAGCACAGCGATGACCTTGGTCTGCATCAGGTTCGCAATCGGAATTGTTTCGGTTAGTGAACCGGAATCCGCATTAAAGCCGCCTCCGTGAACGTTGATCAGAACGCGATCGCGCTTGTTCTCCGGAATCTTCAGCGGAGTGATCAATTTCGTCGGTATGCCCGCTATCGTCTGTTCTTGAATTTTTACCGGATAGAGGGATCGCGACTTCTCACCTGCCCGGCGTTGCCAGGCATCGGTATTGGCACGGCGCTCCGCTAAACTTTCCGGTGCTGCAGCATCAGAAATACGCCTGGCAAGAATCTTCTGCGCTTCGGGACTAATGGTCGTCGGCACCGGAACTACTCTGGTGATGTGCGCAGTACCGTCAGCATCAATAAAGCTTGTGTCGGCTTGCGGGACGGAGTGCGATTCGTCTTTTTGGTCGACACTTACTGCCACCATCGCCACGGTTCCGAGTACGATCACGCCTCCCAGCCGTATTAACATCTTCTTCGCTCCCTCTCAATACAATTTAAGTTGACCGATTAGATCTATGCTTACAACTCTCATGTATAAACTTACCTTCGCTGTGCTCATCACTACCCTGCCGCTCATGCCTGCGGATAACCCTAAACTGGCCTGGAGCGATGAATTTAATGATCACAAAGGCGCCCCGCCGGATCCCTCGAAATGGATTTTTGATCTAGGTGGTGGCGGCTGGGGTAATCATGAGCTCGAGGTCTATACCAGAAACCTCGAAAACGTTTTCCAAGACGGCGAGGGTCATCTAGTCATACGCGCGATCAAGACAGATTCGGGAAGTTTCACGTCCGCTCGCATAAAGACGCAAGGGAAGTACACTCTCAAATACGGCAAGATCGAAGCCAGGATGAAGGAGGATGTCCCGAGCTTAGTTGAAGGTTAGGGCGGCTGAGTTTCATGTTACGCCACTTTCTCAGAAGAGGCGCTGGATTTGTGTTCTCTCCCGAGGGCGACGGCAAGAGCCCAGAGGTCTCGAT
>JBPCLH010000086.1:0-7499 GCA_051003475.1 Bryobacteraceae bacterium
GGACTCGTGGGCGTCTTGAAGAAGATCTGAGCTCGGTTCCGCAAAATGCCGTGTCCTCAAACGAGGGCGTCCGCCATAACCCTCAGAAGGCCTTTTAGCGAGCGCTTGGTGGTTTCAAAGTGCGTGAGTCCAGGGGCTTTAAACTCACACTCAAGCGACATCGTTTCTTGATATCCGTCGCGGAGCAACTGGCTGAACTGCCCAACCAGATCAACCTGGCCCTGCCCTACAAAAGTTTCCGAGCAGTTCTTGTAATTACTGCCACAGGCAACACCTTTCAAGTGCATGTGCCAGATGCGCTTCTTATCGAGCCCATTGTAGCCGTCGGGAAAGGAAACCTCACCCCGCCAGTATCCATTTCCAACATCCCAGTTTGCGCCGAGATTATGGGCAGGAGCCATCGTCAAGATTTCAGCAAGCTCGCGTCCTGTCGCAGCATTGCACGATTCTTCATTCTCGATTACCAAGCGCATTCCGGAGCGGTTTGCAAGCTCGGCAGCCTTTCTGAGTTCCTCAGCAATTCGCCCGGAAAGTTTTCCCGGCTCGGCGACGCGCCAGAAAGTAAAGCCTCGGATCTTGTCTGCGCCAAGGGTGTGCGCGCGATCAAGAGCACGCTTGAGGAGCTCCATCTGCTCTGGATAGGCAAACTTGTCTTTCTCTCCTTTCACCGGCCTTGTGCCAGGCAATGCGCATTTGTACAGAGCCGAATCAATAACAGACACACGGAACTGGTACCTGTCGAGCAGATCCTTCAAGCGCTGAATCTGAGCGGGATTGGCTTCTGTGTTGTAGACTCCGAAGACCTCTCGAATCTCAACCCAAGAAAGTCCATAACTCTTCATGGCCTTGAGGGCTTCTTCGAAATCTTGCGAGAACCCGTCGCTAATGGCCCCCAGTTTAAAGCGGGTGAGCGGCGATATCGCCGTATGGGCAGTATCGGTAATCCCAGCCGCAAACGAAGTCGAACCGTAAAGAATTCCGAGTCCCTTCAGAAATGCACGTCGGTCCATGATTCTCCGTAAATAATTCGCGCCGTCTTTCCGGCAACCGATAGTCCAGTATAGTGGCCGCTCGTGACGAATCGCATTACGGCGATGCTTCGCGATCCGGTCCTTCGCCAGAAATTGTGACCCCCTGGATTCTGACGTTCTTAAAGTCGCCTGTCTCGTCGAATGAGCCGATGCCAACTCTCCCGCTGGGAAGACTCAAGTCAATTGCATGGAGAGCGGGTATAGCATGGCCGTCCACGGTAACCTGAATGACGCCAGACTTGCCGTTCTGCGTGAGGCGTACATGAAACCACCGGCTTGTAGTTGTAAATGCCGACGGGCCAGCTTCGGAACTGATCCGAACCCGCTCACCGCCGTAAACGTGAAACACACCGTTGTGAACGGGCTCTTTCGTAGCAGGATCGATTGAGAGATGTGCGTAATCGAAGTGTGCTGCATCGCGGTAGGCGAAGACCACAATTAGCGAATGACCCATAGGCCGGACATCCAGGTCCACGGTTACCAGTCGATACTCCGGAGTTTCTGCCAGAGCGAATTGAATCGGGCGCCTTGGGCCTGGTAGCGGACCTCTGGGTGTAACCAGCTGCAACACAGGTACACTGCCTTGGCGTTCAATTTTCCAATCCGACGAGCCGGGAACTGTCCAGCGGTATCCAAAAGCATCAATACGATCGGTCGCCGCAAGCGCACTTAAAGTTAAGAGAAGAACAGCCAACATCCTCATCCTGTTCATGCACCTACGCCCAGAGTTCCGTCGTCATGTATTTCAGCCCAGAATCATTAATAAGAGTCACGACCGTTCCATTGGGCAGCAGTTTGAGTCCCGCCGCCACATTAGCACCGGAAGAGAATCCGGCAAAAATGCCTTCTCCGCGAGCCAACCGCCGGGCTGTCGCAATCGCCTCTTCATCGGTCACTTGCAGATATCCATCAACATCGGCGCGCCGGATCATTTCCAGTTCGCCAGCCGAGTATCCTCCGCCCTGGATCCGATGGCGAGCATCCGAAACCGAATTGCCAGCGAGCACCGCGCATCCGGTCGGCTCCACGATGAAACACTGGATCGATGGATCATGTTCTTTGAAGCGCGCAGCGCAACCCGCGAACGTGCCGCCCGATCCTACGAAATCGCAAAACGCATTTATGTGGCCACCGGTTTGCGTGAGAATTTCCATCGCTGTATGGAGGTAATGCGCGCGAAAGTTGCTCGCATTATGAAACTGATCCGCACGAAAGCCGCGGCGTTCAATTACTATCCGGCTAGTTTCTTGTTGGACTAACTCAAGATCTCCACCAGAAACATATCCGGGCTGCGACTCAGGATGCTGGTCAACGAGAATTACCTCCGCGCCTAACGCACGCATCATTCGCGCGCGCTCTTCAGAATTGCCTTTCGACATAACCGCAACGATCGGGTACCCCTTCACGGCACAGACGATCGCAAGACCCGTGCCTGTATTGCCGCTTGTCAGTTCGACAACGGTCTGCCCGGGACGAAGCGTTCCATTCGCTTCAGCATCTTCAATAATCTGGCGGGCAATGCGGTCTTTTTTCGACAATCCGGGATTCAAATACTCCAATTTCGCCAGTAGGCGCCCCTCCAAGCCCTTGGTCATTCGGGAGAGCTCGACGAGTGGCGTTTGCCCGATCGCGTCGAGGGTCGATCTCAGCACGTGGCATAGTTCCTGATCAGCCAAGCCGAGCCTTGACTCTGGCGCCATTTAAGATCTCACGCAACCGGCGCGCCAACATCAGATCTTCGCCGGCCTGCAAGGTCATAGATACAATCTCAAGCTGGTTCTTGGGTGGCTCATGTTTTGGGTCGTCGCCCTCGCGCACCGCTGCCACCATGCTCGGATTATTGTTGGTCAACACCTCTATGCGTGGTTCACCCGAGCGTAGTTGTTGGTCACACTGGGCGACAGTCAGACCAAACTTTTGTTCGTCCCATATCACCCGCAACGTCGGATAACTGTTCCCCTCTTCAGGAACATAGATCTTTGTCGTTACGCCCGGTACGGTGCCCACCACCTTCGCGATGCGTTGAACTTTGGCGTTCCACTCGCGATTCAATGCGTCAATGTCGATCTTTTGCCAGCTTTCGATTGCGGTGAGCATTCCAATGATCTCTTCCTTGCCCGCCTTCATCGCCCGGCAAACAGAACCTTCCCACGGATTTGAATTCGCAAGCGCGGCATCGATCAAATCTTTTCTTCCGAGAAGCACGCCAGCACACTGTGGACCTCTGAGGCCTTTTCCGCCGCTGAAACAATAAAGGTCGACGCCCATTTTGGCGTACCGCGAAAGATTCTCGATCGGTGGAATCCCGGCTGCATCGTCTAACAAAACAGGAATCTTTGCTTGGCGGGTGACTTCGAGCGCCCGGGATAGCCGCTCATCCCGCCATGTCGTATACACCATCGCAGTTCGTTCATTCAAGGTGGATGGCAGCTCGTCAAGCGTCCGCGCAACAACTAACTTCCCCCCCGCCAGCCGAAGCGCATTGTCGAACGCGATCCGGCCGCCCAACATGACAACCTCATGCTTCAGGCCGCTTGTGTCCGGCAGTTGCCAGATTTTGGCTGGATCGGAACCAGCGATGCAAGCTGCCGTTGCCGCAGCCATCGCGCCCGCCGAGCCCGACGTGATCATTGCGGACTCAGCACCTGATAGATCCGCAAGGCGTTTTCCAACTGCGCGTTGAAGCTCAAACATATCAACGAATTGCTGCGCTGCCGCCTCCATCGCCTGACGGACTTCGGGCAGCATCAGCGAGCCGCTTAGATACGTCCAGGTCCCCCGAGCATTAATGAATGGACGTACTCCAATCCTTTGATAAACATTGCGAGGAGGACCGGACGATGCTCCAAGCAGCTTCTGTGCGAAGTCCTGCCATACAACCGCCCCCCAAACGGGAGCGGCCGCTATCCACTGCATGAACATGCGACGCTCATTCGAAACTCGTGACATATTTCCTTGGCGAAAACATTGGGCTGAGACGCAGCACTTTCAACAAGCTGCTTCTTTTCACTTATCTAGTCTAATGAACTCCCATCGTCTCAGAATCTGGCGGGTTCTGCTCGGCGAAGGAGATCGCGATGAATCGGTTGTGATCGGTGTAGCCCGTTATGGCGAGCTGGATGTTTGCACGCTGTCGGCCAGGGTCCATTCGTTTCAGGATCGCGCTGCTCGTCATTTAATTCATCGCTCCAGCGCTCGCTCCTGAAGGACTATTTACACTAACGCGAGAGAGCGGGTTCCTCAGCGATTCGTCTTATTTCCGTAGGAGCAGCGATGGCGGAGAGTCGGTCCAGATCGAAGTACTTATAAAAATCCAGGCAAAACAGGTCCGGGGCGGATCGGAACGGTACAGGCTTATCGAGTAGGTACTGCAGGCTTTCCATCGGATGATGACTTTCGATACGGCCGAAGACGTTTGGCTCGAGCGCGGCAGCCGTTAAAGCGATCACCTGGTTGCGAATGCCTTCTGTTTCGATGCGAATATCGTGGCGGCCGGCACCGGTCTGAAGCCAATTCGCCACTGCGAGCAATTGGCCCGCTTCGAGACCCAGCGGACGGTCTCCGGTCGTGGACACCAGCATCTCCCAATCGGCCGGGGCCTCCGGAGCTGTGGCGCCGTTGAAAAGCAAATCGAGGGCGAGCACTTGTTCCCCGCGGTTAACGTGTTCGGAAATCATCTCTCCGGCTGCCTTGAAGCCTTTGTCGCTGAGCACGATGCTAACGGGCCCATCTGCTCGTGCCGGGATGGCCTTGAGCCACACTCCTGTCGCGCTGAGCCCGTTTGAGAAGTCGAAACGGTACGAAAGACTTTCTAATTCCCGTCGCTTCGTGTTGTCTATCCTCCAGGCATTTTCGACTGAGACCGGCATGTAGCGAACTACAGATTTTAATTGCTCTCGCTGAGATTTTGTCCAAGAAGAGCGCTCGCTGCCGGTTGGAATTGGTGGGCGGATGATTTGGCCGGCCAGCTTCCTCGCGAGACCGGCAATAGTCAAGTTCTGGGGCGGCAGACCCACGTCGAGTTCGTCCTTGGATCTGATCTCATCATCGCTTGGTATTTCTTTTGCGTCGGCCGTCAATCCGAAATTCCTGGTAAAGAAGCCATAGGCTTGTTCGCGATTGTCACGCTGGTAATTGTGAGTGCCGGGATCGCGGTTTTCATGCCACGCCAGCTCGTCCGTTTTGCCGAATAACCGGAAAAAGGGCTGGATCCGGTCGTAGATGTACGGCTTGACAAGAGCGGCGCGAAAGCAGCAGTCATCTTCAGCGTTATGAATGAGCAACGCGGGACGGGGCGCACGCATAGCCACAAGAAAGGGGTAATCCTCACCTCGAGTGAGATCCGTTGCATTCTCTTCGATCTCGTCCAAATCGAGTGGACGAATAAGATTGACTTCGAGCGCTCCGATACCCGCGACCTCGACGGAAACGGCAACCCGGTTGTCGAGAGCGCCGAGCACAACGGTTTGCCATCCGCCGCCTGATAAACCAGTGACCCCCAGCCGGGCGGGATCAACCTGCGGCAGAGTTGCGAGATAATCAAGGCCGCGTCGCATGGCAAGGTAGAAAAATCCCAGAGCGTTAGCGCCTACAAGATCGAGGTGAGCCCCGTAATCATGGGCATTATCTGCCTGCGCCAGTTCGCCAAAACCCACCCACGCCAGACTTAGCGCGAGAATGCCTTTCTTCGCGAGATTGATACAGCGCTTCTGCTCGTATTCCGCCGCATTGCCCGCTATCTCATGGCCGATCACGTTGAGAACGGCCGGCGCCTTCCCATCGATGTTTTCCGGTTCATACAAAATTGCAGTCGAATCGAAACCCGGCACAATGTTGTAGCGCAATTTGCGCAACCGATATCCCTTTCCAGTCTCAATTGCCGCGATCTGCTGGAAACGAGGCTCAGCGTCGATCCATTCGTGAGGCCAACCGTGAAAGGCCACTTCTTCGAGGATGTGCTTGCGCAGTCTCTGCTCCTGCGACCGCCACTGCTCGGGGCTCGCGGGAGAAGGGAGCTTGGGAATGCGTTTTTTTAAGTAGTTTTGAAGTTGGAATTCAGCTACTCCGGTGGGCTGAATGCGCCTCTCGAGCACACTCTCCACCGAAGCAGCTGTAGTCTGAGCCCGGGCCAAACCAGCCAGCCCAGAAATCGGTAACGTGCAGACCAGAATGGACAGAATCGGTCGCGGTAGGTTCAACCCATCTCCCTTGTGTATCAACCGCTACGCTTTCTATCGGCCGGTACCTTGCGAACAGCTTCTTGGCCGAAACCATAATGGCCTAAGAGACCATTGGTGCCGTTAGGCGCTTCCGAAAGGATTTCATTCGGCTTGTGTTATCTACAGTCACCATCATGGTCATAATCGCTGCAGTTCTCGCCCTTGAATAAGTCTCTCAGGTCTTTCGTCTTGGGGTCTGCGGCAGCTCCCAGCAGCGGCTCGACATCGAAGATCTCCTGCAACGTTTTCAGTGTGGAGCTGTGGTCGTAGCGAATGTTATTGCTGTATTCCCTCTTACCCCCGCCCTTGGCAAACGGCGAAAGCAAGAACATGCCAATCGGGCCATCGCTGAATTTCCCGCTGTCTTCGGCTTCATCCCGAATGATGAACAAGGCCCCGCCTCTTTTGTACTCCTCTGACTCGAGAATCAGGGGCACATTTTGCTTGAGCCAACGATCGGATCGTCTCGTATTATCTGAAGGTTCAGTAGCATCACACGGAGAAACACCCTCGTGCCCGTCATGGCATACGTTTGGAACGATGAAGTTGTATCGCGCTGTCCTATGGTCGGCCAGGTCAGTTGCCAGCTGGTAATAGGGCCTCACGTGATGGATACAGTAGGACGACGACGGACTGAAGTCGTTAGTGACGTCCGTGAAGTAGACAAATGGCAAATGTTCGACGTCAAGGTAGGTGAAGTCAATCGGGCAGGTGTCGAAAACGGGGGCGCCGAAGTCGGGCTCAGCGTAAGCCCTCCAACTGATGCCCTTCTCCTTGAGTAGGGTGACCAGATGCGGCTGGCTATCAGTAGGGACTTGCCCTGGCTGCGTGTCCGCCAGGACACCGAAATTTGTTCCTGCTTCGAGCCAAAGGTAATTAGGCTGGCTGGGATGGTTCCCGGGAGGATTGAAATACCGCTCCGAGTGCGCCGCTGTATGTAGCAGGGGCCCGTTGATGTACCGGGCTAAGGGGTTGCCTTTGATGTCTGGGGCGCCAAATGCAGCACCGGCATTGTTGCCGGTCCAGTTGTGGTTTTCCATCAATATGACCCAGACAATCTTTACCTTGCTCATTTGTGCATTCGTTACCACCGGCATCACAAGTAGCAACAGCACAGTTACGCTAAACGTAAAAATCGAGGGTGTCCCAGGCTTAGTTGAAGGCTAGAGGCGGCGGTGGCGGCCGGTTCGTTAGAATCGATTCGCCAAAAACAATCCTTGGAAAGGACACCACCGCCGTGAAGAAACCG
>JBPCLH010000087.1:0-41900 GCA_051003475.1 Bryobacteraceae bacterium
AGAAAGCCGCTGGATAGACCAGAATCTCTTTTCCGCTGCTACCCGCGGCGGCAACCGAGATCAGGCCTTTGAATTCGGCAAAATCCACTGCTTTCTTCAGCTCCAGGGAATACGCCGCCACATTAAAACTCATATTTAGGATATTTGCGTTATGGAAAACAGCGAAGTAGATGGCTCGGATGATCTCCGAATTGTAGCCTGTTCCATCTGCCCGGAAAGCCTTCAGCGGCATCAGGCTCGCGCCAGGCGCTACAAGGTGGACTATCCCGGCCACCATGGTGCCATGGCCAAAGGCGCTGTAACCCGGATTGCCGTCGACTACAGCAGCCGTAGATTGGTCGACGTTTGCGGCACTCTGCTGATTGACCCAAGTGGCGGTGCCAACCGTAGGCGTGCTGGAGAGAATGACATCAGCTGTTTCGTCGCCCTCCCCGTCCTGATTCCGGGTGAAGTCATACCCTGGAACGAGCATGTTTTTCAGGACGGGATGGTTCGGATCAATGCCAGTATCGATCACGGCCACAATGCCTGCTCCTTTTACACTGAAGGTGTTTTGAGCATCGCTTAGTCCGATAATCTGGACCGCAGGCTGAGTGATGTAGCCCCGTGCGACGATTTGACCAAAATAGTCGACCGGCTTCGTGTCTGACAGGCTTTTCGGGATCACATAAGCGGACTTTGAGGTGTAGGCCAGTTGATCGAGCTCGGCATCTACAACGCCGGTTTGAGTGAGCAGCTTCCGCAGAAATGTCGTGGGGTTCACGGAATCTGGAGTGGTCAGAAGAAAGACCTGGCCCAGTGAGCCGTCGAGAGTTTCGGCTACCGTGCAGCCCAATGCTAGGCAGACCGACCGTATCCCCGATAACCCACCACTATCGCGGACAATGAAGCGGCGTTCGGCCTGGGCTGGTATGGCCCAGAATGCACAGAATAAGAGAAAGCCGAGCAAAACACGACGCCTCATAACTATCCCCCCCTTTATCACCTTCCGCGGAACTTCTTTTTGCTCCGGCGTAATCGCTCACTTCAAAAGAGGTAAATCACCAAAGAAAAATACAATGTATTTGTAGTTTCATTAGAACGTCAAACTTTCGTGGTTATAGTTAGGAGCAAATAGAGGACAGTTTGCACCAGCATTGTGCGGATCCACTGTCATGTAGGTCACGGTATTGCATTGCACCGAAGGTAGAACTGGAAAACTCCCTCCGCGGGCCCACGCAGCCTCTTCCCGCACAACCGCCGGAATATCGCTTCCGGCGGTAATTCTGCCGCGGCCCGAAGGGAAGGATTCGCGCGCCTGAACAGAGATGGTGCTCAGTTACTCGGTATGGGAATCATTATCACGCACGGGACGTACACGAGCGCTTCGGAAACAGACACACAAAAACGAATCGCATCTGACGTCCATTTGAATTTATTGGCTCTCGATTACGGCTACAAGTACCGGTTGGATATTTGTGCCAAGGACATCCGGTTACGGGTGGAGTTCGTCCGGACACTCCGGGAGGCGAGATGCGTCGGACGGCCGTTGCGCCGGTCAGGCTCAATCGTCCAGTTGTTCAAGATCATCCCGGGAGGAGACCTTCGACAGCAGAAATGGTGGTAACTGAGCCCAATTCCCCTCAGATGTCATAGTAAAGAGCGAACTCATATGGATGGGGCCTGAGCCGGACAGCTTCGGCTTCGGATTTCCGCTTATAGGAAATAAAGGTCTCAATCAACTCTTCAGAGAAGACATCCCCTTTAGTGAGGAACGCGTGATCTTCCTCCAAACACGTCAGCGCCTCATCCAGGGATGCCGGCATGGAAGGCACATTCTTCATCTCTTCCGGCGACAAATCATAGATATCCTTGTCAAGCGGCTCACCGGGGTCGATCTTGTTCATCACACCGTCCATCCCGGCCATCACCATTGCTGCGAATGCTAGATATGGGTTCGAAGCTGCGTCGGGAGGGCGGAACTCAACTCGCTTCGCTTTGGGACTGTTGGAATACATCGGGATGCGGACGGCAGCCGATCGATTACGCCTGGAGTATGCCAAATTTACGGGAGCTTCGTAGCCTGGCACCAAACGTTTATAACTGTTCGTAGTCGGCGCAATGATAGCGGAGAGCGCTCGCGCATGCCGCAGTAGACCGCCGATATACCACAATGCCATCTCGCTCAACCCTGCATAGTTATCTCCGGCGAATAGCGGTTTGCCATCCCGCCACAAACTTTGGTGGGTGTGCATACCACTCCCGTTATCGCCGAACAGCGGCTTGGGCATAAATGTCACAGTCTTGCCGTATTGGTAGGCTACATTGCGCACCACGTACTTATAGAGCACCATGTTGTCGGCCGATTTGACTAGAGTGTCGAACCGTTGGTCGATTTCACACTGGCCGCCGCTAGCGACTTCGTGATGGTGACATTCGATCTTAAGTCCGCACTCGATCATTGTGGCGACCATCTCGCTGCGGAGATCTTGATAATGATCGGTGGGTGGAACGGGGAAATAGCCTTCCTTATACCGGGGGCGGTAACCCAAATTGTTGTGCTCCCGACCCGAATTCCACCTTCCTTCGTCGGCGTCTATGTAGTAAAAACCGCTGTGCTGGTTCTGATCAAAGCGAATGTTGTCGAAGACGAAAAATTCAGCTTCTGCCCCGAAGTATGCAGTATCGGCAAGGCCGCTGTTCTTAAGGTGAAGCTCAGCTTTTTTAGCTATCCAGCGCGGATCGCGATCATAGTGCTGCCGGGTGATCGGATCAAGAATGTCGCCCAGCATGATCACAGTCCGCGTTTCCGCAAACGGATCCATAAATGCAGTCCCCGGATCCGGAATCAAGAGCATGTCGCTTTCGTTGATTGCTGCCCACCCGCGGATGCTCGACCCATCTATGCCGAAACCGTCTTCGAACGAACTCTCCTCAAGCATGTTGATCGGGTAAGAAATGTGTTGAGTGAGGCCGGGGATATCTGTGAAGCGCAGGTCTACCTGCCGCGCATCATTTTTCTTCGCAAATTCTAATAGTTCCTGTGGGGTCATTCATTCCTCCCTGCGACATTCGGCAGCGGTGCGGCGCCATTTATACGAGTAACTCGATAGAATAGCGGATCGTTCCCGTGGAGAGCAACAGCCAAATAGTTGAAACTGGTATTTACGCATGCTAATGAGAAGCGGTGTTGAAAGCGGGCAGATGGAGTTATCGCTCGAACTAGAGCGGCGGGTATTCCAGGTAAACGAACTCAACTCCGCCATACAACACCTCTTCGAAATGGATTTCCGGGGGATTTGGGTAGCTGGCGAAATTTCGGGATGCCGCGCCGCGAGCAGCGGTCACTACTATTTTTGTCTGAAAGATTCGCAAAGCCAGTTGAAATGCGCACTTTTTAAGGGTGCTGCGCGGCTGGCTCGATTCACCCCCCGGGACGGGCTTGCTGTTATCGCGCGAGGGAATCTAGAAGTCTACGAAGCGCGAGGCGAATACCAGCTCATTGTGGAACTGCTGCAACCGCAAGGAGCCGGCGCGCTTCAGCTCGCGTTTGAGCAATTGAAAAAAAAGCTTGCGACGGAAGGGCTGTTTGAGAAGTCACGAAAGCGCGCTTTGCCGAGATTGCCTCGACGAATTGGGATTATCACCTCCCCTTCAGGCGCCGTTCTCCGCGATATTTTGCAAATTTTGGAGCGGCGATTCCGGGGCCTTCACATTCTGCTATACCCAGCACAGGTGCAGGGCGAAGGATCGGTCGAACAGGTATCCCGCGCTCTCACTTATTTCAGTGACAACACTTGGGCTGAGGTTTTGATTCTGGCCCGTGGCGGCGGGTCGCTCGAAGATCTATGGACCTTCAATGAAGAGGCGGTGGCGAGGCTCATCGCCGCATGCAAAGTGCCGGTCGTATCGGCCATAGGCCACGAGACGGATTTCACCATCGCCGACTTCGTGGCCGATTTCCGCGCTCCAACACCCTCCGCCGCTGCCGAAATCATCGTTTGCACTCGAGAGAGCTTGCTCGAGCAGATCGCGGTTTGCCGCGCGAAGGCAACTCAATCCACGCGTTACCGGCTGCTTTCAGCTTCGCGCGACCTTCATCAGCGTGGAACTGCCCGGGCGGCTACCCTGCTCCAGCGAGCGCTGGCCAAGCGTGCACAGCGGGTCGATGACCTCGATCATCAGCTTCGGGATCGCGCGCGGCGCCTTATCGAAGGGCAGTCCCGCCGTCTTGCCGGCCAGCTCCAACTCTTACAGGCGAATGATTTGCGACTGCGGCTTGCGCGAAACCGGCACCGACAGCAAGCCTCGACAGAGCGCATCGTACAGGCTATGCAAGGCAAGATGCACGAAGCTCGGCATCGAAAGGAGACCATCGAAGCGCATTTAACCCAGCTGAGTCCGTTGGGGGTGCTCGCGCGCGGATACGCGATCGTTGAAGATGCGCGACGGCGCGTCCTGCGGTCCTCTACGGAAACGTCCGTGGGCGAGCCTCTTCGGATCCGGCTGCATCGCGGTCAGCTTGACGCAATCGTGTCCAAGGCAACAGAGCCAAAGTAGCGTAGACCCTGCTGCATGCGATATCGAAAGCCTATTCTCAAACGAATCTATACTGAAAAGGATTGGACTATCGATCTTCCAGAAGAGCGATTTGTCTCCTGAGCGGCGGGCTCGACTCTGCTACTTGTCTCGGAATAGCTCGCGAAAAAGGCTTTGAGTGCTACTGCCTTTCCTTTGATTATGGCCAGCGCCACGCAATCGAGCTTCGATTCGGGGCGCTGATGGCCCAGCAACTCCAGGCCCGGGAGCATCGGACGATCAAGATTGATTTGAGGGTATTTGGTGGGTCAGCGCTCACGAGCAACATCGAAGTTCCGAAACATCGACGAGAGGATGCGACGACAAGCCACATTCCGGTGACGTATGTGCCGGCCCGTAACACTATCTTTCTGTCGTTTGCTCTCGCCTATGCGGAAGTCATTGGTGCTTCGGACATTTTTATCGGGGTGAACGCAATCGACTACTCGGGCTACCCCGATTGTCGGCCGGAGTTCATTCGAGCATTCGAGCAGATGGCCAACCTGGCAACCAAAGCCGGCGTCGAGAAAGCCAACAAGATTGTCGTCCATGCACCGCTTATTGAAATGACGAAAGCGGAGATCGTGCGTAGGGCTGTTGAGCTCGGCATTGATCTGAGCTCGACACACAGTTGCTACGACCCAGACGAGCGAGGCCGCCCGTGTGGAGCTTGTGACGCGTGCATGCTGCGAAGCAAAGCGTTTGGGGAGGTCGGACTGGCTGACCCGGCTGTAACGGCGTTGCAGTTGTGAAGATTGCAGAAATTTTTTACTCCATCCAGGGCGAAGGCGTTCTCGTAGGCGTTCCCTCAGTTTTTATACGGACCTCAGGCTGTAATCTCCGCTGTACTTGGTGCGACACACCCTACACCTCCTGGAACCCAGAAGGAGAAGACGTTTCGATCGAGCAGATTGCCGATACCGTGGCGGGCTTTCATGCTAATCACGTCGTAATTACCGGTGGCGAGCCCATGATTGCGCCTGAAATGGTTCGCCTGACGCACATATTACGCGGCGCAAGCTGTCACATTACAATCGAGACTGCCGGAACAATCGACGCCCCGGTAGCTTGCGACCTGATGAGCATAAGTCCGAAGCTGTCAAACTCTGTCCCCTTCGACCGAGACGGAGGCAGATGGGCAGCCCAGCATGATCGATTGCGCTATCAGCCGGCCGTTCTCAAACGTCTAATTCGCGAATACTTGTACCAACTTAAGTTCGTAGTGACATCTGCGGGCGATTTGGACGAGATCAGCAGAATCCGGGAGGAGTTGTCGGCGGAACGGGAGCGAATCATTTTGATGCCCGAAGGAATCAGCCGAGAGCTGCTGCGTGAACGCGGACTGTGGCTTGCTGAGGTTTGTAAAACCCACGGCTATCGTTATAGTCCACGGCTACACATCGATCTTTGGGGCAATAGGCGAGGCATCTAGCGCACCGGCGTTTCACACCCTCCGATACACTGGAATTTGAGCCAGAAGCCGTTTTACGTAGGTGCGGTCAGCTATTTAAATACCGTTCCCCTGATTTGGGGCATGCTGCACGGTGCCCAACGCGAACAAGTTCACCTCTCATTTGCCATTCCTTCTGTCTGTGCATCGGAGGTTGAACTGGGAACAGTAGACATCGGCCTCGTGCCTGTGGCGGAAATCGCGCGTCAGGATCTGGAGATTGTTCCGGGTGTCGGGATAACGTGTCTGGGCGCCGTTCGAAGCATTCTGTTGCTTTCTCGAGTCCGCTGGACAGAAGTGCATACCTTGGCCGCGGATCTTGGTTCCCGGACATCAGTCGAACTTGCACGCATCATTCTGCGGGAACGCTATGGCGTTGAGCCTAGAATCGTCCTGCAGGAGCCAGTTTTGGAGAGCATGCTTTCGGCGGCCGACGCCGCGCTGCTTATTGGCGATGCGGCTTTGCGGATCACGCCCGAGGAACTGCCTTTCGAATGCCTGGATCTCGGGGCCGAGTGGCTGGCATACACGGGCCTTCCCATGGTTTTCGCCGCGTGGGCGGGTAAACCGGGTATTCCTGTTGACCGCCTCGGGAGCATCACAAACGGCTCATATGAATTCGGCAAGACGAGAATAGATCAAATCGTCGAAGAAGAATACCGGCCGCGGCAAATCAGCAAACAACTCGCGGAACGGTATTTGCTTCAGTATATTCGTTTTGAGCTTGGGCAAAATGAGCAGCGTGGGTTGCAAGCTTTCTTCGAATTAGCAAATCTCTCCGCGCACAGCACATTCGCCGCGAGAAGATGAAATAGAGCCATCAGCCATGATCACCCGGCAGCAAGCAATTGACATGCTCCAGAGCGACGATCTAGTCGGAATCGGCATGGCGGCGGACGCGATCCGGAAGAAGATCCACCCGAAAGGCATCGTCACTTATATCATTGATCGCAACATTAACTACACGAACTTCTGCACTGAGTACTGCAGCTTTTGCGCGTTCTATCGCCCGCTCGGCCACGAGGAAGGCTACCTTCTTCCAAGCGAGCTGATTCTGGCTAAGATCGAGGAGACGCTGCATCTGGGAGGGACGGGTATACTCATGCAGGGCGGTCTCCACCCGGATCTCAAAATTGAGTGGTATGAGAGCCTGCTGCGGACCATAAAGCGAAGATTTGACGTATGGTGCCATTGCTTCTCTGCGCCCGAAATCGTCAATATCGCTGAAGTAAGCGGTCTATCTCTCCGCGATACGATTGCCCGGCTGCGCGACGCGGGGCTAGATTCGATTCCTGGCGGCGGGGCCGAGATCCTTGACGATACGGTCCGCCACCGCATCAGCCGCTTGAAATGCTCCACCTCGGAGTGGATCGATGTTCATCGGACAGCCCATGCTCTTGGCATGCGCACCACTGCAACGATGATGTTCGGGACAGGCGAGACGATTGACCAGCGATTGAACCACTTTGAGATCGTCAGGAATATTCAGGAAGATACCGGCGGGTTTACGGCGTTCATTCCGTGGTTTTTTCAGCGCGAAAACACTTCTCTGGGCCGCTTTGTGAAACAGGAAGCAACGGCGGTCGAATACCTTAAGATGCTAGCCCTTTCAAGAGTCTATCTCGATAACATCGCTAACATTCAAGCTTCCTGGGTCACGCCTGGCCTGAAGGTTTGCCAACTGGGACTGCGGTTTGGTGGTAACGACGTCGGCAGCATCATGATCGAGGAAAACGTCGTATCCGCTGCAGGCGCCCACCACCGCGCGACAGAAGAACAACTACGCCAGTTGATCCGGGACGCCGGTTTCGTTCCGAAACAACGCGATACGCTTTATCGAACCTATTTCTTGAATTAAGAGCGGCTGCTTCCCAACTCGGCTTACCCGGCTTCCTCACCCTTCTTTTTCTTTTTCCCGGTCGGGGCGGGACGAGTTGCCTTGAGCCGTCTCATATCGAGCGATTTGTTCGACCAATCCTCAGCTTGGGCAATGTCAGCCTTTGACTCTTCGGGCGAATCCTCTAAATCCGCTTTCTTTCGCAGCAGTAGATTGAGATAAGACATTGCGTCTTCGTTCTCTTTGTCGATGGAAAGGCACTTCTTCAGATTCTCAATCCCTTCGTCAATCAGCTTCTGGTATTTTCCTTTTAGCTGTTCTCTAAGCTTGGGATCCTTAATGGGGCCAGGATCGTCCGGCTTCATGCGCTGCTGGACGCGCGCAGTCTGGAGCGGCGTGAACGCTTCAGCCCAGTTAATGACACCTAGGTAGTAGTACGCCTCTGCGTCTTTCGGATTCACCTCAATGCGGCGCTCATTCCACTTTTTCGCTTCATCGAGCGCGGCAGTTTTCTGTTCCGGATTACCGGCGGAAGCGGAATTATACGCCATGGATGCCATGGACGCTAATGCCAAAGAGTTCTTTGGATCTCTTTTTAATACCTCGTCGAACGTCTTCCGCGCCATCTCGTAGCTCTTTTTGTTGTCTGGAGAATCTGCGCCAGGAATCCACTGGATCATGTATGAGGTTGCAAGATACAGCTGGGCATTTTGGTTGGTCGAATCGTATTCAACCGCCTTCTTAAAGTGATTCACTGCGTCGGCGTAGTGATTAGCCCGATACGCCTGAACGCCCTTGTTCATTTCATCTCGCGATTTCAATTTCTCGCAGCCTGTTCCGATAAGCACCAGGCCGGCACAGAGGGTTAGTGCCAACGATTTAACCAAGCTGGGCGCTTTCGTTTCAGCGCTCCGTTGCCCACCGTTCGCGCGCGATCTAGATTCTTGCATCCTCTCGATCCTCTCTCTGCCCCAGCGCTATTGCCCCGCCTCGACTTTGGGAGTCATGATTCCCACTTTGTCAAGACCGGCTCCTTTGGCATCATCAATCGCCTGAGCTACGTACCGATAATCAACATCTTTGTCACCCTTAACGAAAACGACCTTTTGGGCACGCGTTTTGAAGATGTCTTCCAAGCGCGACTGCAGATCGCGTTCGGCCACGGCTTGGCCGTTGATTTGCAGGGTATGATCCTTGGCTACCTCGATCACCACCGTTGGATCTTGATTCGGGGGAGGTGGGGGTTGATTCGGCGGCGGCGGCTGCGGCACCAACGTATCGAGCCCATGAGGCGTTAAGGGCGTGATGACCATGAAAATGATCAATAGCACCAGCAATACATCAATCATCGGGGTAACATTGATATCGGCCATTGCCCCGCCACGGCCGCCTACTGCCATTGCCATAAGAGTTAATCCCTTTCAGGTGAAATTACAAATTTAAGCTTTTCTTCTTGTCCTGGATCTCTTCAGTTAAAAGTCCGAGCTGGTCTACGCCGGCCGTACGAAGAGCATCAATGACATCCGTGACGCTCTCAAAACGCGCCCTCGCGTCAGCTTTCAGGTAAACCGTTTTGTCGGTACGGTTCGTCTGGAGATCTTTGACCCTGCTTCCCACCTGATCCAGCGGTACGAGCGCATTCCCCGGACTTAGAAAAACCTTGCCGTCTCGCGTGACCGCCATAATTACTGCATCCTCTTTATCGGCTTCCGCCATTTTAACGGGGTTGTGCGTTTTAACAAGATTGACGGGTATGGTTTTCGACAACATAGGCGTAATGACCATGAAAATAATGAGCACCACGAGCATCACGTCCACCATTGGCGTAACGTTGATTTCTGAGACGACCGGCATCGCTTTGGGTAGTTTTGTCATTCTGAACTCCTTGTCAACTGGCTAAGCTCAAGATCTCATGAAGGTGCATGGGCCCGCACAGAGTGAGCGATCCCGACCCACTGACCACGAGTCGAGCCTGGGTTGTGCAACAGCTCCTACTTCGCGACTCTTCGCTGAGTTCGCTTCAGGAAATAGTCAATGAGCTCGGAACTGGAGTTCCCCATTTCGACGTCAAATGCCTCAATCCGATTGGTGAAGTAGTTGAACATCCAGACGGCCGGGATAGCCACAAACAAACCGACCGCGGTCGTGATCAAGGCTTCGGAAATCCCTCCGGCAACCGCACCGATACCGGTTGACTTAGACGTCGAGATCGATTTGAACGCGTTCATGATTCCGACCACCGTACCGAATAATCCGACGAAGGGAGCGGTCGAACCTATTGTTGCCAGACTGCTGACGCCGCGCTTTAATTCGGCATGGACAATCGCCTCCGCGCGTTCGAGCGCCCGGCGAGACGCCTCAATCTCCTCGCCCGGAATGTCGGTGCTCATCTCATGGGCTTTGAACTCCTGCAGGCCAGCTACCACCACCTTGGCCAGGTGGCTTTTATTGAAACGGTCCGCAATCTTGATGGCTTCATCAAGTTTCCCCTCCCGCAATGCTCCGGCCACCGCTGGCGCAAACGCCCGCGATTGCTTGCGAGCCGCGTTATAAGCAATCAGCCGGTCGATCATCACGCCGATTGACCACGCCGACATGATAAAGAGGCATATGACTACACACTTAGCCATGAGCCCCATGTTGCCCCAAACGGTGCGGGGATCGAAATTAAGGGATTCTTGTTCCTGCAAAAGCCAAAACGCCCAAACGTGAAGTTGTAATAGCATGCTCATCTCCTAAATTGAAATCGAATCTGATCAAACAAAACCGTCGTTACTGGCTCAACGTGAAGTTAACGATAATATCAGTAACCACTTCTACTGGTTGGCCGTTAAGCATAGTCGGCCGGTACTTCCATTGCAAAACTGCCTCTTTCGCCGCATTCACGAGCAGAGGATGACCGCGCTTCAGGGTGAGATTTTCAATATTCCCGCCTTTGCTGATAGTCGCGGTGAATTCCACTGTCCCTTGCACCCGGGCTGACTTAGCAAGTGGCGGATAAACAGGCTGCACCTTCCGTATAAGATTGGCCTCGGCAACCTGACCACCTACCCTGACAGGACCGGTCGGGCCTTTTGGCTTCGGCGGCGGAGGAGGCGCAGCACCCACACCACCTATAACGCCGCCGATCACACCACCGGCGACGCCGCCAGATTCACCTACTCCGCCAACTACACCAATACCGGCATCCGGCGGTGGCGCCGAATCTTCCACCTTATTCACGGTTTTCGGGATGACTTTGGGCGCGATCAGTTGATTCGCAATGAATTGGCGGACCACCGGCTTCGGCTGCACCTTCGGAGCTTGAGGGGGTGGCGGAGGCGGCGGTGGCGGAGGCGGCGGCGGCGCGACCAGCATGCTTTTCAACTGTGCGCTGGGCAAGGCCTCCGTATAGATGAGCGGAATCAGAATCAAAATCCCGATGATTGAAATCTGAAGCACGAGCGACAGAAGAATCGTAAATGGCTTCTTCGTCTTTACCGTGCCATCAACAAATGTTTGATCGAACATTTGAGTTCCCTTCCTTCGGCCCGTCTCAGCGGGCGACAACTTCTACCGTGCCGTTTTCGCTACACCCCGGGAGCGGCCATCGATAACCGCCGTTCCCCGTTTCCGTTTGCGATTTTTCGCCAGATCCTGCCAAAAGACCAAAATCGGGCTGGCGATAAAGATAGATGAGTACGTCCCGACGATGATGCCCACCACCAAGGCGAATGAGAATCCTTTCAAGACCTGGCCGCCGAACAAATAGAGCGACAGAGCAGTAAGGAAAGTGAGACCCGATGTAAGAATAGTCCGGCTCAGCGTCTGATTGATGCTCGCATTGACGATCTCAGCGAATGAGCCGCGCCTTTGTAATTTGATGTTCTCGCGAATACGATCAAACACCACGATGGTGTCGTTCATCGAATAACCAACCAATGTAAGCAATGCCGCGATCACTGTTAAATCGATTTGCATGTTGAAAATCGAAAAGAGTCCGATGGTGATGATCGTGTCATGGAACACCGCTATCACGGCCGCAACTCCATAGATCCATTCAAACCGAAATGCGATATAAATCAGCATCGCGCCCAGCGCAATAAGCACCACGTTGATTGCCTGCTGTCGCAGGTCGGACCCAATCTTTGGACCGACGATCTCGACGTTACGGATTGCAAAATTGCCTAGCGAGCATTCCTCCTTGATGACGCCCAAAATCTTGGGTGTAATCCCAGGAACAGAGGAAAGTTCGTCGAGGTTCCGAATCAGGCCCGAACGGGGCGGTGTGTCGCGGTAGGTCGTGATCTGCTTCGTGAGCGCCTGGATCTGATCCTCTGAAAGCGCCACTGCCGCTTTTTGCAGCGGGTCGCGCAAACGGTCGGCCAGAGCTGCCTGTCCTGCGGTGTTGATATCAAGCTTCCCACTGGTTTGGGGATTGAAAGCCTCATTCAGCGCCGAAATCATGTTCGCGCGTACAACCTGAAGTGTTCTTTCGTCTCGCACGTCGGTAGAAATCAGAGCTTCTTGCGAGTTGCCCACTTCCTGGACCTCGATCTCGCCTGATATCCTCCTGTGGAGCGAAGACCGGATGGCTTCCGCTGGGGGCCGCTTTATAAAGTTCACATCCATAAGCGCTCCGCCATTGAAGTCTATTCCGTACTTCGGTCCGCCCTTGATCGCGAGGCTGACAAGTCCAGCAGCGGTAAGCGCCAACGACAAAATGATGAACGGCCATTTCTTGCCGAGAAAATCGAAGTTTGTTTGCTTGAAAATTTCCATCGAGCTCTAGGGGCCGGCATTCAACACAATAGACACCGGATATTTATAAAGTGTTCCCAAGTGACATCAGTTGGCCCGGGAAACTTTTCCCGACCCTGGTCGTATCTAAATACTGAGAGCTGCTACCGGTTTGGGCCGGGATAATTCCCAGTCAAAGATGGCTTTGGAGACAAATACAGCCGTGAACACGTTGGCCGCAAGCCCGATAACGAGCGTAACCGCAAACCCTTTCACCGGTCCTGAGCCAAACAGGAAGAGGATCGCGCACGAAACGATCGTCGTGACGTGAGTATCGATGATCGTTATCAGCGCTTTTCTAAACCCGGTATCAACTGCTGGTATGGGCGTTTTTCCAGCGCGCACCTCCTCACGAATCCGCTCAAAGATGAGGACATTGCTATCAACTGCCATGCCAATAGTAAGAATAATCCCTGCGATACCCGGCAGAGTGAGCACAGCGTCGAAGTAGCTTAAACAGGCAATTAGAATAACTGCATTTAGAACCAGCGCCAGGGTCGCATTGATCCCGCTTTTCTTGTAGTAGATCAGCATTGCCGCTATGACAGACAACACTCCCGCTACACCCGCGATGAAACCCTCGCGGATCGAATCGGCGCCTAGTGAAGGCCCAACCGTATTCTCCTGCAAATAAAGCACGCTTGCTGGAAGTGAGCCTGCCCGCAGGTTAAGTGATAAATCGGACGCTTCCTCTTGACTTCTCGCTCCCGTGATTCGCCCTGTGTCGCTGATCTGATTCTCGATTCGGGGTGCACTTAGCACTTTGCCGTCCAGAACAATTGCCAGGCGTTGCCCCACATGGCTGCCGGTGTACGCGGCAAAGCGCTTGGAAGCATCTTGACTGAGCACGAATCCGGTATCCCAGGCATTCGGCAAGTCACCCTGTTGCGGACGCGAATCCCGAATATCGGGCCCCCGCACGACCGGCGTGCGTGCCACGAGATACACTCCCCCGCTCCGGGCATTAGGATCCGTACTGCTGGTACCGATCAGTTTCGTCCCCGCAGGCAATACGCCGTTGTTTTGCGCGAGTGCCTCCTCCCGGCTCGCATAAGGTCCACCCCGAACGTCGTACAGGTCCAGCACGGCCGCCGTCTGCAGAATCTGCTTTACGCGGCCCGGGTCATCCACCCCTGGCATTTGAACCAACAGTTGCGAGTCGGTATCCTCGCGCCGCTGCTGGACCGTCGCCTCGCTCAAGCCGAGCGCATTGATTTTTTTGTCTATCGTGTTCTTGGTCTGAGCCAAAACATGCTGCCAAAGCTTAAGAGCCTCCGAAGGTTTCAGCGTCAGCCGATAGTCGGTTGCGTTCTGAGGTGTAAGCAGCCATTGCCCAAACTGATCATTCACCACTCCACGAAACGTGCCCGCCTGAGTGGAAGGGACGCCCTTAACCAAAATTGCCACCTTGGTCGCGTCCTGAAAGGATTTCGCTTCGGTCACTTCGATATCGGAATACTGCACGCCCGCTTTATTGGCAACGTCCTTGAGTCGTTCGGCCGCCGTGCCCGCTTCCGCGTTGAAAGCATCCTGCTGCTGGACTTGGACCACTAAATAGGTACCGCCTCTCAAATCCAGGCCCAAATGAATGTTCTTGTGCCAATTTTCGACCAATTGATCCTTGGTCCTCGGCAGTCCAATGATGCCGTAAACACAAGCCAGAATGATCACAAGAATGAAGATGAATTTGAAGCGTAAGTGGCGTTTCATTTCTAGAGAACAGCTAGTTTTGTAAAAGCGTTAGGGTCGTCTCCCTGGAACTTATTTCTTGGTCTGTTCGTCCGTCTTAACCACGTTCGTCACAGCGCTCCGGGATACCTGAATCTTCACGTTGTCAGGCTTAACGCGCAGTATAAGAGTATCATCGTTCACGCCGACGATGGTCCCGATAATCCCGCCGCTCGTCACGACCGTCTGCCCATTAACAAGAGACTTCAGCATCTCTTTCTGGTTCTTCTGCTGCCGCCGCATCGGCATGAAGACTAGGAAGTAGAAAATCGCGATCATCAACACGACCGGCAAGATCCCGCTTAGCAGCGAATTGGCGGAAGGAGCGGCGGTTTGGAAAAGAATAAAGGAGTGCATTCTGTTAGGTTCGGTGCTCCAGCGGTGCTCCGGCCTGCGAGCACTTCAAGAATTCAGGAAAGTTTCCCAGCAAAATAGATTCCCTCATGCGTCGCATAATGTTCAGGAAATATGTAACATTGTGGATTGTAGCTAAAGTCGAAAACAGAATTTCGCCCGACTGGAATAGGTGCCGGAGGTATGCTTTGCTAAAGGTGCGGCAGGTGTAACAGTCGCACCTGGGATCGAGCGCGCCTTTATCCTCTATGTACTGCGCCTGTTTAATCACCACCTTCCCTCCGGAGGTAAACAGGCACCCATTGCGGGCGTTCCGGGTGGGTAGTACGCAATCCATCATGTCGACCCCCTCCGAGACATACTGAGGCAACTCTTCCGGCATTCCCACGCCCATCACGTAACGCGGCCGGTCGGAAGGCAAAAGCGGAACTGTGATTGCAACGATTTCCTGGCTCAGTTGTCGCGGCTCACCGACTGAAAGACCACCTATCGCGTATCCAGGCGCGTCGAGTTCAAGGAGAGCTTCCGCGCACGTTTTGCGCAAGTCGGAATACATCGAGCCCTGCACTATAGGGAAGAGCGCGCAATGCAATCCCTTTTCCCGTCGCAAATAGTGCATATAGGCAGCACGCGCCCAGCGAATTGTCCGAGTGGTTGACTGTGCAGCAATGTCATGCGTGGCGGGGTACGGCAAACACTCATCAAGTGCCATCATGATGTCGCTGCCGAGTGCGAGTTGTATGTCTACGGTCCCCTCAGGCGTAAAGAAATGCGAATCTCCATTCAGATGTGACCGGAATAGGACGCCTTCTTCACTTACCTTTTTAAGGGTGTCGAGGCTAAAAACCTGAAAGCCGCCCGAATCCGTAAGAATGGCCCGCGGCCAAGACATGAACCGGTGCAGACCTCCTAAATGCTCAATAACCTGGTGCCCGGGCCGCAGAAATAGATGATAGGTATTTGCGAGAATGATGCCGACATTAAGTTCGCGCTCGAGATCGCGTTGGGTGAGACCCTTCACTGTTCCGTGCGTGCCGACCGGCATGAAAACAGGTGTCTCGATCGTGCCGTGCGCTGTATGTAGAAGTCCCGCACGAGCACTGGTTTGCTTACACGTCGCTTGTACCTCGAAGCGCAGACCAGACATTAGACCTATTCTTGCTTGAGGCGCTGGCCGGAATAGTGTGCCAGCCGTGTAGTATTGTGGGTTACCTCATGCACGTCTAGCGCCACGCCGGCTTATCACACCTGCTTGTTACGATTGAGTCTTGATTCTCCGCAATGGCTCTTCGCTTCTATAACACGCTTTCGCAACAAGTGGAAAACTTTGAGCCGCTCATCGGTAATACCGTTCGCATGTATACATGCGGACCCACGGTCTATAATTTCGTCCACATCGGCAATTTTCGCACCTTTACTTTCCAAGATATCCTGCGCCGCTGGCTGCGCTATCGCGGGTACGAACTGGACCATGTGATGAACGTTACAGACGTGGATGACAAGATCATCGCGAATGCAGCGAAAGAAGGAAAGTCGATCGAGGAATACACCGCGGCCTACAGCAAGGCGTTCTTTGAAGACGCCGCAGCGCTGCGCCTCGAGCAACCTGAGCATGTTGTCAAGGCAACCGAACACATTCCAGTAATGGTCAGAGCCATTGAGAAACTCGCCGCAAAAGGCTGCACTTACATCAGCGACGGTTCCACATATTTCAGCATTTCCACCTTTCCGGAATACGGCAAGCTGTCTCACAACGATTTTAGCGGCATACGAAGCGGCGCGCGCGTTGACATGGACGAATACGACAAGGCGAATGCTCGCGATTTTGTGCTGTGGAAAGCACGAAAGAATTCGGAGCCGTACTGGGGAACTCCGTTCGGCGATGGCCGCCCCGGATGGCACATTGAATGCTCTGCCATGGCCATGGAATATCTGGGTGAAACACTCGACATTCATGCCGGTGGTGTGGATCTTACATTCCCGCATCACGAAAACGAAATCGCTCAATCTGAATCAATTACCCGAAAACCGTTCTCCCGATTCTGGCTGCACTCCGAACACCTGCACATCGAATCCCAAAAGATGTCGAAATCCCTGGGAAACTTCTACACTTTGCGCGACCTTCTTGAGATGGGCTATCAGCCCGAAACAATACGTTACTTGCTAGCTTCAGTGCCTTACCGGAAAAAACTAAACTTTACGTTCGAAGGAGTGAAAGCTGCCGGCAAGAGCATCGAACGCATTCGTGAGTTTGAGCTCCGTCTCGCATCTTCCAGACTTCATCCAGGTCGACACGAAAAAGTCAGCGAGCGCTCTCTAGAGGCCATCCGCGAGTTCGAGGAAAGTCTGGACGACGATCTGAACACGGCCCAGGGGTTGGCCGCTGTTTTCGAGTATGTCCGTGCGATGAATACCGCGCTCGACGAATATCAGTTCAGAGAGGAAAACCGCTGGGAAGCCGCTCGTGTTCTGGAAATATTCGATGGTGTCTTCGATGTCTTGAAGACAGCTGAGTCCAGCCGCCCGGGTAAGACTTCAGAAGCCAAGCCGTCGCTGTCCGATGCCGAGATAGAAGCATACATCGAGGAAAGGGCGCGCGCGCGCGAGGCACGAAACTTTCCGCGTGCTGATGAGATTCGTAATCTGCTTCAGGAAAATGGCATCTTGCTCGAAGATGCCAAAGACGGCGTTCGCTGGAAACGGAAATGAAGTTTGAATCTCAAGTTGTACATGCCGGCGACCGAAGCCGCCGCAACACAACCGCCATACCGTCCACCACGCCCATCCATTTGGGCACCACTTATTTGTACGAGTCCACCGCGCAGCTCGACCGTATCTTTGGCGGTGAAGAACAGGGCTTCAGCTACGCGCGTTATGCCAATCCCACCAATGAAGCACTTGAAGAACTGACAACTGCCATCGAACACGGGTATGGGTCGCTCGCCACTGCATCCGGCATGGCGGCACTTCACATTGCTTTTCAGACTGCGCTGCTCGAGCGTCCGCACACCATCCTGGCTGCTCAATCCGTCTATGGCACAACGGTGACGCTGCTTGATAAGGTGCTAGGCCTTTTCGGCGCCGAAGTCGCGTATGTGGACGTCTACAATCTCGAAGCGCTTGAGCGCGCCATTGCCAGCAAGAAACCCGGTTGCGTTTTCCTGGAGAGCATGTCGAACCCGTTGTTGCGAGTCGCCAGAATTGACCAAATATCGAAGCTGGCTCGGGCAGCAGGAGCGGCTCTCATTGTAGATAGCACGTTTGCTACGCCCATGCTGGTCCGTCCCCTTGAGCTCGGCGCCAATATCGTCGTACACAGCGCAACCAAGTATTTGGCCGGGCACGGTGATGTCGTTGGCGGCATCGTTGTCACAGATCAACAGCATCACGAGTCCTTGCGGATGCTCTCCCGGATTGTGGGCCCGGTACTCGGGCCATTTGAGAGTTATCTCACGATGCGCGGCATCAAAACGCTAGCGCTCAGGTTCCGGCGTCAATGTGAGAATGCGAGAACCTTAGCGCAATGGCTTCAGACACATCCTTGCGTCGAGCGCGTCTATTCGTGCTCCGATCCGAAACATCCCGACGCTGAAACAATCAGCCAACTCTTTGCCCCTGGTCTTTTTGGCGCGATGCTCAGCTTCGAAATCAAGAACGCAAACAGGGCATCTGTCATGGCATTTATGGACCGCCTTGAGATGATAGTTTGCGGAACTTCGCTGGGAGATGTGCACACCTTATTGCTCTACCCGATCATTTCTTCCCACCGCGACCTTTCCCCCAAAATGCGGGAACGAATGGGTATCCGTGAAAATCTTGTGCGCTTGGCCGTAGGGATTGAAAGCGTTGATGACATCATCACCGATCTCGATAATGCGCTGCATGTGACTCAACAATGAAGATGTTCGCCAGCAGCTTTACTTCTTCCTGATACTCTGAGTTCGGTCCGTGTTCGCCCATCAACGAAAAAAAATCCAGTTACTTTTTGCGGTAACGGACGCGCTGTTCACCATCTTGGCCTTTGAAGCCGCTTATCATACGCGCGCCAGTCTCGAGCTCAAGCAGCTAATCTTTTTCCTGCCCCTCAAAACGCACATCCTTCTGCTCGGGTTTTGTGTGGCCGTTTGGGTGGCGCTCGGGTCTTTCCAACGCGTTTATGAATATCTTGACTCAGCGAATCCCAGCCGCGTGCTCATAAATTCGCTTCGCCAGTGCCTTCTCGGGACTGCTTGCATTGTTCTCTTTCAATATCTGCTTCGGCTGGAATTAAGCCGTGGTTTTTTATTCTTTTTTTTCGCCTACAACCTCGTGCTGCTTGCGCTATTTCGCTGGAATTCTCGCCGCCTTGTAGGTGTTTTCCAGCGCGGGTTTGGCAGTCCGTATCACATCCTAATAGTTGGGGAGCGCGATAAAGCGGCGCTTCTTGTCAAGCAGCTAAGCCAGGGATCGCCGTTTCGCATTCAGGTCTCCGCAATCGTTTGTGAAGCGGAGTGCGCGGAAAAACTTCCTAAACTGCTTCGGGAACAGATCGTCGACGAGATCATCTTCGACGTCGACAGCAGCACGTTGTGCAATCTCGAAGATGTCTTCCTGCTGTGCGATGAGGAGGGGGTGCGCACGCGTGTTTCCATTGACTTTTTCCCTCATGTGAATAGTGAGATCACACTCGACCGCGTTGGCGACGCGCCACTTCTGACGTTTTCCGCCGCTCCGCTCGACGATCTCAATCTGATGGTGAAGCGCTTTGCCGATATCCTCATCTCGGCCCTAGCGCTTCTG
Source organism: Bryobacteraceae bacterium (assembly GCA_051003475.1). Taxonomy (GTDB): domain Bacteria; phylum Acidobacteriota; class Terriglobia; order Bryobacterales; family Bryobacteraceae; genus Bog-105. Next base: position 19,485 of record JBPCLH010000087.1, read on the forward strand.
ATCCTGTCCCCGCTTATGGCGCTTGCCGCGATTTTGATCAGGCGCACTTCGCCGGGCCCGATCATTTTTCGACAGGATCGCTGCGGCTTGAACGGCCGGCGATTTACCCTTTATAAATTTCGCTCGATGGTCGAAAACGCAGATCTGTTGAAGCCCCAACTCGAACATCTCAGCGAGAAACGGATAGCGTTCAAAATCTCTCGCGATCCAAGAGTCACCGCAGTGGGCCGCTGGCTGCGCAAATTTTCGATCGACGAGCTGCCCCAGCTATATAACGTTTTCCGCGGTGATATGTCGATCGTAGGCCCACGCCCGCCGGTTCCCGAGGAGGTGGCGCGTTACGAGCGCTGGCAACGCCGCCGCCTTCGCATGCGCCCGGGCCTTACCTGTTTATGGGCTGTCATGGGCCGCGACCGTCTCAACTTCGAGGCCTGGATGCGAATGGACATTTCTTACATTGATAACTGGTCGTTAAAGCTGGATTGGTCAATTATCCTAAAAACTATCCCGCATGTGCTCGCGGGCAAAGGTGCTCATTAGACGCGGAGGACGGGCGCTCGGGCCGGCTACATGGCACGGCTTCGCTTTCCAGTCTGGAGCTTACTGATTCGAGAATATGCATCTCATCCCGACCAATGAAGAAGTCATCTCCATGCTCCGGGAAACCGGCGCATTGCGCGATGGACACTTTGAATACCCGAACGGGATGCACACCGATGAATACCTCCAGGTCGCGCTAGCGTTTCGCTATTTTCAATACGCAAAAATCCTGAGCGTCGGCCTTAGCCGCCGTCTCCGCGCCGATTCAGAGCTTCGCGCCATGATCAAGCAACTTTCAGTTGTGTGTCCCAACACCGGCGGTCTTCCTGTCGCGTACGGCGTGTGCGAGGCGCTCCGCGCGCATCAGGTCTATTGGGCTGAACAGGACACCGATTCATCTCCCATGCGGTTCCGGCAATTCATCGAGCCGACACCGGGAGAAAAAGTGCTGCTCGTCGATGACATTCTGCGTTCTGGCAGGCGCCTCACAGAGCTCCGTGAACTGGTGCAATCGAAAGGGGCCGAAATTATCGGATTGGCTGTTGCGGTTTATCAGCCGAACCCAAGCGTGATCGATTTCGCGCCTCTTCCACTCTTTTATCTCGCCAAAATGAATGCCAGCTACTACAAAGACACTAGCTCTTGCGACCTTTGCAAAAAGGGCGTGCCGGTCGTCAAGATTTGGAGCTGAAACCCGCTGTTTCGAGAAGATCCCTATTTTCTGCGCACCTCTGTTCTGAGACTGCTCTCGTCAGTTATGCGCGCTTTCCTTCTAGCTGTCGCTTTCTCCTCCTGCGCGCTTATCGCTGCAGCCGATCATTCGGGTAGCCATGCCGAATACGTCGGAGGTACCCGGGCCGACATCCCTGCAAACAACTCGGGGGATATCAAGGTCACCGATGAAGTCTATTTCGTCTTTCTTTCCAAGCGCACGCAGGTCAAAGTTCCATACGAGCGGATCAATTTACTGGAATACGGACAAAAAGTAGATCGCCGCTATCTTGCCGCAGTTATCATTTCCCCCCTGTTTCTGCTCGCAAAGAAGCGCGAGCACTTCCTTACAGTTGGATTTCAAGACGACGAGGGGCGCCAGCAAGCTATGGTTTTTCGCGAAAATAAGAATGACGTTCGCATGACCCTGGTCGCTCTTGAGGCTCGCACTGGACAAAGGATTCAATACCAGGACGACGAAGCAAGAATGGCTGGTAAAGGATGAAAACAACGAGCCTCGCGTTCGTGTCTGTGTTGTTATCGCTTGCTGGAGCGCTTCAGGCACAGAAATCCAGCGCTGATTCAACACCGGCCGTTACAAGCCTGCTTGAAATTAAGCGCATCTACATCGCCCCGCTGATTGGCGGTATCGGTGCAGCCAGCCTCCGCGAGCTCATCATAGCGAGCCTGGATTCCTCCAAGTTGTTTGTCATGACCGATAACCCGGATCGAGCCGATGCCATTCTCAAAGGTGCAGCCAACGATCAAACCTTTACCGACACCTTTGATATCGACGAAGGTCTCGCCGCCCGGCAAAGCCTTGGAGTCGGGTCGGGCAAAACTCGTTCGGCAACCGGCGGCTTTGGCGGCGTGTCCATTGGCGACCATGAATCCCGGCACACTAGAGAGCGCAAGCATGAGGCTTACGCAACAGTTCGTCTTTGCAATCGAGATGGAGATGTCCTGTGGTCAACGACACAGGAGAGCTTAGGGGGGAAATTTCGTGGAGCGAGTGCCGACGTTGCCGCTAAAGTCGCCCATCAGCTCACCCTTGATATGGACCGGGCACGGCGCGCGCCGGCTCCTCAGGCTTCCGTCAAGCCGTAACCACTCCGCAGTATTTGGCAGAAACATTCGAGATCAAACACACCTTCGCGCGGCGAGCGACTTCAAGGTTTGGATCAGAGGCCCCGAAGGCGCACCTTTCACGACAATTTCTTCGATAAGGTTCGCCTCCGGTTGCCGGGCCAAGCGCTCCGGGTTGCCCCCGGTTAGCACGATGATATGGATGGTGGGGTCCAACCTCTTTAGCTCGCAAATGAGTCCCAGACCACGCTCCTCAGTGGGCAACCGCAAATCAATAACCGCGCATTCGGGCTTGTGGCTTGCCGCGAGCTTCGCCGCTGAAAGATCGTCGGCCGCCCCTATCGTTTCGAACCCGCTTTGCTGCAGCACCATGGAACGCAACGAAAGCTGATCCGGGTCGTCATCCGCAAGAAGAACTTTCATAAAACCAAGCACCTGCCTACTGAGCAAAGGTAATCTTCGCGATCACCATGGTAGGCATAGCCTGGTTCCAGGCGTCCGGTAAATCATCGAATGCCAATCTAAAGGGACGCGTTTCCTTCGGTTTTACGGGTGCCGTTTTGGAGCGCACAATGGGAACCCTCTCTCTATAGATCTCGTGCCCGTCCACGCCGCGAAAGAGGCAGTAGACGTCCACCGATCGGACTGGCCGCCGGCCATTGTTCGTAATTCTACCTTCGATCTCGACAACCTGCTGCTTCATCAAGTTCTCGGTGGCCTTCATGCTTACATCGCTCAGCGCAAGATTAGAAACATAAGCCCGTGCTTCGGAAGAAGCGGGACCGTTCTGCGGGGCTTCGTGGTTTGGCCGCCGCAAATAGAGCACGCCTGTCACGAGGCCAACCGCAACTAGCGCACCGATGAAAGTATATGCGAGTGGAAGCTGGTTGTGAGTAGCACGCCGAGGTAGCATCCTCAGGGAAGCCTAAACCAACGAAGCGGCCTGCGTAGGCCGGTACGATTATCTACGCCTTCTTGGCGCGCTTGTTTTGGTCGCTTTTCGGCTTCCGGAGCTTTTCTTGCTAGAGGCTTTCTTCCCTGCCGCGGCTCTGCTGGAACTCTTTTTCACGCCAACTTTGCGAGCCGGGCTGCGTTTTGAAGACGCCTTCTTCGAAGATGCGCTTGCCGTCTTCTTAGACGACGCGCTGGAACGTGACGATGTGCTTCCGGCGGCTTTCTTCGAAGCTCCGCCCCTCTTTGCAGCGGCTGTGGATCTCGAGCGTTTGGAAACGGCAGACGTGCTTGAGCGCGAACGCCCCCGCCTTCCGCCTGCTCCGCTTTCACCCGCGGCGTCGGCACTTACCAGCTTGTTGAAGTTGCTCTTCTGGCCCCCCGCAGTTTCTTCCTGGAAGACCAATGCTAAACCGCGCTCATCGAACTTCTGGAAGAAGTCCTCCCAGGAGATGGGCTCCAGACTTCCTGCTCCGCTATATCCGGGAAAGTCGATTCGCAAAATTCCAATGTCTTCCGCCGAGCCAGTGTTCTTGACGTGTGCCGGCTTTCCTCCGCGCTCTTCGGCCCACCTCCGAATCTCGTCATGCTCGCGAGTAGTCTTAGAAAGATTCGCCATGGTTTTTTCCTTCCGGTCTGGCACAGGAAATGGCCTCGCCTTTTGCATAGACTCGCTGTAGGCGCATTTCCGGTCTAAAAAAGAAAGACCATCGATTCTGACGGGAGATGGGTGAAGTACCGAAACGTCATTAGGGTGGGTCGTGTCCCACAAATGGCCGCCGAACGTCATCGAATTTCACTTCGGCAGGCCACGAAAGGTATTAACTTATGAAGCTTTTCACCAGTACAGAATTCAACTCGTTCCAAGATCTTTTCGTGAACCAACTCGAAGACCTTTACGATGCCGAACAGCGCCTTACCCAAGCGTTGCCAAAAATGGCCGAAGCAGCGAACTCCAATCAACTCAAGCAAGCGTTCCAGCACCACTTGACTGAGACCCAGGGACACGTTTCCCGCCTGCAAACAATTTTCCGCCAAATCGGCATCGATCCGAAACGTGAGAGTTGTGAAGCCATGAAAGGCTTGATCTCCGAGGGCGAAGAGATGGTAGACGCGAAAGGCGATCCCAGCATCAAGGACGCGGCCCTGATCGCAGCGGCACAGCGTGTCGAGCATTACGAAATCTCCGGCTACGGAACAGCACGGTCCTTCGCGCTTCGTTTGGGACGGAAGGAAGCCGCAGACCTCCTGCAACAAACCCTCGACGAGGAAAAGGCTGCTGACCAGAAATTGAATCAGATCGCCGAAAGCTCGGTTAACCTCCAGGCCTCCGTTAAAACCACGGCCACAGCTGGCTCCAGATCCTGATGACAAACGAGCGGCCGCTCCGACCCGGAGCCGCCGCTCAACTCGCTTTCACAGTCGAGGTCTCACTTGGTATAGCAATACGTACACCACTACCCCTGTGATGCTAACGTACAGCCACACGGGGAACGTCCAGCGTGCAATCACACGATGCCGGTTGTACTGTCCCTTCAGCGCGCGCCGGAGAGTAACGATCGCCAGGACCGGTACCGTCGCAGCAAGCACCGTGTGTGTTCCTAAAATCCACAAATAAACGACGCGTACCCAACCGGGTTTGTCAAACTTCACCGAGCCGACGTTCCAGTGGTAAAGGAGATAACAGGCCAGGAAAACGCAAGACACCGTGAATGCGGTTAACATCACGCGGTGGTGGGCGTTTATTTTGCCCTGACGAATCAAAGCATATCCGGTGATTAGCAGCACCGTCGCCAATCCATTCAGCGCTGCGTTTAGAGCTGGTAAATCGTGGATACCAACGAAAGCTAACGGCGTCACGAGCTTTCTTTGCGCAAAGCGCTAACATCTCTCAACATCGCCGGCATGTCATCGGCATCGACGCTTGAATAATAGCCGCGGATATGTCCTTCCTTGTCGACCAGCGTGAACTTAGTGCTGTGATCCATCTTGCCGATCAAGTCTCCGACGTGGAACACATCGTGTGCCAACACGTGGACGGTTTCAGGAGATCCCGTCAAGAAAACCCACTGGTCAGACGGGCCGCCAAACCGGTGCGCAAACTCGTTCAGCGCGGCCGCGGAATCATGCTGCGGGTCAACCGAAATAGAAACCAGCCACACATCTTTCTGGCCGCTGACCTGCCGTTGCACTTTGTGCATCTGGGAAGTCATCCGTGAACACGGTCCGGGACAGCTTGCGTAGATGAAATCCGCTATCCAGAGCTTTCCTTTGAGCACCTTGCTGTCAAAGCCGTGTCCTTCGGAATCGGTCATCTGAAATGCTGGAACCGCACCGTAGTTGGGAAGGTTGCTTTCTGTTTTTGTGCACGCTGTCCAGAGGATCACCGCTGCCGCGGAAAAGATACGCAGCGCTCCCGTCTGGATCCTCACAGGCGAACTGGATCGAGAACCATTAAACAGTAGAGCACTGGCAGATAAAGCACTGAAGCGAGCAACACCGTCCGTGCGCGCGCTTTCGTCCGGTCGAGCGAGACCCGAACGCCCGAGTAGAGGAACACCAGGCCCATGGCAATCGCGCCCACCGTATAGAGCGTGCCAGTCATGCCCATCCAGTTAGGTAGAACGCTGATCGGAATCAGCAACAACGAGTAAAGCAGGATTTGCCGGGCGGTCGACTCGCCATCCGGGTCAACGACCGGCAGCATTTGAATTCCTGCACGCGCATAGTCGTCGCGATACATCCAGGCGATCGCGTAGAAATGCGGAAACTGCCATAGAAACAAGATCGCGTACAAAACCCAGGCTTCCGTCGTCAACCTGTTCGCCGCAGCCGCATACCCGATCAGCGGAGGCATCGCGCCAGGAAATGCGCCGACCGTTGTCGACCACCAGGTCTTTTGCTTAAGAGGCGTGTACAGAAACAAGTACATCAGCAGCGTTGAAATGCACAGTCCCGCCGCAAGCCAATTGACGCCGAATCCAAGCTCGATCCCACCAATCAAGGCCAATGCTATGCCAAACCAAAGCGCGTGGACAGCGGAAAGGCGTCCGGATGGCAGGGGTCGCATCTGAGTCCGGCGCATCTGCCGGTCAGCATCTCGCTCGTACCACTGATTCAGCGCCGCCGTCCCGGAAGCAACCAGGCCCGTCCCAACCACCGTGTGCAAAAGAGTCCAGAATGACCATTGGCCGCGGTGCCCGAAGTAGTACCCCACGGCGGTGCTCATCAGAATGAGCCAGGTGATGCGGGGTTTCGTAAGGTCCAGGTAGTCTTGCACTTTGAGTTGCAAGCGCCAGCATCGGACGGCTGGCGGTGACGTTTGAAACTCTGCTCCAGAAGCCAACATTGTCAGTGTACTCCTTCTCGTTTCGCAAGAAAGCCGGGCGCGGGTGTACGCAATCTCACTCTCAAGCCCGGCCCTCAAGACTTCTGCCGCAACCATCGTAGATTGGGCTTCTCACTTGAGGCTCCCTTCGCCGGGTGTGTCTTCCCTGATAAAATGAAGGCGAAGACGGATTATGCTGGCTGCCCCCACGCTTGCGGAAGAAATACTTGAGTTGAAAACGCAGCGGCGCGCCATCATTCTCGCCCATCACTACCAGGAAGCCGAGATTCAAGAACTTGCTGACTCGGTTGGCGACAGCCTGGAGCTGGCCCGGAAGGCCCGCGATTTTGAGGGCGACGTCATCGCATTCTGCGGTGTCCGCTTTATGGCCGAGACCGCCAAAGTCCTGAACCCCGGCCGCATTGTCATCGTCCCAGATATCAATGCCGGTTGTAGCTTGGTGGACAGCTGTCCGGTTGAAGCGGTTCGCGCTTATAAAAGACGGAATCCTGAACACGTGATCGTCAGCTACATCAACACCTCGGTCGAAGTAAAGGCCGAAAGTGACATCCTGTGCACCTCGCGTAACGCGGTTGCCGTTGTGAATTCCATCCCCCCTGAAAAGCCCATCCTCTTTCTGCCCGATATCAATCTCGGCAATTACGTCAAGAAGCAAAGCGGCCGCGAGAACATGAAGATCTGGCAGGGTGCCTGCATCGTGCACGCGACCTTCCCGGCCCGTCGCGTGGCCGCCGCTCGTGCAGAGCATCCTAACGCACTCGTTGCAGCGCATCCGGAGTGTCCCGGCGACGTGCTTCGGATGGCCGATTTCATCGGTTCTACCTCCGCCATCATCGATTGGTGTACAGCCCAGTCCGCGAACGAATTCATTGTCATGACCGAAAGCGGTGTTCGTTACTCGCTCGAGAAGTTATCACCCGAGAAAAAGTTCTATTTCGTCGCGAATGAGAATTGCAATTGCAGCGAGTGCCCGTACATGAAACTTAATTCTCTCGAGAAGCTGCTTTCGTGCTTGGAAAGTCTCGAGCCGCGCATTGAGCTTTCGCCCGAGATCATCGAGCGCGCTCTTGTTCCCCTCGAGCGTATGCTCGCCGTTAAGTAATGTCGCTTTTCCAACTTGAACCCGTTTCCGTCCCTCAGCCGCCCATCTCTGGGCCGTTAACGGATTCCTTCGGGCGCATCCATTCTGATCTCCGCATCAGCGTAACGGACCGCTGCAATATTCGCTGCTTCTATTGCATGCCGGAGCATGGTGCCCAATTTTCGCCGCTGCCCTCGCTTCTGAGCTTCCAGCAGATCATTCGGTTTGTTTCAACCACTCTGCCGCTCGGCATTCGCAAAATTCGCCTCACGGGCGGTGAGCCGCTGTTGCGCCCTAAGTTGCCGGACCTGATAGCCGGCTTAAACCAGCTCACCGGAATCAGGGATCTGGCGCTGACAACGAATGCAGTCCTGCTTCGGGGTGCCGCGCGACCCCTCTATGATGCAGGGCTCCGCCGTTTGAACATTCATCTCGACACGATCGACCCCGCGCGTTTCCGGACCATCACTCGCAGAGATGATCTGGGCCGGGTTCTCGATGGTATAGATGAAGCGTTTCGGGTGGGATTCAAAGCAATCAAGCTGAACGCAGTAGCGATCAAGGGGCTGACCGAACCAGACGTGATTTCTCTGGTGCGATTCGCTCGTGAACGAAAGATCGAGGTGCGGTTCATCGAGTTCATGCCGCTTGACGCGCAACACCTCTGGTCACTCGATCGGGTATTAACAGCGGACGAAATGATCGGCCAACTTGAGCGGGAGTTTGGTCGATTGACGGCGGTTCCCGATGCAGATCCGCGTGCGCCAGCAACTGAGTATCAGTTCGCAGATGGCCATCGAGTAGGTTTTGTCGCATCTGTGAGTCGGCCATTTTGCGCGAATTGCAATCGACTGCGCCTGACTGCGGACGGAAAGTTGCGTTATTGCCTTTTCGCGAGGGAGGAAACGGACATCAAGCACCTGCTTGAGAAAGCCGATTCCGAACCCGCTCTGGTAGCCGCAATTCGAGCTACAGTTTGGCAAAAGTGGGCGGGCCACGAAATCAACCGCACTTCTTTCATCGCGCCGCACCGACCCATGTATTCGATCGGCGGCTGACCGTGTTCGCCGTGCCATACTACGCAACAAGACGGGTACAGTGACCAACGAGCAGCTCTATTTCGCGATCGGCCTTCCCTCGTTGATAAACGCTATTCTCATAGGGCTCCTGATGGCTTACATAAAAGCCAAAGTCGACGCGCTCGATAAGCGCTTTGATGACATGCGCGATCTGTGGCGCGCAGAATTGCGTCGCGTCGAAGAGATCTTAGCGCACGTCTGAAGCACCTCGAAGAACGTCTCTGATCAAGCAAATTTCGCATACGCGTATACCATGGCCAGCAGTCCCGTTACGCTTGCTAACAGAACGCTGTGTTTCAACGTAAACCGGAACAATTTCGGTTCGTCTTCTGCCTGCAACCCTGCGGCTGCCGCCGCTACCGATATGCTCTGCAAGCTGATCATTTTGCCCATCACGCCTCCCGCTGAGTTCGCCGATGCCATAAGCGCCGGATTCAAGCCCAGCCGGTTTGCGGTCACCTGCTGCAAGCTCCCAAACAGGGCATTTGAAGATGTGTCGCTACCTGTCAGAAAGACTCCTAGCCAGCCGAGCATCGCGCTGAAAAATGGGAAAAGACGTCCCGTCGCCGCAAACGCCAGTCCCAGCGTCGCGGTTGCACCCGAGTAGTTCATCACAAATGCGAGCGCAAGCACGGCCGTGATGCTGACAAAGGAAAATTTCAGCTGTTGCGCCGCTTCGACTGCCAATCGAACAAAACGGCGCGGACTCACGCGCAGCAAAGCCGCCGCACTCAGGGTAGCCAAAGCGCACGCTGTGCCGGACTCGCCAAGGAAGCGCATACGATAAAGCGCAGCGTACTGCCTAGGCGTGTTCACCGCAGGCGGAATTTGCCGTACCACATTGTGCAATCCTGCCCACATCAGTGTTACGGTTCCATGATTCAAGATTGCCTTCACCGTGTCGAGGCTCCACAGCAGAATAAATAGGATCAGCAGAAGATAGGGCGACCAAGCCGACGCAAGGTCCCGAAGCTGATACTGTGCTTTTTGCTGGACCGTGCCAGCCGGCCTCCATACCCGCAACAGCCCAAGCAGGGCGACGATGGCGGCAAGCGAACCTAAAATGTCGGTGAGGTAAGGTCCAACGTAGTTCGAGATTGCGAACTGCATACCTGCGAAAGTGACGCCACACACGACCGCTGCCGGCCAAACACGCCGAAGCGCTCTCCATCCACCCATCACAAGTACAAGATACGCCGGAATAATCAGCGACACGGGGGCGCACAACCGGCCTACATCGGCGCTCAATTGCTCAATCGGGAGACTCGTGGTTGCGGCCAGCGTAATCAGCGGTATGCCTATCCCTCCAAACGCCACCGGGGCAGTATTCGCGAGCAAACAAATTCCCGCCGCATAGAACGCCGGAAATCCGAGACCGCCAAGAATTGCCGCTGCCACTGCGACCGGAGTGCCAAAACCCGCGGCTCCCTCTAGAAATGCGCCAAACGCGAACGCGATCAAAAGCGCTTGCAGATTTCTATCGGTCGTGAGATGCCCGATGGAATTCTTGAGGATCTCGAACTTACCGGTGTCGACGGTGAGGCGATACAGTACGATCGCCCAGTACACAACCCAGAAAATCGGGAACGCGCCGAAGGCCGCACCGTATAGCGCTGAGTCGATTATCAGGAGCGGCGGCATCCGATACGCCGCGAGAGCGACCATCGCGGCGGCAAGAAGTCCAAATAGGGACGCTTTCCATGCCGCAACCCGCCCGACGCCGATTGCGTAAAGCAGCGCCGCGATCGGCAGCGCCGCAATGAGAGACGACCAAAGCAAACTTCCGCCGATTGGGGCGTAATTTTGCTCCCAAGTCAATGCAATCGGCCAGCGCCTTCTGCTGGCTCGCAATCGTAAAAAACAGGTGTCTTGGCGAAGCGTTCCTGGTAATCACTGGCTAAGCGCTCACGAAACTCACCCATAGCATCCGGTGCCAGTAGGTTCACAGTGCAGCCGCCAAAACCACCACCAGTCATTCGAGAGCCGTAAACGCCTGGAATCTTGATTGCTGTATCGACTAGGAAATCAATTTCCTCGCAGCTGATTTCGTAATCGTACTGCATACTGCGGTGTGAGGCGATGAACAGGCGGCCCATCTCAGGCAGATCCTTCTCGCGAGCGGCCTCTGCAAGATCCATCACCCGCTGTGTATCCGAAATCACATGGCGTGCGCGCCGTCGCGGTACAGGCGGGATGCTGTCCTGAATCTGTTCAAAAAATTTCAGTGATACGTCGCGCAAACTCTCGACCGTTTTGTCGAATGCCTGGATAGCGGCGACCGCGGCTTGGCATTCGGCGACGCGTTCACGATACGCGGATGTGCCCAACTCGTGCTTCACCATCGAGTTGACGGCAACAATTTTGACCTCTTCGGGAAGCGTCACATATTCATGCTCTAAGCTGCGGCAGTCGATTTGAATTGCCGACCGCTTTCGTCCGAAAACTGAAGCGTACTGGTCCATGATGCCGCATGGCATGCCCACGAATTGAGTTTCAGCGCGCCGCCCCAATTGTGCGATCTCGAGCGGCGGCATACGCTGTGAACCCAGCAGCGCAAAAGCTGCAGCAATCTCCAGCGAGGCCGAAGAACTGAGTCCCGAGCCTACCGGCACTTCGCTCGCTATGTAAAGATCCGAACTCTCTAGCTCTATGCCGGCATTAGCAAGTTGTTGCGCAACCCCAACCACGTAATCGCTCCAGTCGCCAGCCGGTTTGGCCTCGTGAATATCTTCGATAGGGATCTCGAACTCCTGATCGACGTCTCGGGAGTAGATGTGGAGCTTACCGTGCTTAGCGGGTGCAATTGCGACATAGCACGCCATTTCGAGCGCGATGGGAAACACGAAACCGAGATTGTAGTCGGTGTGCTCGCCGATCAAGTTCACGCGGCCAGGCGCGCGATAGAGCTTGGGTTCTGTCTCTGACTGGAACCGGGAGCGGAACGTGCTTACGATTTCGCTCGATAGGAGAGCCAAAGAAGACATCCTCCAAAAACGAGCAGCGTCAAGCCGCACCACAGGTTCACGTTCACGTTCGCATCTAAGGGCGCGCGTGCCGCTGGATTGATAACCGCGTAGGCCAGGAGAATGAGCCCAAGAAGCGAAAATAAATATCCCGTCGGACGCCGTAGATCGTTCATTGTTTTTACCAGAAGATGATATTCATTACGACCAATAGCGCAATCACAACAACAGCCAGTGGGCCCGGCCGTTTGTACCAGGGAGCTCCGGCTTCGTGTGGTAGATCCGTCATGCCATAAACCAAGTTATGAAGTTCGGCCTCTGGCTTTGGCGCCGTGACAAGGCTCACTGAAATCGTGACAATGAAACACGCGGACCAGGAGAAAATCGCGATCCAAAAGTTCTGGGCCATAGCCGAAGGGAATTGATGAAGGTGGGCGATCCATCCTCCCTTGTTTTCAGCTACCGTCAAAGCCAGCGTGCTCCCGCCAGCCACAAGTCCCGTCAACAGTCCCCAAAACGCCCCATCCGCTGTTGAGCGCTTCCAAAACATACCGAGCAAAAATGTGGCGAATAGCGGCGCATTCACGAAGGCGAAGACGAGCTGCAGAAAATCCATGATGTTGTTGAAGTATGTCGCCAGGTATGCACAGCCAATTGATAGCGCGACTCCCGCCACTGTAGTGACCCGGCCTATCCAGAGATAATGGCGGTCTGGCGCGTCTCGCCGGATATAACTCTGATAGATGTCATATGTAAATACCGTATTAAACGCGGTAACATTACCTGCCATGCCCGACATAAAGGACGCCATCAGGGCGGTTAGACCGATGCCGAGCATGCCCGACGGATAGAATTGCGCCATCAGTGTCGTGAGTACCTGGTCATAGTCATATCCGCCAGTCGCTTTCAGTGGCAGCGTGTAGCCACTCGACATGCTCATTAAAGCCACGGCCGCAATGCCCGGAAAAACAACCACAAATGGCATGAAGATCTTGGGAAACGCCGCAACCAAAGGAGTCTGGCGCGCTCCGGCCATCGTTTCGGCGGCTAAGGCGCGTTGAACGACAAGGAAATTCGTGCACCAGTACCCAAACGAGAGAACGAATCCAAGGCCAGCCACCAACCCGAACAACTCGACACCCATCGGATTTTCGCTCGCGTGGTTCACATACTGCCATGAATGTGTCATCACCGGCTGCAAACGTGCTGAGATGCCGTGCCACCCGCCAGCCTTCATGACCGCCAGGATCGAGAGCGGCGCAAAGCCCAGGATGATCAAAAAGAACTGAACCACCTCGTTGTAGATCGCGCTGGTGAGGCCGCCTAGAAGTGTGTAGATCAGCACGATCGCGGCTGAAAGCAATACGGAACTTGTGAAGCTCCAGCCCAGGACGAGCTCGAACAGCAGACCCAGCGCATACATACTGATTCCCGAAGAAAACACAGTCATCACTGCAAACGTGATCGCGTTCAGGCCGCGTGTTTTCTCGTCGAAGCGTAGCTTCAAATACTCCGGAACGCTCCGGGCCCGACTGCCGTAATAGAACGGCATCATGAATACTCCGACGAAAACCATTGCAGGCACTGCGCCTAACCAATAGAAGTGCACCGTCATGATGCCGTATTTCGCTCCTGAGGCGCACATCCCAATCATTTCCTGAGCGCCCAGGTTCGCCGCAATAAACGCGAGACTCGTGATCCACACCGGAACCGAGTGGCCGGAAGTCAGGAAGTCCTCACTCGTCGAGATCCTCCGGCGAACAATCCAGCCGGTTCCGAGAACAAAGGCGAAATACAGCGCGAGGATTAGGTAATCGATCGGTGTCAGTGTCAAGGCAGCGGGTCCCGTCCCGGGGCAATTGTATCGTAGCTCCCAACGCTCTTGAACCTCAATTGAGGCTTTGTGTCTCGACTGGCAGCGCATCAGGCGTCGAATTCTTTAAAAGGTACTCCCAAATGCCTGAGCAGGGCGGAAACCAGGCTCGGCAGCTATTCAGTCACTCCATTTCGAGCTACAATACGGCTCAGGCGGGGGCGCGGGGTCGGAACTAATTGCACGGTCGGCGCATCCAACAGTCAGATATATAAGAGTTGGGATTCGAAGAGAGCAAAGAGGAGTTTAAAGTTATATGAAACGCGTATGGCATACGTCGTCAAAGGTCCTGGAAGGACTTTTTCTAGCCGCCATGTACGCGATGCCCCAGGGCTACACGGTCTCCGCGCGGCCAGGAGCAGTCAACTACATCGAGGGACACGCCAGCCTGAACGGCAATGAGATCTCTCAAAGGACAATGGGAAAGACCTTCCTGAATGCAAATGACACGCTGTCGACCGATCTCGGGAAGGCTGAGGTTCTCCTGACCCCAGGCGTCTTTTTGAGAATGGGAGCGAACAGCCAAGTCCGGATGGTCTCGCCATCGCTTACCAACACCCAGGTGGAAGTCGCGAAGGGTGAGGCGATGGTGGAAGTAGCCGATCTAGTGAAGGACAACAATATCGAAATACTCGCCCGCGGCGGCTCAATGCGGATCGAGAAGCCCGGTCTTTATCGCGTGACGGCGGACGATCCGCCGGTCGCGGCCGTAATCGAGGGCAAGGCCGAAGTAAGCTACGGCGACAAGAAGGTCGACCTTGTTAAGGGTCGCGAGGTAGTGATGGCCGCGGACTTGAAACGTGAGAAGTTCGACGGAAAGAAGGAAGATGACCTGTACGCCTGGAGCAATGTGCGCTCCGAGTACAATGCCGGCGCGAGCTACGCAGCGGCTCGCAGCGTAAACGTCAACAGCTACAACAATAACAACTATGGTGGATGGGCAGGCTACCCCGGTGCTGGCTTCGGCTACCCGGCTGGTGGGATGGGCTACGGCTTCGGTCCTGGTTGGTATTGGAACGGAATGTGGGACTCGTGGGCTTGGATGCCTGCAAACGGGTACTTCTTCAGCCCATTCGGTTGGGGATTCTACTCGCCATCTTACATAGCGTACGCGCCCGTGATCTACGCTCCGGTCGGTGGGCGCACAGCGCCGGTTCCGGTAAATACCAGACGGCCGCCGGTTGTTGCCGTTCCCGGTTCTGTACCGCGGTCGCCTGCGGCACTCAGCGCCGCGCGCGCTCAAACCGCACGGACATTTACAGCCGTTCAGCCTAACGCCCGGGTTGCTCAGCCTAACGGTCGGGCTGTTGGTTCCAGCGGTCGCGCCGCTCAGCCCAGCAGCCGGACGGCAGCACCGGCTCCGTCAATGCGCGGAGGTGGTATGTCAGCTCCCAGCGCGCCCAGTGCTGGCTCGCGTTCCACCGGCACTCGGCACTAAACCGGAACAATTGAAAATCGAGGGCGGTTCAAGCTTGTGCTTGGCCGCCCTTTTTATTTGAATGAGTCTATGCCCTACCTTTTGAAGTCCGAGCCCGAAGCATACTCTTTCGCGGATCTTGAACGCGAGCGCGAAACTCTATGGGACGGCGTCACAAACCCTGTCGCTTTGAAACACCTGCGTGAGATGAAGGGAGGAGACAAGCTCGTGATCTATCACACGGGAAAAGAACGGCAGGTTGTCGGGACCGCCACTGTGACGAGCGTAGAGACGAACGATCTGAAAACTCCTCGGGTCAGGATCAAGGCCGGAAAGCCGATGTCGACACCCCGCACACTCGGCGAGATCAAAGAGAACCGGATGTTTGCCGATTCACCGCTCGTAAAGCAAGGGCGCTTATCGGTAGTGCCATTGACCGAGCAGCAGTATCAGTGGCTCACAAAGACCTAAGCGCGTCGTGAATTCGGTTCAGGCCTTCAGCCAGAAGACTGGTTTCCCCACCGATCCCGATTCTTATTCTTTCAGGCGAACCGAAGAAGCGTCCCGGTGTGACAACCGTTTCATATCGGCCGCGCAGTAGCCTGCAGAACTCATCAACCGGATGATCCATCCTTGGAAATAGGACAGTGCCCAGTCGAAGCTGTTCACAATTTAAATTTGGTGTAGCCGCCACAAACTCATTCGCCAATGCACGATTTCTGTCCAGCAATTCCCTTGTCCAGTGCGCGATCTCATCCAAGTGCACAAGCGCGACGCAGCTCACCTGATCAGTCAAATACGGATTGTTTACGGCGAAAAGGTCGTTCAGCCTATTAATCTTTCGGATCAGCTCCGGCTCGGCGATTACCCAGCCACAGCGCAGGCCGCTCAGCCCGTACACTTTGGTCAGGCTGTTTGTCACGATGAACTCGCGTCCTAACTTGGACGCGGTTTCAGGTGCATTCTCAAACAGCAAATCCAGATACACCTCATCTACGAGGACCCGCGCACCCGCTTCTCGGGCGAACTCCCCCACTTGGCGCAGCGTTGTTTCATCGGTTAGAGCACAACTCGGATTGTGAAGATTTGTAATCGCAAGGAGACGCGTTTTAGGCGTAAGCGCACGTTCCAACGAATCGAGATCTATGGCGAATTTCGATTCCGCAGGGCGATGGAAATACTTCACGTTCGCACCGAGATATTCGGCCGTTTCTGCGAGCAGCGGATAACCTGGACGCTCCACCAACACGTCGTCGCCCGGCTCGGTGACTGCCGCCATCGCTAAATGGTTCGCCATCGATGTGCCTTGCGCAGTGGCGACACAGTTCTCCTCGACGCCGCATTTGGCTGCAATGGCCGCGATGAGTGGCGGATATCCGTATGCGCCAGGTCCGCTCAGAGTCAACGCATCGAAATCAATTGACAAACCGGAGAAAGGATAGTTCTTTACCCCGCTGTTAGCCAGATTGAAGGTGACGTTGGTGCTCGTCTTGACCCACTCCATGTAGGCCGAACCCATCGTGCGCGTGGTCACGGTCAAACAGTTTTTCTCCTGCTCCAGTAGAAATAAACGGGTATGCCCAGCAGTAGGAGACCCAGGCCGGAGAAGCTGTTTCCAGGATAGTGGTAGAACGTGGCGAGCACTACCAGCCAGCAAGCGGCGACGAAGAAGATTGTCGTGAATGGATGTCCGGGGGTGCGGTGCCCTGTGGCTCCGCCGGTGCGGCGCCGGAAGAAAAAGAGAGACGCTCCGGTAAGTCCGAAAAAAATAAAGTCAATCGAAACGACATAGTTCAAAATCTGCTCGTAGCGGCCTGACACAGCAATGATGGCGGCAAGCACTCCTTGCAGGGCAATTGCGGCGACCGGCACTCTGGTGCTCTTGGGCAGCCAGGCGATCCATCGAAAGAAGAGGCCGTCTCGGGCCATGGCGAAATAGACACGCGGCGCTGTCAGCATACCCTGGCTGAGAAATCCGAGGGTTGAGACCGCAATGGTGATCGCCATGAATAAGGCGCCTCGTTCGCCGATCGCTTTCTGCATCACTGTGAAGGCGGGCGTCATGCTGGCGGCTAAACCGCGAGGCCCCAGCGTGCGCAGGCAGACTACATTCACGGAGAGATAGATCGCGGTAACACCGAGCACTCCAAGCAGCAAGGCGCGAGCCAGGTCTCTTCGTGGATCTCGCATCTCGCCAGTCATGAAACTCGCTGTTTGCCAGCCGCCGTAGGCGAACAACACGGGAGTTACGGCCGCACCGAACGCAAGCAGCGTCTGAGGTGTAAAGGGTTCTGTTATGCTCGCTTGCTCCACGGCGGGTGAAGCCCAAAACCCGGCGGCGACTAAGACCGCGACTGCGCCGATCTTCATCACCATCAGGGTGCTCTGAACGGCGCTGCCCGAGCGGACGCCCAAGCAGTTAATCGCAGTCAGCACACTCAAAACAAGCACGGCGATAATGCCGTCCGAGGCATCGGTATGCACAATTTCCCGTGCGTATCGCGCGAAGGTTACAGCAACCGCCGCCATGCCGCCGGTTTGCATGACCAGCAGCAACGCCCATCCATACAGAAACGCAACGGCAGGATGATAAGCCTCACGTAAATACGCATATTGGCCGCCAAGATTCGGCCTTAGCATCGCGAGCTCGGCATAGATGAAAGCGCCGGCTATCGCGGTTACTCCGCCCAGCGCCCACGCCCCGAGAATGAGAACGGGGCTGTGAACCTGACGGGCGACTACGTAAGGATTAACGAAAATGCCCGATCCGATGATGCCGCCCATGACGATCATCGTTGCATCGAACAGGCCAAGTCTCCGTACAAGCGGCGAGCCTGCAGCCTGTTCGATCTCCAAGGCGCCTTTATTCTTGATGCACGAGCATCTTCTTCAAAAAGACAAGCTGCCCGAGGTGATAGGAATTATGAGTTGCCGTTAACAATGTTTCTCTGAGCAGAGTTTGCCCGTCGCCGTAGTCGAATGGCTTGAAAAGATCTTGCGCCGGATCCTGCACCAACTTGTTGAACTCGCGGGCATCTTTTCGGAATACGCTAACAGTCGCATCCCACGCCTTCTCGTCCGGCGGGGCCTCCGTGGATGGCCAATAGCCCTCCGGCCATTTGGGTGATTTGTGTTTGGAATCGCGCGAGAAATCGAGAATATCGCGTTGCGCGATCCGCATATGTTCGAGCAGTTGCCACGCCGTATGCGGTGCGCCGGCAACCTTGGCGCCGCGAGCCTCGGGCGGAAAATCCTTCAGCGCGGAATCGAAATCCAGATGCGACTGATGCCCACGCAAGGCATCCACCAGCATCTGGCGAAGTGCGACAGATTCGTCGTTGTTCATAACGCGCGTCGCTGCGCTCTGTGTGCGCGGACTGCTAAGCGCCGACGAGTGCTTCCTGCGGGACGCCGCTTTCCTTCTGCTTCTTTTTGAGGAATGTCATCATGGAGCGGAGCTCTGCGCCGACTTTCTCAATGGGCTGATCCTTGGCGCGCTCGCGCATTGCCAAGAAATTTTTACGGCCAGTTCGATTTTCGCTCAGCCACGTTTTTGCGAACTCGCCCGATTGAACCTCACCGAGCAGCTTTCTCATCTCAGCTCGCGTTTCATCGGTGACGATGCGCGGACCGCGTGTGTAATCGCCATATTCGGCAGTATCGGATACCGAGTAGCGCATATAGCTGAGGCCGCCCTCATAGATCAGATCGACAATCAGCTTCATTTCGTGGAGGCACTCGAAATAGGCGATTTCCGGAGCGTAACCGGCTTCGGTAAGCGTTTCGAACCCGGCGCGAATCAACTCAGTCACCCCGCCGCAGAGAACGGCTTGCTCGCCGAACAGATCGCTTTCAGTTTCTTCTTTAAACGTGGTCTCAATGACTCCCGCTTTGAGACAGCCCAACGCAAGCGCGTAAGCAAGCGCATTTTCAAGCGCCTTGCCAGAGGCATCTTGGGCGACGGCAACCAAAGCCGGCACGCCAACGCCTTCGGTGAAAAGCTCTCGAACGCGATGGCCGGGAGCTTTGGGAGCAATCATAGAAACATCAACGCCCGAGGGAGGCTTGATCTCGCCAAAGTGGACGCTGAAACCATGCGCGAACATGAGCGTCTTGCCTTTTGACATGTGCGGCGCGATGTCATTGCGGTAAATCTCGCCCTGGACGTGATCGGGGACCAGGAGCATGATGGTTTCGGCGGCCTTGGCGGCATCGGCCACGCTCAAAACTTTCAGGCCGGCTGCTTTCGCCTTCGCAGCGCTCGAGCTTCCGGCGTGCAGGCCAACTACGACGTTGAGGCCGGAGTCGCGGAGGTTTAACGCGTGAGCGTGCCCCTGACTACCGTACCCGATGATTGCGATTGTCTTTCCTCGAAGCGGGGCAAGACTTCCATCCTTCTCGTAAAATCGATTTGCCATGTGTGTCCTTTACTAGAGCAAAAACTACGTTGCTGCCATTCTATTCGGTTTCCTGCAATTGCAGCGCTTCTTCCGCGATTGCACCTCGCGGCACAGGCGGAGACAAGCGCAACTTCTTATTGTCGAGCGACATTGAAACTATGCCCGACCTGGTCACTTCGACCGCGCCGTAGCCGGTGATGAGGCTGATAAACTCCTCGAGCTTTTCCTGGTCGCCAGTAACTTCCAAAACGAGATCCTCGCTGACCGAATCGACGACGCGTGCCTGGAACATTTCGGCTTCCTTGAGGATCGCGGTCCGGCTCTCTTGACTCGCGCGGATGCGCACGAGAATCAGCTCACGATTGACTCCCGGGCCATCGGTCAGGTCGGTCGCCTGCAATACATTGATCAGCTTGTTCATCTGCTTGATGACTTGTGCGCGGATGTTCGCTTCAACGTCGACGGTGATCGTCATTCGCGACAATGTGGGGTCGATAGTGCGAGCAACGGTAAGGCTCTCAATGTTGTATCCGCGCTGCCCGAGTACTCCTGTCACGCGCATGAGCGCACCCGGCTTGTTCTCCATCAACAATGAAATGATCTGCTGCATCGTGAGTGTTGCTTCAGCCGTTTCTACGCTTCCACGGGCTGCGGAGGGCCCAAGACCATTTCGTTGATCGCGCCGCCAGCAGGAACCATCGGAAAGACGTTCTCGAACGGCGAGACTTTGACATTTAAAAGATACGGCCCCGGTTCGGCGACGGCCTGTTCGAGGGCATCTCTCAGATCCTTCACCGCGTCGATGGTTCGGCCTTTGAAGCCGTACGCACCGGCAAGTTTCTCAGCGTCAGGGAACGAAGTGAGTTCGACGTGACTGAGCCGGTTGTTGTAAAAAAGCTCTTGCCATTGGCGCACCATGCCGAGATGGCCGTTGTTCATGACAATGATTTTGATGGGCAGAGAATAGTTGGCAATAGTCGCGAGCTCGGGGACGGACATTTGGAATCCGCCATCGCCGACCAGCGCGAAAACCAAACTGTCGGGGCGCGCGAACTGCGCACCGATAGCTGCAGGCAGACCGAATCCCATGGAGCCGAGTCCGCCGGAATTGATCCACAATCGCGGTTCGTTGAACCGGATCAACTGCGCTGCCCACATCTGATGCTGGCCTACGTCGCTAGAAACGATGGCGCGCCCGCCGGATATTCGGTCCACCTCCGCGACCAAGTGCTGAGGCTTTATTTCGGTTTCCGAAGTTTTAGCCGTCAGCGGATGCTCGTTCTTCCAGTCGCGGATCTGTTTCCACCAAGTCTGCCGAGCCGCGGCATTCCGTGCCTTCATCGCAGGCGCGAGTTCAGATAGTTCAGCCGCGAGCCTGGGAAGCACATGCTTCACGTCTCCAACAAGGGGCAGATCGGCGATACGATTTTTGCCGACCTCGGCTGGATCGATATCGATGTGAATGACCTTCGCGTGCGGAGCGAACGAGGACAAGCGCCCCGTGACACGATCGTCGAAGCGCACCCCAAGCGCGATGATGAGGTCGGTGTGAGACATGCCCATGTTGGCGGCATAGCTGCCGTGCATTCCGGGCAAGCTGATGAAGTTGGGATGTCCGGCTGGAAGAGCGCCGAGACCCATGAGTGTGCAGACTGCGGGAGCATCCAGAAGCTCGACGAAGCCGCGCAATTCTTCACTTGCGTTCGCCGCAATGATGCCGCCGCCCGCGTACACAAATGGGCGCTCAGCTTCCCATATCATCTGAGCGGCTCGCCGTATTTGTCCGGCATGGCCTTCGGTATGGATCTTGTAGCCCGGCAGGTGGATTTGCGTTACTGGATCGTAGTGCGCCTGACCTTGCAACACATCTTTCGTGACGTCAACGAGCACTGGTCCAGGCCGGCCCGAGGCGCTGATATAAAACGCCTCGTGAATCGCCTGCGGCAACTCGGCTACGTTCTTCACCAAAAAATTGTGCTTGGTTGCCGAACGTGTGATGCCGAAAGTGT
The DNA here is from genome assembly GCA_051003475.1 of Bryobacteraceae bacterium. Lineage (GTDB taxonomy): Bacteria > Acidobacteriota > Terriglobia > Bryobacterales > Bryobacteraceae > Bog-105. The sequence continues at coordinate 40,944 of JBPCLH010000087.1, forward strand.
CAGCCTCCTGGAACGCATCGCTGCCGATCAATTTGGTTGGAACCTGACCGGTGATGGCAACGATGGGGATCGAGTCCATCATCGCGTCAACCAGGCCGGTAACGAGGTTCGTGGCACCCGGACCTGAAGTCGCACAACAGACGCCAACTCGTCCTGTAGCTCGTGCGTAACCCTGCGCCGAGAATGCAGCGTTCTGCTCGTGGCGAACCAGCACATGCCGGATCGGGTTGTCATAGAGGGCGTCGTAAAGCGGTAGTGTCGCGCCCCCAGGGTAGCCGAATATGCATTCGACATTCTCGCGAACCAGACATTCCAGAAGAATCTTTGCGCCTGAGAGAAGATCTGACATGGGTCTAGCGAACGAAAACTCCTTCGGTTGGCGGATTTGGGCCGCCGATTCGCAAGAGTGCACAATATGAAAGGGCCACCAGGCTCGGAGGTCCGGGCCGGTAGCCCTGGATTCAATTTGCGAAACAGAGCCAATTTCGCACCCGGTTAGGCCGCGCTCAACTCTGTATAAATCCAACGTAGCCTAGAAGCAGTTTTTATGCAATAGAATTAGAGTATAAAAGCGATAAATGGCATAGAGGGAGTGCAGAGGGGGATAAAGCGGAGTGCTGCGAGGGGTTTAGGCGGCTTTTACGGCTGTGATGGGCTGTTGGTTTTCCTCGGCTTCCTCCTCTTCTTTGCAGGCAGCGAGGGTCTGGTCTAAACGGAGCATGATGGTCTGTAATAACTGGTGGTCCACTTTAGCTTCGGCAAGCAAAACGGCCCAGCGGTGCAGGTCCTGCTTGCGGTTTTCGGAGAATTCGCGGCGTGTGTGATCTGCTTGTTTATGCGTCTGCGATTCGAACCCAATTTCCTGTTTGCGCGTTTCCGCTCTGAGCTTTAGAAGATCGTTGAGGCACTTGTGGAAGGCGCGCTCGTTCGTAGTCTGGTAGCGCAGATAGAGTGCGA
>JBPCLH010000088.1:0-5461 GCA_051003475.1 Bryobacteraceae bacterium
TTGCAGATTCTGCAAGATTTGCAGCAAGAGTTGCTAAAAAGATGAGAATAGCAGGTATCATGAGCGGGACTTCGCTCGACGGAATCGATGTAGCGATCATCGACATCACCGGTTCCGGCTTCAAGGCGAAAGTAAACGTCTTGACGAGTCACTCGGTCCCTTATCCCAAGAACATCCGTGAGGCGCTTGTCGCGATTTCAAACGCGAACGCCCAAACGGGAGACATTTCGCGCCTCAATTTCCTCCTGGGCGAATTATACGTCGAGGCCTTGGAAGAGACGGCTGAGCGCGGCGGCATTCAGCTTGATTCCATCAAGCTGATCGGTTGCCATGGCCAGACGATTTTCCATGAAGGACAAGGATCCCAGTACTTGGGCAAGAAAGTCGCAAGTACGTTTCAGATTGGCGAATCAAGTGTTATCACGGAGCGCACGGGTATCGATGTAATCTCGACTTTCCGTGAACGGGATATGGCGGCAGGCGGCAAAGGCGCGCCTCTCGTGCCGTATCTCGACTACATGTTGATTCGGCATCGTGGACGCGGGCGGGTGGCGGTGAACATAGGCGGTATCGCGAACTTGACCGCGATTCCTCCCAACACGAATACGGATCGCGTGATTGCGTTCGATACAGGTCCGGGCAATCTGGTCATAGATCAGCTCGTCTCCCGCATCACGCTAGGACGGCAGACGTTTGATCGCGACGGCGTGATTGCGGCGACTGGCGAGATCGATCAGAAACTGCTCGCAAAGCTGCTTCGCGATAAATACTTCCGTCAGAGGCCGCCGAAAACTGCCGGCCGTGAACAATATGGGTCCGAATTTGTAAGTAAGCTGCTCGATACGGAGCTCAGCAGTGAGGATCTCATCGCGACGGCCACCGCGCTGACCGCCGAAAGCATCGCGCTTGCGGTCCGGAACTTTGTTTTGCCCGAGATGCGCGTTGATGAAATTTTTGTATCCGGCGGCGGCACTCACAATCCGACCTTGATGCGCATGCTGCGCAAGGCCATGGACACGGTTCCGGTGATGGAAACCACCGAAGTGGGTCTGGACGTGGACGCGAAGGAAGCCATTGCGTTCGCGGTCATGGCATACGAGACCGCACACTCACGGCCTTCAAATGTTCCGATGGCAACCGGTGCCAAGCGCTCAGTTGTCCTTGGAAAATTGACCCCCAACGGTCCGCCTCGCAACGGGACCAACGGGACCGCGAACGGAACAACTGGCGCAGCTCGCAACAATTCCAGCACCGCCGTTCACAAGGCTAAAGCGACCCACGCTGCCAAGGTGGCGCGCCCAGCGGTCGCCGCAAAGGCAAAAGCAGCGGCCCGCTAGCGGCAATACTAAATCTAGAGTCGGAGCCCGGAACGAAAACTGACCGGGTTCCGCACTTCCTGCCCTTACATTCTCCGCTCCGCCTCAGCATCGAGCAAATGCAGAATAACCCGAAATGGCATGCCTGCGAGTTCCCGTTTATCGCTGATATCGGCACGGAGGTCGAGCAGCGCGTGTTCAAGCAAATTCGCAGCGAGTAGCAACTCCTGGTGCTCCGGGGATTCGGGTAAATACGGCGCGCGCTTTGCAGTCGTCCAGTAGCCGCGGAGAAAAGCAGCGCTGACGTGTGAGTACCAGAAGCGGCCCCATACTCTAAGCCGCTGGAGAGCAGCCATCTCATTACGCTCGGCTGAGATGAGCTGGCGTACTGACGATTGAGCCGCATATCCGAAAGAATGAAGCATACTCGCGACATCCCGCAAGGGACAGCGCTTGATCCGCCGCTCGCTCAGATGCAAATCAGGATCGCCTTCGAAGTCGAACATGGTCACATCGCCATTTCTGACCAGCAGATGACCCAAATGCAGCCGGCCATGATACCGCGTTCGCATCGACCTGACGCGCTGGTCAAAAATAGCGCGAAATTTCGAGACGATTGCGCCTTCCTGCTCGAGAACTCTTGCCGCAAGTACGCGTAGATCTTCAGCCATGTCTGAATAGCGTTGCCTCAGGAACTCAAAGCGGCGGCTCGTTAGCCCGACATAACTGTGGTAGAGACTCTGGCGGTAGAAGTCGTTGAATGGTTCCGGGGTGAATGCCGGATCCCGATTGTCTTGCGCCAAGATCAGGTGCAGTGCTGCGGTACGCTTGCCCATAGTCTCCGCCAGCGACAGATATGGCCCGATGAGTTCCTTCGCCATTTCCGGAGGCTCAGTGAGCACAAAACTCAATGCATAGAAATTCGTGGGGGCTGAATTCTCCACGTCCACCCTGGAGTGTCTCGTTTTCGGCACGCGCTCGAAGAAGTCGGTCAAGTGATTGCGCGTATGCTGCCACGCATCACCCTCGTTCGGAACAAATCCGTTAAGAACCGCGAGTGTAATCAGTTCACCTGTTTCCGTCGTGTATTCGAGCGAACCCGCGAACGGAGCCGCATTTAAAAAACGGTGCTGCTCGGTAAGAAGCCGGCCCATTTCTACGCCAGGGTTCGGGCCGGGCTCTACGTTCCGCAGAAGCTTGAGCTCGAATCGATCCCCATACCTGATCGAGGTATTAATTTCGGCCGTAGACTCTCGCGTAGGCTCGAGGTTCGGATGCGTCGGCCCCCATAACCGCCGAAACTCGCGATTTCGCTCCGCAGTCAATACACCGGTTTCAGCTACGAATCGCTTCCGCCGCGCGAAAGCTTCGAGCAGAAGACTCGAAAACTCGCTGCTTACAGTCGAGCCGTAGAGAAACGTACGTGCGCCATCAGAGGCGCGGACTTCAGCAATCAAAGCCTCCGGATGCTCGTCCTGTAGCAGTTGGGCCTCATCGCCGCGAGCGGAGCCGATCGGCATCACGTAGATTTCTGGATCACCGGTCGCGTACTCTACTTTAAGCAGCAAAATTACGTATTTGTGCTGGAGAATGGGAATCGCTTCCACAGCTTCGATCGAACGGAAGCGGCGATCTTTGGCTCGATACCATCGGCGAGACGTCAGAAACGGCGGTAGAATTGCCGCGATGTTTGCCCGAACACCCGGTTCCCAAATGCTTGCTAAGGCGTGCACGGCAACAATCGGCAGCCCCAGGTACCCCGCGCGCACGCGTGGCGCGGACACCGTAAGCGGAACAGCCCGCTCCTCCAGCGAAAACCAATAGAACGAGTTTGGCCCCAAGGTCAAGGGATAGTAATTCTCTCCGACGGTCGGAAAATCCGTTCTGCCGAACATCTCGACGGGCGTGTAGCCACGATACTTGTGCAGATCGAGCTCAACCGGTTGGGCAAAGCGCGACAGATTGGCAATCACCAGAATCGTTTCTTGTTCATAGCGTCTTAAATACACGACAACACGCTGGTTCGAGGGCTGGAGAAACTCGAGCGTACCCCGGCCAAATGCCTTATATTGCTTGCGGAGGGCAATCAAACGTTTCATCCAACTCAATAACGAATGTGGATTATCTTGCTGCGCTTCTACGTTGACCGATTCGTAGTGGTAAGCAGGATCGATATTGACAGGCAGATAAAGCTTTTGAGGATTGGCACTGGAAAACCCGGCGTTCCGATCCGGACTCCACTGCATGGGGGTACGCACACCGTTGCGGTCTCCCAGGTACACGTTGTCACCCATTCCGATTTCGTCGCCGTAGTAGATGACAGGAGTTCCCGGCAGCGAAAACAGCAGCGCATTCATCACCTCAATCCGGGGACGGTCGTTGCCGAGCAATGGAGCGAGGCGGCGGCGAATGCCGAGATTAATGCGCGCACGCTGGTCGGACGCGTACACGCGGTACATGTAATCGCGCTCCTCGTCAGTGACCATTTCGAGTGTGAGCTCGTCGTGGTTGCGAAGAAACATGGCCCACTGGCACGTTTCCGGGATCGGAGGCGTGCGCCGCAAAATCTCAACAATCGGCAACCGGTCTTCGAGGCGCAAGGCCATGAAGAGGCGCGGCATCAGCGGAAAATGAAAGGAGACGTGGCACTCGTCGCCTTGGCCAAAATAGGCGACTGCATCTTCCGGCCACATATTGGCTTCGGCGAGCAGCATGCGGTTGGGATACGTTTCATCCAGGTGTTGGCGCAATTCCTTCAGAAAGGCGTGAGTTTCAGGAAGGTTCTCGCAATTCGTGCCTTCCCGCTCATAAAGGTAAGGAATGGCGTCCAGCCGGAAACCATCGACACCCATCTGCGCCCAGAATTCAAGGGTGCGCATTACAGCGCGCCGAACGAGTGGATTATCGAAATTCAAATCGGGCTGATGTGAGTAAAAGCGATGCCAATAATACGCCTTGGCCACCGGATCCCAGCTCCAATTAGAAGGCTCGAAATCTTTAAAAATGATACGTGTGCCCGCGTACTTCTCGGGTGTATCGCTCCACACGTAGAAGTCTCTCCAGCGTGAGCCGGGCGCGGCTTTTCGGGATCGTTGAAACCAATCATGCTGGTCGGAAGTGTGATTGATGACAAGCTCAGTAATCACCCGCAGTCCGCGGCGGTGAGCTTCTCTTAGAAAGTTCTGGAAATCGCGCAGTGTCCCATAAGCCGGGTGCACGTTGCGGAAATCAGAGATATCATAACCATCGTCCTTCCACGGCGAGGGACAAAATGGCAGCAGCCAAATCGTCGTGACACCCAGATCTTCGAGGTAATCTAGCTTATCGGCGAGGCCGCGGAAGTCTCCCATTCCGTCGGCGTTTCTGTCAGAAAAGGCACGAACGTGAACTTCATAGATGATCGCGTCTTTGTACCAGAGAGGGTCATCTTCCAGCCCGCTGAGAATTTGCGAGTGCATTCGGTTTCGCGTGATTTAACCAGGTGAGGAACTGCCCGACCGCAGGAACATCCGGCAGCAAATATTGCGCCTCTGTTTCGCCGACTCCCCCGACTTTGATGGTAATCCCTTCGGGAATCGCGGTGAAACCATCCTCATCTGTAACGTCATCGCCGACGTAAATAGCTATCGACCCAGCGGGTAAGACCTCTCGCGCGATCCACTTGACGGCATGCCCCTTATTCCAGGTGATTTGCGGCCGCACCTCGAGGACCATCTTGCCTTCGCGGCAACTGAAAGAGCGGGATCGGCTGACAGTGCTGTGTGTGACGTTCCGAACCCAATCGCGCAAATGCTCGCTTAGCCGGCGAAAATGCACGCTCAGCGTCAGACCTTTATCTTCGATCTCGAGACCGTCAGTGTCGCTCAAAGCAAGCTTCAATTGGAGCAAGACGCACCGTAGCTCCCGGCGCAGTGCCTCGGCTTGCGGCTCGCGAAAGCGTATGGTGTCAGATTCAATCTCTAACCCGTGATTGCCCGCGTAGATGACATTGCTCAGCCCTGCGCGTTCGCGTACGTCGGCCAATGCGCGCCCGCTGATGATCGACACATCGAAATCCCACCGCTCGCTGAGCGTTTTCCGAATCGAGCGGATCTTTGGATCGCGCTTGGCGTCTCCCGGATTTACCACAATTCCTGAAATCGTGC
>JBPCLH010000089.1:0-25672 GCA_051003475.1 Bryobacteraceae bacterium
TCGCACTCTATCTGCGCTACCAGACTACGAACGAGCGCGCCTTCCACAAGTGCCTCAACGATCTTCTAAAGCTCAGAGCGGAAACGCGCAAACAGGAAATTGGGTTCGAATCGCAGACGCATAAACAGGCCGACCACACGCGCCGCGAAGCAGCCGAAACCCGCAAGCAAGACCTGCACCGCTGGGCCGTTTTGCTTGCCGAAGCTAAAGTGGACCACCAACTACTGCAAAATTCCACCCTCGATCGCTCGAGCGAAGCCGGCTCCTGCAAAGAAGAGCAACCGATAACCGCCAAAGTAGCCGCCTAACCCGCTATCTCACTCACGAAATCCTCGCCTCCGCACCCCGCAGCACTCTCTTTCCGCACATTCCCCCACAACTCCGGATTGACGCTGATATATGATCTATGATCTATGTCCAAACACGGCAGTAGCCGGAGAACCTGGCTCGGAACTGTCCCGGGGGCCATCGGCTTCGCAGCCCTGAGCGGCCCTCTACGCGCCCAGCAGTATCACATCGCCGGTGCAGATCTCAAGCTCGGCGTCGCGTCTTATTCCTTCCGCCATTTCTCACGCGCCCAGGCTATCGAGATGACCAAGCAGTTGGGGACGCCGTACCTCAACGTCAAAGATTTTCATCTGAAGCTCGATAGCACTCCTGAACAAATCGATACGGCGATACAGGAGTTTCATCAGGCTGGCATCATCTTGGTTGGCTGCGGCAATGTGAGTTTTCAGAAGGATGATGAATCGGATATCCGCCACAAATTTGAATATGCAAAACGCGCTGGCTTTCCGCTGATTGTCTGCGCCCCCACGGCGGTGACTCTTCCGAAGCTTGAGAAGTTCGTAAAGGAATACGACATCAAAATCGCTGTTCACAACCACGGTCCGGAAGATAAAAATTTCCCCACGCCTCAGAGTGTCTTGAAGATCGTGAACAACATGGACCCGCGTTGCGGCCTCTGCATAGATCTAGGCCATACAGCAGCGACCGGCGTCGATGTCGTCCAGTCGATTGCTGAAGCAGGGCCGCGAGTGTTGGACATGCACGCGAAAGACTTGCGTGACATCAGTGCCGCAGAAACGCAGGTCCCAGTTGGCGACGGGAAGCTGCCGTTTCCGCAGATCTTTCTTCAACTCATCAAAATGAAGTACAACGGCTGCATCAATCTGGAATACGAAGCCGATCCCGATAACCCGCTGCCCGGAATGCAGAAGAGCTTTTCTTACATGCGGGGCGTCATGGCGGGCATTCAGGGCGCGAGATACGGCGAGGCAAGATGAATCTTGGACGACTCTTCTTGTGCATTGCGGTTCTCCCGCAATGCGGGCTCTGGGCCGCTGACAAACACCTTCCCGATCACCTGATCCCACGCCGGTCGAGCCAAGTCAAAGACGGTTTCGGCATCAATTCGGATCTGCCGCGTGATCCCTTCATCCCCTGGAATCGGTGGTGGTGGACGCGCATGTTCGACGCAGGAGTGAATTTCATTAGGATCGGGCAGTACGAAAATAGCTCGGATTACACCAGTTGGGAATGGGTTGAGCGCAAGCGGGGTGAATACTCGGTTGTGCCGGAGCTCGATGATTACGTCAACTCACTCGTCGAGAATGGCGTGCATATTGAGATTCAGTTGCTTTACGGGAACCCGCTTTATACTTCGCCTGCCGGGCGCCTTCCTCAAAGTGTTACTCCCGAACCCGGCAGCTTTCATAATCCCGATCGAAGTCTGTACTCGGTGTTCTGGCCACCTAAAACAGATGAGCAGATCACAGCGTTCACGAAGTATGTAGCCTGGATGGTCAACCATTTTCGAGGCCGTGTTGAATACTACGAAATCTGGAATGAGCCCAACATCGACTATTGGAACCCGACCGCGAATGCTGAAGACTACGGCAGGCTGTTCAAGGCTTCCGCTAAGGTAATTCACGATACCGATTCAAATGCGAAAGCTGTTTTCGGAGGGCTTGCTGCAGCCGCCGGAGATTTCGCGAAACGGGCGCTCGACGCCTGCGATTGTGCGGCCAGCATCGACGTATTCGCCTATCATAATTACCCCGATTATGGCCATAATCTGAATCCGGAAGGTATTGGCAAGGACAACGACACCAACGAGTCTTCCAGGCCTTTACGCGAGATGGTACGCGCCTATCCCGGTATTCGCAAAGAGCTTGTGTTCTGGGACGACGAATTCAACGATGGCATACCTTCCTGGACGGGTTCGGACGAATCGGTGCAAGCAAAATATATCCCGAGAGGCTTGCTGCTCGACAGAGCCGCAAACGTCCGCACTTTTGTTTGGCTGATCGTAGGGGCCACCGATGGCAACGAGTTGGATGATTTCGGCTTGCTGCATGGGCTCAAATTTCAGCCGAACGATTTTACGCCGCGCCCCGTCTTCGCAGCGCTGCAGAATACGAATACGTTGTTCTCTAACACTCAGCTGGATTCATCCATAAAGATTCAGAGCGATTCAAATGCCCAGGCTAAAACCTACGCATTCCGCTCCTCCAACGGCAAAGCAATACTCGCCTACTGGCTTCCGATCTTGAGTAAACCGGGCGATCAGTTTCCAGCGCAAACAATAACCCTGAAAGTCACCGATTCGGAGATACAGAATCCTGTGTTGGTCGACATCACCTCCGGAAAGCTCACGAAACTTTCCTGGCGAACCGGCAGTGATGACACATTGGAGCAGCTCCCGTTGCGAGACAGTGTCATGGCGATTGCGGACGAGAGCTATTTCGACTGGCCTGAATTGCCGGAAGCGCCCAGCGAATTAAACGCCAGCCAGACCGGAACAGCGGTGCAGCTCGCGTGGAAAGTTCACGGCGGTCGTCCAGAGTTCATCGTCATCGAGCGCCGGGCGGGCAAGCAGGGGAAGTGGCAATCGTTGTCTAAACTTCCCGCCAGCACTACTTCATTCGCGGATCGCAAGAATGCGGAATCGCTATCCTACCGGGTGCGGGCCGGAAATTCTGCAGGTCCCTCAGCCTACTCCAATGTCGCTACGCTACCCGAATAGCATCACTCCCGATCTCACGTGACAACTGATGTCAGAAGCGAACATCACTCAATCGAGTACACCCAGGCTGAGGCGCACGCTAACAGTTTGGGATCTCGTTTTCTACGGGCTGATTGTCATTCAGCCTACTGCACCGATGCCGATCTACGGTGTGGTTTCCCAAGAAGCGAGAGGACACGTAGTCACCGCGATTCTCATCGCCATGGTTGCCATGCTGCTCACCGCCGTGAGCTATGGCAGGATGGCTCGTGTCTATCCGAATGCGGGTTCCGCGTACGCCTATGTGCGAGGGGAGTTCGGCAATTTCGCTGGTTTCCTCACTGGATGGGCTATTGTTCTTGATTATCTGTTGAATCCGCTGATCTGCACTATCTGGTGCAGCAAAGCTGCGGCGAATATCCTTCCGATTCCGTACCCGGTTTGGGTGTTTTTTTTCGCCTTGCTTTTCACTCTGCTCAATTTGCGCGGAATCGAAGCCTCGGCCACCACGAACCGTTGGCTCACGATCGCGATGTCCGTGGTTGTGGCATACATGCTGTTCTTCATGATTCGGTATCTTGCGGGTGTGGGACCCGTAGGTCCCGATTTTTTCACAAAGCCTTTCTACGATCCGGCAAATTTTTCGCTTCCGTCCGTCTTGACGGGGACATCGATTGCGGCCCTTACCTATATCGGCTTCGATAGCATTTCCACTCTTTCGGAAGAGGTCGTGAATCCGCAAAAGAATATTTTGCGAGCCACCGTCCTGGTTTGCCTGGCGACCGGAATATTCTCAGCCGTCGAGGTGTATGTCGGCCAATTAGTATGGCCCGATTTCCGGCACTATCCGGACGTCGATACGGCTTACAGTTTCATCGCTGGGCGTGCGGGAGGCTTGACGTTGTTTCACATTGTAAACGGGACTTTGCTGGTCGCCACCATCGGTTCCGGCATGGGATCGCAGTTAGGTGCTGCGCGCTTGCTGTACGGGATGGGCCGCGATAATGCACTGCCCGCCCCCTTCTTCGGTCACGTAGACAGCAAAAAAAACATACCGAACTACAACGTGATGTTTAGCGGCGTGATTGCCTTGATCGGCGCTCTGTTGATGAGCTATCAGCTAGGCGCTGAATTACTCAACTTCGGCGCATTTCTTGCGTTTACGGGAGTGAATGCGGCGACGTTCATGCATTACTTCGTGAGGGGACGAAACCGCCAGTGGAGCTACCTGGTGCTCCCTCTTGCTGGATGCGCAGTATGCCTTTACATCTGGTCCAACCTGCGCTGGCAAGCGCGATTGGTGGGATTCATCTGGCTTTGCGCGGGTTTTATCTACATACTGATCCGAAGGCGGTTCATCCAAGAACCCACACATGTCATTTAGCTCAACCGAAGGGCGCACGATCGTTATCACGGGTGGAGGAAATGGTATCGGCAAAGCTGTGGCGCTGCTGTGCGCCAAGCGTGGCGACAACGTTGTTGTACTCGATAAAGACGAGCAGACGGCAAAGGCCGCCGCAGATGAAGCCATGCTGAACGGTGCCGGACGCGCACTCGGAATTCGCTGCAACGTCGCGGCGGAAGAAGAAGTTGAACGAGCGTTTGACAATATTTCCCAACAGCTTGGCGCGCCCTACGGACTTTTCGCCAACGCTGGAATAGATATAGGAGGCCTTCTGCATGAGCTTCCACTCTCGACCTGGAATTTCGTCATCGGAACCAATCTCACCGGGGTCTTCCTCGCGTCGAAACATGCGCTTCGAACAATGTTGGTAGCGAAGATTCCAGGCTCAATCGTCTGCACATCTTCGCCGACTGGGTTCGTCGCGCTTGCCGCTGGCGGATCGGGCGCGTATAGTGCGACAAAAGCTGGCATTTCGGCGCTCGTACGGTGCATGGCGATTGATTACGCTCAGCACGGTATTCGCGTCAATGCAATCGTTCCGGGAGCGACGGAAACACGCCTGATGTGGAACAACGTTCCACCAGAAGAGATTCCCCGAATGCGGGAGCAAGTGTCGAAAGAGATCCCGTTAGGCCGGCTGGCGCAGCCCGAGGACCCGGCCCGGGCCGTTGTATGGCTGCTTTCGGAAGAGTCCTCGTATGTCACGGGATCGCATTTGGTTTGCGATGGAGGCATTCTCGCGAAAGCCTCCATCAGCGTATGAAGATCACAGAAATTAGAGCAGCGGGTTTGCGCGGCGCGACGCCCGAAGGCGGTTGGGCCAACGAGATCAAACCGGATGATTGCGTTCACACCCTAATTGCCGTCTCGACTGATGAGGGCGTTACCGGATGGGGTTCTGCATTCACAAATGACGCTTTGGTACACGCGGCCTTGAGCGTTCTGGCGCCTCTTTATCGAGGTGAAAATCCGCTTGAACCGGAGCGCGTCAGCGAAAAGCTACACGCGCACACATTTTGGCTGGGCCGCGGCGGAACTCTTACGCACACGATCAGCGGAATCGATATCGCCATGTGGGACATCCTGGGCAAGACCGTCGGCCAACCAGTTGGTAGATTGCTCGGGGGCCGGTACCGGGATCGCGTGCGTCCTTATGCTTCTCTGCTGATGCAAGAGCCGAAATCGTTGTCTGAGCATCTGCATGCGATCCGCTCCCAAGGATTTCAAGCGTTCAAAATCGGCTGGGGCCCATTTGGCCGGCAGAGCAAAACGACGGACGAGCAGATCGTTCGGGCTGCTCGAGACGCGGTGGGTTCCGAAGCGCTCCTCATGGTGGATGCTGGGGCTAGCGACGCTTTCTGGCCTCAGGGATACAAATGGGCGGCCCGGACTGCACACATGCTCGCCGACTACGGCGTGTACTGGTTTGAAGAGCCGCTCCTGCCCGACAGCTTGCCCGATTATGTACTTCTTCGAAAAAATTCGCCGCTCCCAATTGCGGGCGGGGAAGTGCTCACTCGCCGCCAGTCTTTCGTCCCGTGGCTGCAGGGCGGCGCCTTTGATATAGTGCAGCCGGATGTCACGAAGGTGGGAGGCATTTCTGAAGAACGCAGAGTTGCGTGGATGGCGGAAGAAAACGGCATTCGCTTCATCCCGCACGGATGGAACACCGCGCTCGGATTGGCTGCTGACCTTCAGCTCGCGTCCGCTAGCAGGAACACGGACTTGGTTGAATACCTCACCGGTTCTCCGTTCATCGATGAAATCGTTGACACCAAATGGCAACTGGACGAAGGCGGCATGCTCCCGATCCCAGACGGGCCCGGACTCGGAATCACTATCGATCTCGACGCGGTAGAAAAATACACGGGTGAACGCTCATTCCGGGATTTGAGGATCTAGCCGGTGAGCTGTCTCGAACTGGGTTTGCGCGGCCGAGGAGTTGCCCGATTTCAGCAGTGTGAGTCCAAGGTTATAGTGAGCAGCTGCGTAATCGGGCTTGCGGCGGATCGCCTCTTGAAAAACTTTTTCAGCTTCTGACAGTTTCCCCGCCTGGAGCCAAAGTAAACCCAAGTTGTTGTAGGCTTCTGCAAACTGTGGCGCCCGCCTGATGACGTCGCGGTACGCCTCAGCCGCGCGATCCGGCTCGTGCTGCTCCGTCAAGACATTTCCGAGCAGCATGCGCGCATCCAAATAGTTTGGATTCAGCGATATGGCTTGGGAGAGCTCACGTGCTGCGTCATCTGCCTTTCCCGTGCGGACGAGCACCAAGGCGAGGTTGTAATGCGCGTTTGCCAGGTCGGGATCGCTGAGTACAGCTTCTCGCAACTGTTTCAGTGCTTCGTCGTTGTCGTTTTGTCGCGCATAGAGCACACCAAGGCTCATGTGCGCTTCAGCATAATCAGGTTTTAGATCGAGCGCTTTCGCGTAAGCGTCAGTCGCGCCTTTCGGATCGCCTAGTTTCTCGTCTGCGACTCCGAGGTAGTAATAGTTTGACGGCAGGTTGGGGCTCAGGTTCGCGGATTGCTGGAATCGATCTGCGGCTTCCTGCCATTGCTGCTGTTTCAGCAGTTCCAAGCCATCCTGAATGAGCTTTCTGCTTTGTGCTAGCTCTACGCGTGATTGATGCAATTTACGGATATCACGCATCTCCGCCGCAGCTTCTGCGTTCCGGCCTTGCATTCTGAGCGCGACGCCTAGTGCGTACCTGGCCCTTTCGAAATCCGGCTTCAACTCGACAGCCCTGCGAAGGTTCGAGACTGCACCGATCATGTCGCCGGTCTCCTTGAGTGCCAGACCAAGATCGCAGAGCGCAATGGGATTCTGCGGCATAAGCCGGGCAGCCTCAAGGAACTCGCTTAGCGCGCCATTATTGTCGCCCTGCCGGCGTAGAGCAATACCGATGCTCTCGCGTGCGGGACCGAACTGCGGATTAAGGGCGGCGGATCGGCGGAACTCGGAAAGCGCCTCCTGCAATTCACCTTGCTGACCAAGTGCGACGCCCAGGTGATAGTGAGTCTCGAAATCATTAGGACGCGCTGCAAGGGCCCGCCGGAATTCGGAAATTGCTTTTTCGGGATTTCCATTTTGTAGGTAAGCGAGTCCGAGTTGGGCGCGCGTGCCAGGATCTTGCGGCCGGATTTTGAGAACGGCTTCGAGCTGCTCGATGGCTTCGCCCGCATTGTTGGCGGCGAGTAGCACCCCTGCCAGATAACGCCGGGCGGCAGCGTTGCTCGGGTCAAGCTGGATTGCCAAGCGCAATTCCGGCTTGCCCGCGTTCGGATTGCCCTGGTCGTAATAGGCTGCGCCCAGCCCGTAATGTGCCGAGGACCAATCCGGCCTGATCTGGAGCGCTTTGGTGAACTCTTCTATCGCCGTCGCCGAATTGCCCTCGTATTTCAGAGCGAGAGCCAGATCGTAATGAGTGGCCGCATCGTGAGGCTCGAGTGCGAGAGCCTTGCGGTACAGGACGATGGCTTGGTCCCACTGCTTCCTCTGCGAACACAAAAGGGCTCGCTTCCGGTAGTCAGCCGCGCTTTCGGCGCAGAACACTTGAGACGTGAAAGCGATGAGCAGGGCGCAACAGAAGGGGAATCGGTGCACTCCGGCAACTATTTTCTTACCAAGCGAACTTCAAACTGAGCTGACCGATCCGAGGAGCACGCGCGTTGGTAACGACCCCAAAATTGTCGCTACTGAAATCACCGTTCGGATTTTGGAACTGAGTGTGATTGAAGATGTTGAAGAACTCGGCGCGGAATTGGACATTCATGGCTTCGGTAATGCGAGTGTCCTTCTCCAGGCCCAAGTCTGTGTTCAAAATGCCAGGGCCGTGAAAGAATCGCCGGTTGGCTGTGCCAAACTGGCCGAGCTGCTCTGAAGTGAATGCATCCGGCAAGAAATACGTGTTCGGGCCGTTGGGTCCAGGATTGTGCGCGTCCTGAGTATGAACGGGTCCTACCAGATTGGGTGTATCAGTGTTGGGACTTCCTGTCAGCGAGTAATCACCCGACCCCTGACTGATTCCAATTGGGAAACCGCTGGCGAAGCGGGTGATTCCATTGAGACTCCAGCCTTGAGTTAGACGCTTGGGGAGCACGCCGAAAGCGCGATCGAAGGGAATTGCCCAGTTGTAGCTCACGACAAAGTTATGCGTTACGTCGTAGGAAGAAAGCGCCCTGCTGAGCCGGTAGTTGCTGAAGTTGACCCACTCGCCGAAAGCGGAAGAGTTATCGATAGCCTTGGAAAAGGTATATGCTGCGAGGAAGGTGAGATCGGCCGCCTTTCTCTCAACCGAAACCTGGAACGAGTTGTAGTTCGAATTGGCAATGTTAGCCGTAAAGCTATTGTTCTGGCTGAAGGCTGGCCCGAGTGCGGTTCTAGTTCCAAAGACCTGCTGACCATTCGGGAGCGTATAGGTATCCTGCTCGCCATTCGGCCCGCAGGTGGGCGTTGCGCCCAATTGATTTAGTTGGAGACATAGCGCGG
Organism: Bryobacteraceae bacterium; assembly: GCA_051003475.1. Classification (GTDB taxonomy): domain Bacteria; phylum Acidobacteriota; class Terriglobia; order Bryobacterales; family Bryobacteraceae; genus Bog-105. The sequence continues at coordinate 8,901 of JBPCLH010000089.1, forward strand.
GATTGCCGGGATTCGCGTCGTATTGGGAAATCAGCCTATGACCTTGGGTTCCGACGTAGGCCAAAGTTAAGACAGTAGCTTTCGATAGCTCACGCTGAATGGTCAAGTTGTAGTCTTCTCCGTACGGAAGCCGGTTGTGAATGGAGTATCCGGGCGAATAGGAAATCGGCAGATAAACCGAGTAATCCAGAGTTTTATTGGCCGGGCTTCCAGGGACGGGGAACGTAAAAGGGAACCGCTGTCCCTGCGAACTGCCATCCGCACGAGTTAAGAAAGGCTGATCGAATAATACGGGTTCGGGGCTAACCCAATACAGGCCGAAAGGAGCGTCACCCACCTCGTAAAACAGATTCAGATCCTCGATGGATGTGTAATAGATTCCGTAGCCTGCGCGGATACTGGTCTTACCGGGTCCTCCTGTTATTTTTGCCAAAAGCCCGTCTTTGAAGTCAGGTGAATACGCTACACCGGCTCGAGGACCAAAATTGTTGTAACGGGTTGGAGCAAGCGTGCTTGGAATGCCCGGGTCTCCGGGAACTACCCAGCCGCGAGGAGCAGTCGGGAATTGTACAGATTGCAGGCCCGGGACGATCGTCTCAATTTTCCCCTGCGTGTCGTACCAGGGCATACTCACCTCCCAACGCAGACCTAAGTTGAACGTCAGATTAGGCTTCGCTTTGTACGCATCCTGGATGTACAGCGCTCCGTAACGGCTGCGAGAATCGAGGAACTGTTGGCTGCACTGGTTATAGTTCTGTGGTGCGCCGAGCAGGAAGTCGGCGAAATCGCTGCCGGTTTCGGTTCCATCGAACGTGAAATCTCCGTTGGGAGCGCAGGTGTTGCGCTCATTGATTTGCAAGTAGCGAAACTCGCCCCCGAACTTCAGCGAATGTGCACCCTTTACTTTGGAAAAACTGTCAGCTAGCGCGTAAGTGTTGTCAGGCTGAAACGTCGTGAGCGTAGGAACGCCAATAGAGAAACTGTTGAAGTAAATAGGTGGCACGGTCTGTGGAAAACCAGCGGGGCCCGAAGGATTGATGCCCAAGGTGCCGGGACCGGTCACAAAACCGAGATCGGAAAGACTCGCCAACCCCCCGGTCGGCTCGTCCTTTCTGGTTGCCGTCCGGAAGAAGCTCAGCCGAAACTCATTCACCTGAGTAGGGCCGAACGTCCTTGTGTTGCTCATCACGGCCATTTGGGCGCGGGTAGGAGTGGTTGCAGAAAAACCGGGCACGCTGGCGGCAGGAAGCGCATTCTTTACGGTTGAATCGTCGAAATGGTAATAGAACGACCAATTGCCTGTCATCTGGTTGATGAAGTCAACGCGTTCCCCGATCTTGTCATCGACTGCACTGTTCTTCTCACTAGAGTTGGCGTAATAGCCGTTCGACTGATTGGGGAGTGGGATGTAGGGAAGAATTCCCACGGCCGGTTTCGCGAATGCACTCTGCGGGATGACTCCGTTTGGAAAGACGCAGGCAGCCGAGCTGGCGCAACCGGCAAAACTATACGGCTCTCCGTTTTGAACTGGGTAACCCAGCCTCTGAGAAAGCACCTGGGCCCAGTAAGGGCCATTCACTCCCATGAGATTGCCGTTCGCATCCATGAACGCGCCGGGATCGAAGATGCCCGATCTCGCCGCTGCCGAGGGTACTGACACTAACCCCGTGCTTGCGCCTGCGACCTGCCGAGTTCCCTGATAATCAGTGAACCAGAACAGCTTGTTTCGGATGAACGGCCCTCCAGCTGCAAACCCGAACTGGTTGCGGCGCAACTCCGCCTTAGTCGGATCGAAGAAGCCCCGGGCGTCGAATTTGTCGTTGCGAAGGAACTCGAAGACGGTGCCATGAAACCCATTTGTGCCCGATTTGGTAACAGCGTTCATGACGCTGCCGCTGTATTTACCGTACTCGGCATCGAACCCGTTTGTAATCAAACGGAACTCTTCAATGGAATCAATGTTAGGAATCAGTCCGGCCCCCTGGTTCCGGCCCTCGCTCACATCGCCTCCATTCACAAGGAAAGCATTCGCCGTTTCGCGCTGGCCGTTCACGGATATGTTTCCGGGCGATAAGATGCCGGAAACGGGACGATCCTGCTGGATTGACTCGGAGGTAGTCGGCGCGACACCTGCTTGCAGCCCGAGCAGATCGATGTAACTACGCCCATTCAGCGGAAGAGAAAGTATTTGCTTTGTCCCGATCACTTGACCGAGTTGAGTGCTTTCCGTCTCAACCTGAACCGGGTTTGCCTCCACTGTCACGGCCTCCTTGACCGTTCCCAATCGAAAGGTTACGTCGACCCGAAGCTGATCATTTACTTTCAAGTCAATGTCGGTAGTGACGAACTGCTCAAACCCCGGAGCTGTCGCCGTGACCTTGTAGCGTCCCGCCGGCAAAGCGAGAAGGCGATAGTCGCCATTCGAGTCAGACTGCCCCAGCTTGGTGAAGTTCGTATCGGTATTCATCGCTGAGACCTGCGCGCCGACGACAATGGCGTTTGAACTATCGCGCACAGTGCCGAGAATGGTGCCGGTGACATCAGCCGAAAGGTTAAAAGCGCAGCATGCAGCTGCTAAAAGTGCGAAGAGAAGATTCTTGTGATTCACTTTCGATTCCCCTGTGAGAAGTACCGCGACTGTAATTCAATAACCTATTGCATGTCAAGTACGTTCTGGCCCAGCTCTCGTTGGTGCTCCATACCTTTTTCGGGGCCCATGCCGGGATATCACCAAGGAACGGGCGAGAGCCTTTAAGTCAAACCAGCGCTTGCAGCCGGGTCTCTGATAATGTCCAGCATATTGGATGAGCGAATCGGAAGGCGCTAAGTTGCGATTGTGCCCTCTCCGGGTACTCGCGTACGATGTGTAATCCGGGTTCCTGGGTGATAGATCCGAATCGAGAACGCGTTAGCCCGGAAGCACACGAAACGTCATGGCGCTTCTTCTCTGTTTGCTCTTTCTCCTGGTTGCGCCTCTCTACGCCAATCACAACCCGCTCGTTCCGAAGCCGCAACAAATTCGGTACGGCGAAGCAGAGCTGAGCCTTAAGGGAATAGCGATCTCCTTCGGGTCGACTCCGGCTCCAGAAGACCGGTTTGCGGCGAACGAACTCGCGTCTGCCTTAGAAGCGGTCACGGGATCAAGCGTGCCGGTGGCGCGTGGCAGGGCTTCTGGTCCAAGGATCGTCTTCTACCGCAGCGGACCGGTGGATGCGTTGCCCGGTGCAGATGATCGTCCGGGACCGCAGTCCAGAGAATCATACGGCCTGCGCGTCTCTCCCAAAGGCATCGAAATTCGAGCGCGCTCTTCAGCGGGCTTATTCTATGCGTGCCAGACACTGCGCCAGTTGGTCGAAGAACGCGGTGAAGACAAGTTTCTGCCCGAGGTGGAGATCCACGACTGGCCGGCTCTGGCATATCGCGGCTTCATGATGGATACCAGTCATGGACCGTTGCCGACCGAAGATGAAATCAAACGGCAGATCGATTTTCTTGCTCGCTGGAAAGCCAATCAATACTATCTTTACTCTGAAGCCAATATCGAGCTACGCGGCTACTCGCTTATCAACCCGGGAGCCCGCTACACGAAACTACAGATTCAGCGGATCATCGGCTACGCGCGGGAGCGGCATGTCGATGTCGTCCCATGCGTCGAACTCTACGGCCACTTGCACGACTTTTTCCGCGTTGAGCGGTACGCGGATCTGGCTGCTTTGCCCCACGGCGGCGAGATCAACCCTCGCAATCCGAAAATGCAGACTGTGTTGCACGATTGGGTCGAACAACTGGCCGCGCTCTTTCCCAGTCCGTGGTTTCACGTCGGCATGGACGAGCCCTGGGAGCTGGAGAAGGCCGGCAGTAAAGCGGCGGGTAACGTAGAGCCCGGAAAGCTGTATGTCGAGCAGTTGAAGAACATCACCGCACTCGTCCGCCAGTACGGTAAGCGGCCCATGTTTTGGGCCGACGTAAACAGCGGCGCTCGCATCTTCACCAGATATCCCGAGCTGTTTGCCCAACTGCCTAAAGACGTGATTGCTGTCCCTTGGCACTACCATGTGCAGCCCGACTACAGTGCTTTGGTTGCCCCTTTCGCCCGCGAGAAAATACCTCACGTGTTTGCGCCCGGGATCTGGTGCTGGGACGAAATTACGCCGGACTTCATCCGCACTTTTGAAAACATCGCTGGATTTCTGGCCGATGCCCGCAAATACGGCACCATGGGCATGATCAACACAGGGTGGACCGATGCTTCGCAGGTGCTTTACCGGACAGCGCTGCCGGGCATGGCCTACGGAGCCGCCGCCGCGTGGCAGACAGAGCCGATGAATCGCGGACGATTTTTCGCCGATTATGCTGCGTCGTTCTATTCTGCGGCGGTAGCGGCCGAAGTAGCGCCCGGATTAGACGCGCTGGCGAAAGCGCAACAGTCTATTGAACAAGTCTTGGGATCGGAAACAATCTTCCGCTTGTGGGATGATCCGCTGACGCAGGCGCATCTGGAACACTTGACAGCGCGCCAGGAATCGCTGCGCGAGATCCGGCTTTTGGCGGAGGATGCGCAAGAGCACCTGGCTCGTGCTCGAAGTCTAAAGGGAGACTCTTACTCGCTACCCTCCTTGGTTTTGGGAGCGCGAATGCTCGATTACGTCGGGATGAAGTACATCTACGCACACGAAATGGCGGGCTATTTTAAGACGCTTGGCAGCCATCCGGGCCGCGCCGATATTCAGTTCTATCTAGGATGGGAATCGAGCGCGCGCAATCACGGGCGCGTCATGGATTTGATGGACGAAATCTCGGATTTGCGCGAAGTGTATCGCTCCCAGTGGCTCAGCGAATATACGGAGCATCGCTTGAACAGTGTGCTGGGACGCTGGGATGCGGAATACGAATACTGGCGCCGCTTGCAGACGCACCTCTGGGATGTACTGAGCAATTTCAAGGACGGCGATACCCTGCCAAATCTGGAAGAACTCCGACCGCGTAGCGAATCTGACAGAGATGAGTAGAAAAATTAGCGACGAAATCGGCAACGCGCAGGGTGGCCCGCGCAAGCGATCACCGATTCAGTACTTTCTCGTTCTTCTGCTTGTGAATCTGATGTGGGCTTTTCAGTTTTCGGGTGCGAAGATCGCGACTGAGCGTCTGGGGCCGATAGCCGTTGCTTTGATTCCATTAGCCCTCGCGACCGCGTTATTTGCACCACTGGTGCGAGTGAGCCGGGGCAAAAAACCACGCCCGTTACGGACGCCTGTGGCTTGGCGGGATCTCTTGTTCGCTTCGACGCTCGGCATCATTCCAGCGCAGCTCGGCCTCACCTGGGGAGTGAAGCACTCGCTGGCAAGCAATGCATCAGTGCTGACGTTATCCATTCCGGTCCTGACCGCGGTTATGGCGGTGATTCTGCTTGGCGAAAGAATGACCCCCGTGCGTTATCTCTCCTTCGGATTGGCAATCTGCGGCGTCCTGATGGTTTCCGACATCAACTGGAGGTCCATTTCGATTTTCAGAGGGACCTATCTTTTGGGCAACCTGCTGATTTTCGCGAGCTGCCTGGGCAGCGCGTTCTACAACACCTATACGAAAAAGCTGCTCGAGACATTTACTCCGGTCGAGTTGCTCGTATACAGTTTTTTGCTGGCGGATCTCGAGCTGTTGATATTAATGCTGCTGTTTGAGCGCCGCGCTGTCTCGGAATTTATGTTTTTAGGTTTGGGCGTTTGGGCCAGCTTGCTCATCATCGCGGTATTAAGCCTGAGCGTCTCGACGTTGCTGTACTTCTGGGTCATCGATAAGATCGATGTGACGCAAGCTTCGCTTTCAATCTATCTGCTGCCGGTATTTGGGGTCTTGCTCTCCACGGTTGTTGTCAAGGAGAAGATCACGGCAGCATTGGTGTTCGGCGGACTGTTGGTATTTACCGGGACCTTCCTGGTTACGGTATACGAAGAACGCAAGCGCATGAGATTGATCGCACAGGAAGCGGACAAGGAGCAGGCGTGGCCAAAACGCACGAGTTCCGTGTAAGCGGCATCATTCCAATAATCCCGACGCCCTTCACAGCGGAGGAACAGATCGATTGGCTGTCACTGAGGCGCTTGGTGGATTTTGCATGCGCGACCGGCGCTTGCGCCATGTGTCTGCCGGGATATGCGAGCGAATTCTATAAACTCTCCGATGGCGAGAGACTGCGCGTTGTTGCAGAGGCCGTCCAGGAGGCGGCTGGTCGCATACCAGTCTTTGCACAGGTCAACTTCGTATCCGCTACACAGGCTGTAGAATCCGCGCGTGAAGCTCAGAAATCAGGAGCCGCGGCCATTGCCGTTGCCGTACCCCGGATTTTCGCTTTCAGCGAAATTGATTTTTATCGCTACTTCGACCGTATTCTTTCATCGATCGACGTGCCACTGCTGATTCAGGATGTGAACCCACTGGGGCCGACCGTGACACCGGCCTTTATAGGAGAGCTGCATCGCGTCCATCCACACTTTCGATGGATCAAACTAGAGGAACCGCTGATGGCGCTGAAAGTAGTTGCCATTACGGAAGCGACGGATGGCGAAGTCGGAGTCCTGGAAGGCTGGGGAGGTATGTATATGTTGGACCTCATACCGGCCGGTATCAGTGGAGTTATGCCGGGCCTTGCGGTGGCAGATCTGCTCGCCAAAGTATTTAAGCTCGCGACCGATGGCGACAAGCTTGGCGCCTACGAAATTTTCCGGGCGGTTCTGCCCCAAATTGTTTTCAGTTTGCAACATATGGAGTTGTTTCACCATGCCGAGAAACGCCTGCTCGCAACGCGCGGCATTCTAGATGGGACGGTCGTTCGCCAGCTCACTCTCGGACTGGACAAACACCTCGAGGACCAGATCTCGTTTCTAAACCGCCAGGTGCTCGCCCTGCTTGACCGGCTGGGACTTCCGCGTAACCCGACTCTCGATACAACAGCGGGTGTTAATGAGTTTCAACAATTGCGTTCATGAAAAGCGAAATCAAACATCCGGACAAGCTGGCGTCGACGGGGTCGTATTCGGCCGGTGTGCTCTGCGATGGTTGGTTATTCATCAGCGGCCACGCGGCACAAAATCTGGCGACTGGCGAAGTGGTTCACGGGTCGATCGAGGAAGAAACGCGGCTCACACTGTCGCATATCGGAAAGGTGCTTACGCAGGCGGGGTGCACGTTTGAGGACGTCGTGAAGTGCACCTGCCATTTAGCGGACGTCAACGACTTCGATCGATTTGATAAAACCTACAGCGAATTCTTCACTGGGGTGAAGCCGGCACGCACCACGGTGCAATCGGTGCTCGGGGGAGGAATCAAGGTGGAGATCGATGCTATCGCTCATGTGCCCCGCGGGAGGCCGTCAGCCTAATGGCGAATCGTAGCGCCAGATCCAAACGTCAGCAGCCTATATCTGCCGGTGTGGTCGGCCTCGGTTTAATGGGCACAAGCATCACGACTTGTCTCATAGCTGCCGGCCATAAGGTAGTTGCGATTGATAAAGATGCTGCTAGGAGGCGCGGCTTGAAGCGGCGTGTCGAGGGCTTGCTGCGCGAAATGCGCGCCGAAAAGCTGCTTTCGAAGCAACCCGCTGATCTGCTGAATAACTTGAGCTCTTCGGGCGATTTTGGGGCACTCCAGCACTGCGGGCTCGTGATCGAATCGATTTTCGAGGATCTCGACGCGAAACGGCAAGTCTTGAGGAAGGTTGAGGAGAAGGTTGCACAGGAAGCGCTGATCGGAAGCAACACGTCAGCTTTGCCAGTATCAGAACTGCAGCGCGGCGCGCTCCACCCGAAAAGAATTCTTGGCATTCACTGGGGCGAACCCGCTCACATTCTGCGCTTCCTTGAAGTGATCTGCGGGGAACAAACCGATGAGCGAAATGCTAAAGAAGTGATGCGGCTTGCGATGTTATGGAAGAAGGAGCCGACGCTGGTCCGCCGTGACATTCGCGGATTCATCACCAATCGCATCATGTACGCCATGCTTCGCGAGGCGTTCTTTCTCGTGGCGAACGGCTTCGCTTCGGTCGAAGATGTGGACCGGTCGGTGCGCAACGACATGGGCTATTGGATCACCATGGCCGGCCCTTTCCGTTATATGGATTTGACTGGGATTCCTGCCTACGCAGCCGTAATGCGCGACTTGCTTCCGGACCTTTGCTGCGACAAGCAGGTTCCCAAACTCATGCAGGAGGTCGTGGCGTCTGGCGGCCGCGGCATCTCGAATGCCAGGGGATTCTACAAATATGCGCCAGGGAGCGCGAAGCGTTGGCAGAAGCGATTCCTCGATTTCAGTTATGAGATACGCGCGCTCGCGCTCAAATATGCCGAGCGGCCGAAGGGCTGAGGTTTAAATTCTTGAACGCAGTCCTGTTCAAAGGCGGCGTGCTGGCGGATGGTACGGGTGCGCCATTGCGCCGGGGTGAGCTGCTGATAATGGGCGAAAGGATTGCCGAAGCGGGCTCTTTTGAAGTTCCGGAGGATGCGTACGTCATCGACTGTCGCGGCCTGGTCGTTGCGCCGGGTTTCATCGACTCGCATTCCCACTTAGATTTGCAGGTACTCGAAAACCGCCGCGACAAGATCGCGCAGGGAGTTACAGCGGAAGTCGTCGGCAACTGCGGATTCTCAGCTTATCCGGCGCCCGAAGATCCCAAAGTCTTACATGATTTTGCCAACGGCATTCTTTGCGGCGGCGAGGATTGGGGCTGGCCGACAGCGAAGGCCTATCTGGATCGCGCGGCGCAATCCACTACGACGAGCGTATTCTCCTTATTAGGGCACGGAACGCTTCGAATCGCGCGGGTGGGAAACCAGTTGGGGCCCCTGCCCGGCAGGGATCTGGATTGGATGGAGCAGAAGCTCTCTGAATCCTTGCAAGAAGGCGCGTGCGGTTTCTCGAGCGGCCTGATGTATTCACCGGGAGCTAGCGCGCCTTTTGCAGAGCTGGAACGGCTGTGCGCTGTCGTGGCACAGCACAGAAAAACTTACGCAACCCACATGCGCGATTACGGCGACCGCTTGATCGAGGCGATAGACGAGCAATTGCAACTGGCGCAGCGGACCGGTTGCCGGTTACAAATCTCGCATCTGCAAGCCGTCGGGCCGCGCAACTGGGATAAGCAACGTTTCGCACTCGACAAAATCAATAACGCGGCGGCGAAAGGTGTTGATGTGGGCTTCGACTGCTATCCGTACACTCACGCCAGCACCGTATTGACTCAGCTCCTTCCGCAATGGGCGCTGGAAGGGGGAATAGACGGTCTGCTTGCGCGCCTGACGGATCCTGCCGAGCGGAGACGAATCACCACAGAGACGGAAGCGGGTCTGGCACAAGGTTGGGCCGGGATACTGATCGCTTCGGTTGAATCTGAAAGTCACCTCGAATTGGTCGGCAAGAGCATCGCGGCGATTGCAGAGCGGGGCGATCGAGAACCCGTGGAGGTAGTTCTCGATCTGATTCAAGATGAGCGTGGGCGCGTGAACATGCTGGAACGAAATCAAAGTGAAGCAAATCTGCGGGAGACGCTCTCGCATCCCCTTTCTTGCGTCATTAGCGACGGTTTTTACGTCAAGCGCCGTCCGCATCCGCGCCTCTACGGAACATTCCCTCTGCTCTTGGGTGAAATGAGCCGTGAACGCGGATGGCTCACGCTGGCCGAAGCTGTTCACAAAGTGACGGACAAGCCGGCGCGCCGCTTCGGGATGGAAAAGCGCGGTCGTCTGGAACAGGGTTATTTTGCCGATGTGGTTGTATTCGATCCGGAAAGGGTCAATAGCCAGGGTACGTACGAGAACCCGGCAGTCCCGCCCGTCGGGATCCGCCACGTGTTTCGAAATGGAGTCGAAGTTTTGTAAATGGCAGGAGTCACGCAGTGCTCTGTTTAAGGGTCTCCATCTGCGTTCTGTTCTGCACGAGCGTTGCAATCGCGCACTCGCCGTTGTTGCCCAAGCCGCAGCAAATCCAGTATGGATCGGGACAGCTCGCACTTAAGGGCTTGAACATTTGTTTAGCAGCTGGCGGTGCTGAGGAGGATCGTTTCGCCGCAAACGAACTCGCAGCCATGCTATCGGCGCGCAGCTCGGCTCCGATTTCGATCGTAGAGCATCCGAGTGGGCCTTGCATTGTTCTCAAACGCACTGGACCCGTCGCCGACCTCCCTCTTCCCGGCGAGCGGCCTGGACCCGATTCTCGCGAGGCGTACCGGTTGAAAATCACCCCGAGTGGCGGAGAAATCGAGGCTAGCTCATCAGCCGGGGTGTATTACGGAGTCCAAACCCTACGGCAGCTCGTCGAAGGAAATAAAAGCAACGCGGTGATTCCTGAAGTCCAAATCCACGATTGGCCAAGCCTCGCTTACCGGGGAACCATGATCGACATGAGCCACGGGCCGCTGCCCACCGAAGACGAAGTTAAGCAACAGATCGATTTCCTCGCGCGCTGGAAAGCAAATCAGTATTACATCTACAGCGAAGGCGCGATTGAACTCGACGGCTATCCGTTGCTGAATCCCGAGGGCCGCTTTTCCAAGGACCAGATCAAGCGAATCATTGCGTACGGCCGCGAACGCCACATCGACGTCATCCCGTTCTTGGAGCTTTACGGACATTTGCATGATTTGCTGCGCATCGAGCTGTACTCGGACCTCGGAGCTTTCCCGCATGCGGTGGAGCTGGATCCGACGAACCCTAAAGTGGCGAGCTTGCTCGCGGACTGGGCCGCCCAGATTTCGGACCTCTTCCCCAGCCAATTCGTACACGTTGGATTCGACGAGACCTGGCGAATCGAGGACGTCGCAAAGAAACATGGCAACATCACTCCTGCCGAGCTCTTCGCTGACCAGCTTGGCAACGTGACGAAACTGTTTCAGCAACATGGGAAAACCGTAATGGCGTGGGCGGATGTGGTGGTGAAATATCCCGACATCATTGATCGCCTACCGCACGGCTTGATTCCCGTGGCGTGGGATTATGACGCGCAACCGAATGTCAAGAAGTGGCTGGAGCCTCTTGTCGCGAAACACCTTCCTCATTTCGTACAGTCCGGAGTCGCGAATTGGCAAGAGATTGCGTGCAATTTCGATATGACGTTCGAGAACATCGACAATTTCCTTGCTGCGGGACGACGCTCCGAAGCGCTCGGAATGATTAACTCCGTGTGGTCGGACAGCGCACAATCGTTAATGCGCTTGGCATGGCCTGCCATGGCTTACGGTGCGGCTGCGCCGTGGCAATCGGGTCCCATGGCTCGTGCGACCTTCTTCGAGGAATACACAACGCTAATGTATGCTCCTTCGGCGGCGCCGGACATAGCCGCCGCGCTCGACAACCTTAATCAGTCCGAGCTAACAATCGAGAAGGTGTTTGGGCAGCCTTCGATCCACCAAATGTGGGACAATCCGTTCAGCCCTGCCGATCTTAAGCGAACCGCCGATCACGAGCGAGACTTCCGCCAGGCGCGCCTCGCGGCCGAGGAGGCGGAAAAGTATCTCTATCGCGCAATCGGACACGGTGGCGATCCGGCGTTCCTGAACAGTCTGCTTGTTTCCAGCCGAATGGTTGACTTCGCGAGCTACAAATTTCTGAACGCCCTCGAGGTTGCAGAACGCTGGCGAACGTTCGGCTCTTATAACACCGACCGGTACTGGAACGAGATTGAATCCGAAGTGGTTTACCAGTCCCATGGCCGCTTCGCGGACATGATGGACGAAGCCACACAAATCTCGGAGGCGTATCGGGCTGCCTGGGTTGCTCAGTATACGTCCTATCGCCTCGACGCGGCTTTGAGCCGCTGGCATAACGAATACTTCTACTGGCTGAGACTTCAAAACCGGTTCCGAAGCGCGGCGAGGGAACTGAAGGAAGGGAGCAGTTTGCCCCCGCTTCAGACTGTTATCGGTCTGCAATAACGGTGAACACGTGAGATACGTTTTTCTGCTGACGACGTTCGTGTATATCGTGCGGGCGCAAGCTCCGATCATATGGACCGAAACTGGTATGAAAAGAGTCGGTCGAACAGATGCTGAGCGCAAAAGCGGGACTGCGGAGTTGTTTGCCGCGCGCGGGGAGTACGAGCCGTTCCAGGTTGCTGTGCAAGCGGTCGCGGGCGGCTTGCACAATGTAACATTCCGCATCGGAGACCTGAATGGGCCGAACCACCACGTCATTTCGCGATCGAACTTGACGGTATATCGCGAGCACTACGTTCGAGTGGAACATGGCAGCCCCGTACCGAAGAACATGCGTCGACCGCCGCTTGGTCCGGGCTGGTACGCGGATGCCCTCATTCCAGAAACACCTCGCGCGGAGAGTGCCCGTCTCCGTGCGTTTCCGTTCGATTTGGATGCCGCCAGCAACCAGCCGATTTGGGTCGATATATTTATTCCGCGAGATGCCGCGCCGGGAACCTACACGGGCGATTTCGAGGTGAAATCGTCAGAGGGCAGCGCGCGCGGCCAAGTGAAACTGACAGTGTGGAATTTCGAGCTGCCTTTGAAGGCGTCACTCGCCTCTTCTTTCATGCTCTGGCACGATCAGAGCGCGGCGGCATGTGAGCTGATTCTTCGTCACAAACTGACACCGACCCCGGTACCGATTGAGGACGCGGAACGATTTGCTGACGAATTTGGCGTGGAATGGTTCAACACCGGTTTTTCAAGCGGCGCAAATTGGGATACGGCCAAGATGGGACCCGCTCCTTCGGTGGAAGCGATCCAGGCGAAAGCCAGGCATTTTCCACCCGGGGCGAAGCTCTACAACTACACAGCCGATGAGATCGTCAGGTTTCCACAATTGTACCCGCAGATTCGGGAGTGGGCGAAGAACCTGCACGCCGCTGGTGTGTTAAACCTGATCACCATGGCGCCCGTATCGGAGTTGTTCAACGACGGCAGTGGCCGGTCGGTAGTGGATATCTGGGTGCTGCAGCCGGAGTATTACGAGAACTCGCCAGCGAATGTGCGGAGTGTACAGTCTAAAGGCGACCGCGTGTGGTCGTACCTTGCGCTTGTGCAGGATACTCATTCGCCCTGGTGGGAAATGGATTTTCCGCCCGTGAACTATCGGGTAATGCAGGGCTTCATCAACCAAAGCTTGGGATTCACGGGTCTCCTGTACTGGGCCGTCGACCACTGGACCAACAAACCATGGGAAGACGTAGACACTTATACTCAACCGAAGGAGAACGGACACTATCCGGGGGAAGGCATGCTCGTATATCCCGGCGATGCCGCAGGCGTGCAGGGGACGATCCCGTCAATACGGCTGAAATGGATCAGGGAAGGCGTTGAGGACTACGAGTACGTCGAGCTCCTTAAGAGAAAAGGTCGCGGTGACTGGGCGCTCTCCCTCGTCCGGCAGGTTGCGACCGATTTCCAAAACTGGATGGACGATCCGGCGGTAATCGAGCGCGTACGACGTACGATGGGCGAGGCGTTGAGCCGGCACTGATTCCGCGACGCTCATAGTTCCTGATTTACTGGGCTGTTTCTTTAGGGCCGGGACAGTGAGACCACATAATCGCCATAATGCGCGCAGTGTTGGAGCGGTCAGCAGAGTCGAACTGCCCTTCCCGGCTGGTCGCCGGGATGCACCCCCGTGCTTCTCCCGCAAAAAGAGGCCAGTGCCGTGTAGTATCTTCCGTCGCGGACCTGCGGCCGGTCCGGAGCACAGATGAAGGCCATCGTCCATCGTGGCTGGAATACTCAGGCATCTGCCGCTTCAATCCTATAATCTCGCAACGCTTCTCTTGCGGTAGTTGGAAACATGTAAAAACTTCGCCAATTCGTGAGCAAAACGCCCGACTGACCGAGGCTAAGTACGAGGAGAAAGTTCCAAAATCGCGGAAATGTTCCAGCAAAGAGGCATCAGCTTGGCACAAGAACCAAAGTGAGTCAATCCTGACGCGTGCCCGGCGGAGTGTGCCGTTTCAGCTTGAGAAACTCGATAAGTTCGCGTAGATCCACCAGACCGCGGATCGCCACGATGGCGACAATCAACGCAAAGCTCCCACCGGCTACCACGAAGCAGAATTCCCAGAATCGCCACCATGCCGTAGCCGAGTCCATGTGTTTACCTAAACTCCGCATCGGCGTCCCCGGCCAGAGCCGGAAACGCAGAGCCGCAGAATGTTGAGATCGAGATTGGCGATTAGCTGTCGCGCCTTTCGGGCACTAGAAGTATCGAGTTCATGAAATTTCAGCATGCTCTCTAGCATGATTGGGTTATTGGGGCGTGAAGGGAGTTACGGAGGACATCGTTATTCCTTTGCGCCTTCGGGCACTCTGAGGCTCGCCTCTACGATTGTGTGCTGCTGTTTTCCGACCAAGGACCCGATTACGAGACCCGCGAATGCTAGCGCGAACGCGCCGAAACCGGCCCGACTCGCAGGCCACTGCAGGACAAAGAACGCCAGCGCACCCCCCGCGCCTCCGAGCATGGCGGCATAACCACCGGCGACGCTTGCCCGTTTCCAGTACAGTCCGCCAACGATCGTTATGAAAGACCCGCCAATGAAAATCGTCGCCGTGATATTCAAGTAAAAGTATGCGGGCCCCGGAAGCTTGTACCAGAGGCCCCAGAACATCACGAACAAACTTACGAAAAGATTCATTGCGCGATTCAGCGCTACCTGCGCGCGCGAACTCAGCGGCTTGTGCCGAATCGGTCCGACGATATCTTGAGCAATCACTGAGCTCCATCCGAGAAGATAGGAACTATTTACTGACATGGTAGCCGCTAACATGCCAGCTACAACAATGCCGCGGAGTCCGTTGGGTAGAATCCTGCTGAGCATCACGGGCATCGCGTTGAGTGAATCTTGTCCGGGGCCGAGGATCGCCAGGGCGGCAATTCCCCAGAGCATTGGCAACATCCCGCGGCCGAGAAAGATAAAGCCGGTCCAAGTGAACACTTTTGAGCTGATCTCGGCGTCACGCGTGGAAAACGTGCGCATCGCGGTGGTCTGCCAGCAGGTATTTATGGCCATCCAGTACAAGAGCTGGAATGCTATGAACGCCCAGCCGAAGCTTGGACTGGCAACGGGATCAAATCCGCCGGTACCCATGGTTCGCAAGACAACGTCGTGCATATTCTGCCAGCCCGCTGCGTGAATCGAGAGCGCAGTAATCACTACGGCCCCAATACTGAGCGCGACAAATTGGATGAAGTCAGTAATGACAACCGAAACCATGCCGCCGAGAATTGTGTAGAGCAGTTCCAGCAGCAGGATAGCCGTCATGACGACTTTCAGGTACTCGAGCGGGATTCCGCTAACGATTGCGAGAAACGTGCCCTCAATTTTGAGGAACACGCCCATGTTGAGAATCCCCCCGGTCGCAACCAGCACGCCTGTCAAGATTCGCAGGTTCCGGCTATACCTACGCTCGAAATATTCAGGTATGGTCATCAACTGCAGCTCGCGAAGCCGCTTTATCACGAAGCCGGTTCTGCCGATGAAGATCATGACAGCTCCCGCAATCAGGCCATTCACGAACGAAGCGAAGCCGGTTTTATACCCAAGCTCGGCGTAGTACATGAAGGTGACGGTTCCGATCTCGGTAGCTGCGAGGGTTGCGATGCCGAGATACAGGCCTATAGCGCGCCCGGCAACGAGGAAGTCCGAAGCGCCTGAGATGTACTTCTTCCCGTAAAGACCTGCCGCCATTGATAAGGCAAGATAGAGCAGGACAATTGACCAGTCCAAGACCGTGAAGTTCACAAGCAGCTCTTGAGAGACGTGCTCAACTCAATGCAATTGGTGTGAGCGGTGATATCTGTCATTATGCTCATCACCATCTCTGCTTAGCCGTGTCGGCAATCCGCAGAAGCTTACATTAGTTCAGGAGCCGATCAATGAACCGAAGAAACTTCAATCGGCGGTGCGCCGCTACCATCTTGGGCCTGTCAGCGGTTCATGCTCTCGCCGAGAGGTTTAACTACCCTTGGAACCTCGGGATCATTACTGACCAGGTCGATTTGGATCTGAGCCGCGTGCTGAGCAGCTTTTACGCAAAGTATCAGCTGCGTTGGGCGGAGATTCGCAACTTGAAATTTGAGGCTAAAGAGCGATACGTATACGCAGACTCCACGCCGGATCAGCTGAGACAAATCAGAAGACAGCTAGATGACGCAGGTGTAAAGCTGTCGGTTCTCGATACGGCTGTTTATAAGGTCGAGCTGCCTGGCACCGTGCCGGTCGCAGGAATCCCAGCCTACGTTAATCCCGAACTGAGTGAATTCGGCCGCCAACTCGACGACTTGAAACGGGCGGCGGATACCGCACATGCTCTGGGCTCCGAACGAGTCCGTATCTTCACCTTCAGGCGTGTAGCGGAGCCGGCGGCCATATTCGACCGCGTTGTGGAGCAACTGCAAAGGGCGATCGCTATCGCCAAGCAAGAAGACATAACTTTGCTGGTCGAGAATGAGTACGACTGCAACACTGCCACGGCCGCAGAAACTGCCAGACTCTTCAAGGCGATCACGGATAGGCGATTAATGCATAACTGGGATCCATGCAACGCCTACGAGATCGGTGAGCAGCCATTCCCAAAGGCATGGGATCAACTGGACCATAGCCGGATCAGTCACATTCATTTGAAAGATGCAGCGGGCAAAGAATGGAAGCCGGTTGGAGCAGGAGAGATCGACTTTGTGGGCCAGTTTCAGGCGTTGAAGCGCATAGGGTATTCGGGAACGTTATCTCTCGAGACGCGCTACAAGGACGCGCGGCAGGATCTGTATGCTTCGAGCGTGGAGTCGATG
>JBPCLH010000090.1:0-4050 GCA_051003475.1 Bryobacteraceae bacterium
GCAATCACATCGCTCCTCTGATTACAGGAATAAAGGAAATTTCCCGTCGGATCGATGTTGAAGCTGCGCGGATAAT
The DNA here is from genome assembly GCA_051003475.1 of Bryobacteraceae bacterium. Lineage (GTDB taxonomy): Bacteria > Acidobacteriota > Terriglobia > Bryobacterales > Bryobacteraceae > Bog-105. The sequence continues at coordinate 77 of JBPCLH010000090.1, forward strand.
CTCCGCGGGTCCAAGCCTCGCCTGCAAATGCCAATGTGCCCGTATCGCTGACCGAGAAGGACGCAATGCTGTCGTGCAATCGATTGGCGGCATATACAAATTTCCCGTCAGACGAGACCATGACCTCTGAAGTGAAGCTCGTGCCAGCGAAACCCTTCGGCAAGCTAGAGGTGGTTTGCTCCGCCGTTAAGCGCCCATTTGGCGCGTCATAATCGAAGGCGATCAGCGTTGAACTCTCTTCCTGCAGCGAATACAACCAGCGGCCGTTCGGGTGAAATGCAAAATGACGCGGTCCGTCTCCCGTGGGCAGCGACACCGAAGCAGGCTGATTGGCCGAAAGCTTACCAGCGTTTGAGTCGAATTTCCAAATGAAGATCTGATCGAGCGCCAAGTCGGTGGATAGGACGAATTGACCTGATGAATCGGTCTGGATCATATGCGCGTGCGGATTGTCATGTCCGCTGATCGCAAAGCTTCCGGAAGGCGCGCTTGTGGCGTGGATGGATCCGACGTTTCCTCGGTCCGGTTTGACATCGGTCGCCTTGCCGAGCGTTCCATTCGATCGGATCGGCAGCACTGCCACGGTGCCGCCCGCATAATTGGCAACCAGCACGAATTTGCCAGAGGGATGGACGCTCAAGTGTGCAGGGCCCGCCCCCTCTGAGCTGACATTGTTGAGCAAGGTCAAATGTCCATTCGATCGATCAATCGAAAACGCGCTTACCGAGCCGGAGGTAGCGCCCTCGAAAGTTGTAGTTTCGTTCGCCGCGTACAAATGTGTTCGGGAGGGATCGAAAGCGAGCCAAGCCGGGTTGGAAGTGTCAGAGAATACCTCGCGTTGCGACAAAGCACCGGTTTGAGGATTCATTTCGAACAGGTAAATGCCCTGTCCATTCCCTTTGCTGCCCTCCGGACCCTGCGGTGAGCTGTACGTTCCGACGTAGGCCAGAATCGGCCCATCCCCTCGACGCGCTTGCTTCTGTCGAGCCGGTGCGAGTACGGCGCTGCTCACCGACAGAGCCGCGGCTTTCGTTAGAAACTGGCGGCGCGAGTGCCTTCCGCGACACTCCTCTTCCCACTGCACGTTTATCGGCAACATAGATTTGTCCTTTAATTAATGCGAATTTTTGACGGCAGCGCTTCGGCGCTGGACCTCGGCCAACAGAGCCTGATATTCCGGCAAGCTGCGCAGCGGCTTCAGCGATTCGTCAGATCCCATTTCGTCCGGATTGTTGTACCCGTGTTGAACCGCTTGGTGCAGATAATCGAGCGCCTGAGAAGGATGTTTTTTCGCAGCTTGAACGCTGGCTAAATTGTAGAGAACGTACCCAACCTCCGGGTGACTTTCACCCAATACGCGCCGTTCACCCGCGAGCGCCTGCAGGAAAAGCCTCTCCGCCTCGTCTAGTTGGCCCTCTAGGGCAAGCAATTCTGCAAGATTATTGATGCTGAAAAGGGTGTCCGGATTATCCGGCCCGAGCACTTTGCGGCGTGCGTCAAGAACTTCGCGCTGCAGCTTCTCGGCCTCCGGGAAACGCCGTTCACTCTGAAGAGTATTGGCCAGATTTCCGGCAGTCATTAGAACGTTGGGGCGTTCAGGACCGAGTACACGCCTACTCGTATCGAGAACTTCTCGTTGCAGCTTCTCAGCTTCGGAGAGCTTTCCTTCTCGGAACGCCACGTATGCCAGATTCCCCATCGCTGCAAGCGTGCTCGGGTGATCCAGCCCCAGTACGCGCTGGCGAACCTCGCTCAACTCTCGAAACATTGCCTCTTCTTTTGGATAGAGGTGCAGGCCATCATAGATCGTGGCGAGGTTACTCATCACGTCCAGAGTGGCGGGATCATCGCGGCCGTGCATACGCCGCTGGACATCGAGAACGTTCGTAAGAATCTTCCCCGCGTCAGCGTACCGGCCCTCTTGAGAGTAAAGCCCTCCGAGGGTACTTGCAGTCTTTAACGTTTCGCTGCTATTGGGTCCGAGTAGGCGCGTCTGCTGATCGAGGGTTGAGCGAAGTAGCTTCTCCGCGGCATTGTACTCGCCCCTCCGCATTTGCAGCCAACCGAGCAAGCGTTGTGAGCGCAGGGTCTCCGGAGCCGTCGAACCCGATACTCGCCGGTGCGTGTCGATCGTTTCCTGGACTAGATGCTTAGCTTGGTCGTACAGGCCCAGGCCTGCATACACATCGCCCATGGTGCCCATCAAACGAGCTTGCACTTCGGGCTGCCCGGACAACCCGGTCTCGATCTCGTGCGCGCCTTTATCCAGAATCTCCCGAGCCGTGATTTGCTTGCCCTGTGCCGAGGTCTGGATCTGATACGCTGAACAGCCCTGTTAGGAAATCAGCCACCCGCCGCGCCGGCTCCGCTTCACGGTTTGCCCGATCCCGCTCTTTTGCAATCCGTACTGCCTGGATCGTCATCGAAACAGCCAACGCGATCAGTAGGAGTGCCACAGCTGCTGCAGCCGCAACGCCGATCCTATGGCGTCGCACGAATTTGTGGACGCGGTACACGAACGACGGTGCCGTGGCCAGGACAGGCTCATCATTCAGATAGCGCTTCACATCGGCCGCGAGATCAGAAGGCGAACCGTAGCGCCGCGAACGATCCTTTTCGAGGGCTTTCAGACTGATCGAATCTAGATCCCCCCGCAGTTGCCGCCTGAGCGTGGCAGGTTCAGTGCAACGATTCTCGGCTGCAGTCTTCGATGATGGCCCTGCCGTACGAAGTTTTGTGCTCGGCGCGGCGGCATCTTCGTCGCGAAGCCTACGAAGTATCTCTTCCAGCGTCAGGTTTTGCAGCTGTTTCAGATCGAGCGGAAGCGCGCCCGCGAGCAGCTCGTACAGAATCACGCCCAGCGAGTAGACATCTGTGCGCGTGTCGATGTCCTCCCCGGTTAAGCCCGTTTGCTCTGGGCTCATGTACTCCGGCGTTCCCATCACGGTTCCGATCAGCGTGAACATCGTTTCAGCTGTCAGATTTTGCGATGTTGCTTTAGCAATCCCAAAGTCGATGATCTTTGGAACCGGTTTCCCATCCACCTCTGTAATCAAGATGTTCGAGGGCTTCAGGTCCCGGTGGATAATCGCCTTTTGATGAGCGTGCTGCACGCCGCCGCATACTTGGACGAACAGCTACTAAACGCTCGCGCATTGTGAGCTTATGCGTATCGCAGTAGGTTGAAATGGGGACACCGGCGACGTACTCCATTACGAAATACGGGCGCCCTTCTGCGGAAGAGCCCGCGTCGAATACTTTCGCAATTGCCGGGTGATCCATCAGCGCAATCGCCTGGCGCTCGGATTGAAAGCGTGCTACAACTTGACGCGTATCCACGCCGGCCTTTACGAGTTTGAGCGCAACTCGGCGGCGAACAGGGTGCTTTTGCTCGGCCAGCCAAACCTCTCCCATGCCGCCCTCTCCGACCATTTGCAAGAGCTGGTACGCGCCGACCATTGCGCCGGATACGGCTTTGACGGGTGCTGGCTGTGTCACCTCATCTGCTGCGGTGCGGTCAGCCTCGGTGTTCTCTGCAGGTGGTCCCTGCGCCGTGGGGTCAGGAGACATGGAGTCTACACCTCAGCAGTGTAATCCTTCGTTATGCGCTTTGGCGCATCACAACAGCGCTCACCCCTCGACCGTACCTCGCACGACAGTGATAGACGCTTTGGGCAATGTGAAAGAAGCGCCCGCTCCCCCGCTCACACTTTCGTAACCGGTGGTCCATCACGGTCCGGGTGACCGTCTGGCCCATCATTCTTCCATGCATACTGTTCGCTGCCAAACGCGACGAACGTGACCGGACCCGCGAAGGAGCGCTCACTTTTGTCCGTACCTTGAAACACTATGCGCACGTCGTGAGCATTTGACGGGTCTCGATTTACCAGCAGTAACGACCAGTTCCCGTCCGGGCGATGTAAGGCGTACGCTGTCACGAGTACATGCCCTGCCTCTTCCTTTGCATCGCATTC
>JBPCLH010000091.1:0-58140 GCA_051003475.1 Bryobacteraceae bacterium
GTGAGGGTGATTGATAAATCCCGCCTAGAGCAAAAATTCGGTCGTCTTTCGCAGACCGCAGTCATTTCAGTCGGACTCGGGTTAGCGAACGTCTTTGACATCCGCTAATTCAAACTGACCCACCACCCGCCAACGGGAGACATTACCCTTTGGGATGAGATCCGATTCCCGTTTGATCCTGGTTTAGCGGCTGAAGGAGAACTTAGCTCGCAATCGGTGACTCACTCGCCAAATGCGGTCGCAGAGCGCATCGAGGAAGTATACGAGTGTGATTCGGGAGGCTCTATCGCCGTGACAATCGCCAACGAGTCTGCTGGCTACTCACGCACGTATCGCCTAGGCCGATGGTCGCTCGATACGAAATCTGTCAAACCAGTTCGGGGCCGAAAGAAGGCTTCGGCAGGTTCCACCTAGCTGAGTAGCTTCTCTAATTTGGATCCCGGCACGATCATGGTCTCGTGCCGCTCCGGGCCATTTGAGACCGAGCCGACCTCTACCCCGGTCTTCTCTTCCAGGAATCTCAGATACTGCTTTGCCCGCTCGGGCAGATCATTCAAACCAGCGGACGTGCGCGTCGAACGTTTCCATCCGGGAAGACGTTCGAAAATCGGCTTGATCGCCTCCATGCCCCGCGTGCTTGCCGGCATCTGCGTCATCACACCGCCATCCACCTCATAAGCGACGCATACCGGGACCTCGTCAAGTTCGTCGAGCACGTCGAGTTTCGTAATGATCAGGCTATCGAAACCATTTACTTCCGCCGTATAGCGCAAGAGCGGCACATCAAACCAGCCGCAACGCCGCGGCCTACCCGTCACGGAACCGAATTCGTGTCCAGCTTGCCGAATCTTCTCGCCCACATCTGTGAGATCTTCCGACGGAAATGGGCCCGCGCCCACACGCGTGATGTAGGCTTTGGAAACACCAATGATGCCGTCGATTTTGGTGGGGGCGACGCCTGTCCCGGTGCAAGCTCCGCCTGCGGCTGCACTTGAGCTGGTGACGAACGGATATGTGCCGAAATCTATATCGAGCATGGTTCCTTGCGCGCCCTCAAACAGGACGCTCTTCCCAGCCGCGATCATGCCATTCAACAGGTGCGCAGTATCGCAAACCATGGGTCGGATTTGATCTGCAAACGCCTGGTATCTGACCAGAATCTCTTCAAAATCTACTTTCTCCCTGATTTTGAAAGCCTTCGCGATTAGCTGCTTGTCCTCGGCGAGCGAGCGGTAGAGCTGGGCGAAATCGACGTCCACCAGATCTGCAACGCGTACGCCGCGCCGGGCGATCTTATCCTCGTAACAAGGCCCAATACCGCGAGAGGTTGTCCCAATCGCCTTGCGGTCTGGCCGCCCTTCTGAGATTTTTTCAAGCGTTCGATGAAATGGAAAAATGACGTGTGCCCGATTACTTATCCTAAGCTGCGCCTTCACCTCAACGCCCAGTGCCTCGAGCGCCGAAATCTCTTCGAGCAGCGCCCCCGGATCAATCACTACTCCGTTTCCTATCACCGCCTGAATGCCGGGCCGCAGAACACCGCTCGGTATTAGCTTCAATATGAATTTTTGTTGTCCCATGAACACCGTATGTCCGGCGTTATGGCCTCCTTGATAGCGCGCAACGGCATGGAATTTTTCGGAAAGCAAATCGACGATCTTGCCCTTTCCTTCATCGCCCCATTGAGCGCCGAGCACAATTAAATTACTCATGAGTTTGGCCGAATGAGCCCAAGAGATTGTAGCGCGCGTTGTCCCGAAGTTTGAAAAATCGCCTCACTTTTTACATTCCGATGCTGTGATACGCTTGGCAGAAATGCAGATGTGCGGCGTATTTCTCGCACTCGGTCCGGACGTATTTGGCCAGTTGGTGCGCGGCATCTCCATCGGCAAGCTCAAAACCTACCAGATGTACGAGAGCTTCAAGCTGAGAGCGCATCTGGTAAAGCTCAATTCGGAGTCGCTGCGAAAAGCCGTGCCGAAGCTCTGGGCGCGCATCGAAGCCGGAGAGGAGGATTTTGCTACTGATCTGTCGCAGGTTTTTCTATTGCCGCACCTCGACATGATTGCCGACGTACTCAATTTTTTGGGCATTCCTAACGAGAACGGTTTCTTCGACAAAGACTTGAAACCCGAGCAGTTCCTTACGGAAGGTTGGCAGCAGCGGGTCTTTGAGCAGTTTTCAGGAAAGTATCCCAGCGAGATTCTGCTGTTCTACATCAACCATTTGGATTTGGAACTGAATAAAACCGAGCAAGTCTTTCTTCCCGCCGCCTGAGCATGAGTGATTTGAACTCCCTCCACAACCAGATAAGAACGGGTGATTTGGCCGCCGTGCGCGCCTCGCTTACGCAAAATCCGTCGCTTCTTGATGCGGTAAATGGATCGGGTCAGAATGCTTTCCTGCTTGCAAAATATTACCGGCAACCAGAGATTGCCGAATACTTACTGACTCTCGGGCCGAACCTCGATCTATTCAGTTCATGCGCGGCCGGGTGGCTTCGAGCCGTTACAGACGAGATCGATCGTGACGGGTCTCTGCTCGAAGCACATAGCGGTGACGGATGGACAGCGCTGCATCTGGCGGCATTTTTCGGACATCCTGACATCGCGAATGCTTTGCTCGACCGCGGCGCCGACGTAAACGCTCGCTCTACGAACTCGATGAAAAACACGCCACTCCGTGCGGCCGTGGCTGGGAGCAAGGTGGAGCTGATGCGTTTAATGCTCAAGCGGGGAGCCGATGCAAATGCAGTCCAAGAAGGCGGCTGGACAGCTTTGCACGCAGCCGTGCAGAGTGGTAATCGTGAAATGGTCGAGTTATTGCTCGCCCATGAAGCGCACGTAAACACCCGTGCCGAAAACAATCAAGCTGCACTTGATCTGGCTCTTACGAAAGGGCATCAGGAGATCGCTGGACTGCTCGAAGAGCTAGGCGCAAAATTGCAATAGCACGAATGATGTTGGACGGACAACTCGAAGAGCTCCGCCGCGCTACTCTTGCCGCTTTTGCCTCGGCGGTCTCGGTTGAGGAATTAGAGGAATCGAGAGTAGAGGCGCTTGGACGCAAAGGCAAGCTCGCCCAAATCACTAAAGAGTTCGGGAAACTGCCCCAGGACGAGCGTGCGCAGTTGGGCAAGCTGCTGAACTCCGTTAAGCAGGACCTTGAAAGCGAGTACGAGCAGAAGAAGCGCCGCTTTGAGCAAGCCGATTTGGCGGGCCGCCTTGCCAGAGAATGGATTGATGTAACGTTGCCGGCTCCTGGGATGCGCCCCGGCAGCCTGCATCCGATCACGCAGCTTCAAAATGAAATTGAAGATCTGTTCACTTCTCTCGGATTCGCCGTGCTCGACGGCCCGGAGGTGGAAACAGAAGAATACAATTTCGATGCGTTGAACATTCCGCCTACTCATCCGGCCCGCGACATGCAGGATACATTTTGGCTCTCGAAGGGGCATCTGCTGCGGACTCATACCTCGCCTGTGCAGGTACGCGGTATGAGAAAACTTGGCCCCCCATTGCGAATGATTGCCCCCGGGCGGGTGTTCCGGAATGAGGAGGTAGACGCCTCGCACGAACACACGTTTTATCAACTCGAAGGGATGATGGTCGACCGCGAAGTCTCCGTCGCGAACTTGATCTACTTCATGAAAACCCTGCTCAGCTCGATTTTTAAACGCGATGTTGCCGTGCGTCTCCGTCCGGGTTACTTTCCGTTTGTTGAGCCCGGTTTTGAGCTAGATATTCACTGCCTGATCTGTGATGGCGTGGGATGCCCGGTTTGCAAGCAAAGCGGCTGGGTAGAGCTGTTGCCCTGCGGTTTGGTACACCCGAATGTGCTTCGGATGAGCAACATCGACCCGGAAGACTGGGGAGGATTTGCGTTCGGGCTAGGGCTCACTCGCCTGGCGATGATGCGTTACGGCATCGATGACATACGCCACTTAATGGGCGGAGACCTGCGCTTCCTTACGCAATTTTGATTACTGCACTGCCAAGGAATGTGAATTGAAGTTCTCCTATCAGTGGTTGTGTGAGCTCGTGCCAGGGCTAACCACCGAACCTGCGGAACTGCAGCGGCTGATCACGATGAAGACGGCCGAATGTGAAGGCATTCAGCCGGTCGGCGCACATTTCAATAACGTGGCCGCGGCACGCATCGTGAGCATCGACCCTTTGACGCAAGGAAAGAACAAACTCGTCACGATAGAAATCGGAGACGGAAAAACAGCCCGTGTAGTTTGCGGTGCTTCAAACGTTCGCGTCGGGCTGATTGCGCCGTGGGTCCCGCCAGGCACGATCCTCGGCGAGAAGACCATCCGTCGTTCCGTCATTGAGGGCGTTGAAAGTGAAGGTATGCTCGCGAGCGCCGCCGAGTTGCACATCAGTCGAGATCACTCGGGCGTTCTCGAACTTGACGGCATTCAGCCGGGTGAGCGTCTGGATAAACTGAGTCCCGATTGGGTCATCGAAATCGATAACAAGAGCCTGACGCACCGGCCGGACCTCTGGGGTCACTTCGGAATGGCCCGTGAAGTTGCCGCCGTCACAGGTTGCCTGCTGGAAGACCCTGTTCATTCCGAACTGCTGCCGTCCGGTGCGCCGATGATTAAGGTCGAAATTGCCGATTACGCGCTTTGTCCCCGGTACAGCGCTTTGTTTTTTGAAAATGCGAAGGTCGGGCCCTCCCCGCTATGGCTGCAAGCGCGCCTGGAGAGTCTTGGTCTGAATCCGATTAACAACATCGTCGATGTCACGAATTACATTCTGGCTGAACTACCTCAGCCCATGCACGCCTTTGATGCCGACAAACTCACGGGCGACACAATATTCGTTCGCCCCGCCCGGGAAGGGGAACACCTCCAAGCATTGAATGGCGAAACGTACAAGCTGGACGTAGCCGACCTGGTGATTGCAGATTCTGCAGGTCCCATCGGCCTCGCCGGAGTGATCGGTGGCTCCGATAGCGCGATTTCCGAGACGACGAGGCGCGTGATACTCGAGAGCGCCAACTTCTTGGGATCGAGTGTTCGCGTTACCGCAGCCCGGCATAAGTTGCGGACTGATGCTTCGATGCGTTTCGAGAAGTCGCTCGATCCGGAGAACACACTGCGCGGTTTAGCCCGAGCCGTTGAGCTCTTTTCCGCAATTTGCCCCGACATTCGAGTACGCGGAGGCCCGACGGACAATCTTGGCCCATTACCTAGCAGCAAACCGATCTTATTGCCGGTCAGCTTCGTCAGTCGCAAACTCGGCAAAGAGATCAGCGAGGAAACTATCTGTCAGATCTTGATCGCGCTCGGGTTTAGTGTGAGCGGGACCGCACCTGGTTTACTCGCCATCACGGTCCCCACGTGGCGCGCCACCAAAGACATTTCCATAAAGGATGATTTGGTCGAAGAGATCGGGCGGATGGTGGGCTATGAAGAAATTACGCCGTCGGCGCCGCTGATGGCCTCTGTCGTGCCACCATCCGATCCGATGCGCGCTTATTTGCGCCAGGTTCGTGCCCAATTGACAGCGCAGGGATTTACAGAAGTTTATAATTACTCTTTCGTCAATGACGCCGAGGCCAAGCGTTTTCTACTCAAAGGTAAAGATCAAGTTGCAATAGAAAATCCAATCGCCTCTGAGCTTACCCATCTCCGCCGCAGTCTTTTGCCGGGCGTCTTCAAGAATGTCATTCAAAATATTAAGCATTTTCGAGAGTTCCGGATGTTCGAGATCGGCAAGGAAATCCATGCCCACTCTGCCGATGCACTGCCAACCGAATCCACGCATGTAGTAGCTGCTCTCTACAATATTCAGGGCGACGAGCAGGACTTCTTTGAGTTGAAGCGAGTTGTCGAGTGCTTGTTTCCACGGTCCTTATTGAACGCCGTAGAGGCTCGCGCCTATGAGCATCCAGCTCGAACCGCCGAAATTCGTTGGCACGATTGCGTACTCGGACGAATCTTCGAGCTTCATCCGTCGCTGCTGCAAGAAGAGGGAGCCGAAGGGCGCGTAATGTTGTTTGATGTCGATTTGGAAACCGCCCAGAGACTCGACGAGAGCCGAGCGGTCAGCTACACGCCTCTTAGAAAATATCCGACCAGCGGCTTCGATTTGTCCGTCGTTGCCGATTTGAAAACGCCTGTCCAGCGCATTCAAGACCACGTCACAAAATTCGCTGGTCCGGACTTGGCCAGCATCGACTTCGTCCGGCAATATGCTGGGCCTCCCCTGCTCGAAAAACAAAAGAGCGTCTCTTACCACCTTGAGGTGGGTGCCCTGAATCACACCATGACCACGGAAGAGGTGAGTCAGATTCGTAACCGCATTATTCAAGGCATGCAGGAACTGGGGTTTGATCTGCGGGTCTAACCCGGGGGCAAACGCGACATACGAGCGCCTTAGAAACGTTTTCCTCATGAATTCGGTCACTGTAGCGGGGCGCGACGCGCGAGTTTTGGCATGCGATCTCCCGACAAGGTTCCAAAACGGGCAGATCCCACAGCTTTGCGTAATCGGCTTTTAGCCGTCAGCTGGCTTAACCGTGCATTGATCGGCCTTGCACTTCTCGCCCTGGTCGTCACCATTTTCGTCGCGGTCAACTGGCCATTCCAAAAACAGGCGGTCATTGATGCACTACAGGAAAGCTCGGCGCAATCCGTTAGCATCGATCACTTCTACAGAACATATTTCCCACCCGGATGCGTAAGCGAGAAAATCAGGTTCCGACACGGAACGAATAAAGCCGAGCCGCCGCTAATCACTGTTCAAAAGCTCACGAGTGAGGGAAGTTACCTCCGGATACTCACGTTTCAGAGACATCTTTCCCTGGTACGCGTTGAAGGCATGCGCGTGACCGTTCCCCCGAAAGGCCCTGATGGGACGCCCAGCCCCGTCATGCCAGTGACCCGGACCAAGTCTAAGCGATCGATGGAGATTGGGACAGTGATTGCCGATGGCACTGTCCTCGACTTCTTTCCCAAAGAGCCAGGGAAACAGCCGTTTCATCTAATCGTTCACAAGCTGGCGCTGGATGACTTGGGGAAAAATCATCCGATTTCCTATCGCGCAACTATCTTCAACCCTAAGCCGCCCGGCGAAATCCAATCTACCGGCCGATTTGGCCCTTGGAATCCGGACGATCCTGGACGCACGGCTGTGACCGGCTCGTATACCTTCCGAAATGCGAACCTAGCGTTTTTCAAAGCGATTAGCGGAACGCTGTATTCGACTGGAAAGTTTAACGGCATCCTCGATCACATAGAGGTTGCGGGTACTACCGACACTCCAAATTTTCAAGTATTCAGCACCAGCCATCGCAGGCGGTTGACGACCGAATTCCACGCCTCCGTTGACGCGACGGGTGGAGACACCTTCCTTGAGAACGTGATTGGACATTTCGATCGAACCACTATCGCCGCAACTGGCAGCGTCACGGGAGAGAACGGAAAGGTTACAGCGGTCGACCTATTCGGCACCGCTGGACGCATCGAGGACCTTCTGGATTTGTTCATCAAATCTAAGCGCCCTCCGATGGCAGGTAGCGTGAGATTCCGGGCTCATGTTGAACTGCCGCCCCAATCAGAATCATTCATGAAAAAGCTGAAGCTGGTGGGAGATTTTGGGATTGGAGGGGGAAAATTCATGAACCCTAACACCCAGCGCGATGTTGGCAAATTGAGTGAGAGCGCCCAGAAAGCTGAAAAACGGGATTATCCGGAAGACCCTGCGACCGTGCTGTCTAACTTGAAAGGCCATGTCGTCGCGGGTGACGGGATCGCAACGCTCTCGAACTTATCGTTCAGAGTACCTGGAGCTTATGCCCGTATATATGGAACTTACAGCCTGATTGACTACAAAGTGGACCTACACGGCACGCTGATAACGACCGGCAAGATCGCCGACGCGACATCGGGCTTCAAGGCGGTATTGGTCAAGGCGATCACTCCGCTTTTCAAGAAGAAAGCCTCAGCGAAGATCGTGCACTTCAAAATCACGGGGAAGTACCAGCACACGACGGTGTCACTGGATTTGGGCGCGAAGAAGTGAAGTGTGACTCTTCAGTTCGTCTAACTGGACCAGCAGGCGCTTCCAATCATTAGGACGTTTCTTCGTGTGTAGCGGGGCATTCAGATTGCTGTAATAGCCCAGCAAATCATGGCTGATTGGCGGCGTAACCGTGGCGAAGCTTTTCTGCGCCAGCAGATTCAACCAGTACGCATGCGTGTCGTCGTCGAGCCTGTAAATGCCGGCCGGGGTAATGACACCGACGTCATAGTTCTTATTTTCAAGATGCAAGACATTGACCTTTTCGAGGGCGATCGTTGCGCGGTACTGCGTTGTGGAGCGGTCAAAACTTTGGGTGAAAAGGTTTTCCACATCCTGAGTGGGCAGCTTGAATCTAAGCGCCTTAAGCGGTCCAATTGGCGGCAGCAGCTTCAACAGGACTGCGAGCGTGCGCTCGCCCGCCGAAGGGTGATCGTACTGCTTGCCCCATTCGCGTTCATAGCTTGACCGCTTCATTGCGTATAGGAATTTTGCTCGCGTAATGCCAGGCGTCAATCGCTCAATGTCGCCTTTGCGCGCTGCCCAGGCAATGCGCGTCGCCTTCGGAATTGTGTTGCTTACGGCCCGGCGGTACGAGCCGAGCGTGCGGTCGAAGCTCCCAAACAGGTCTTTCAGCTCGAGACCATAGGTGTCGCGGAAAGCTCTCTCCAAGACGGGAGTTGCCACATTGAACCCGATGAAATCGTGATATGCCTGGGGGGCGAAGTTGCCCTTCGCAATTTCGAGCACGTCGAATCCGAATTCGGTTTTCAGATGTGCGACAGGATTATCTTCGTACGTGATCACGTCGCCATACTTGCGTTTCAGCTTGGGATACAACATCGCCTCTCCCGGGTTGGTTGCCAAGCGGTGCCCGTCAATATCGGACACGTAGTGAGACAAGGCACCGAGTGCGAATGCGAACTCGTCCAGGCTCTGAGATTCGGCGATTAGGGAGGCTATGAAATCCCCGGTTCGCACGTAATGAGTGAGGTCACTGAATCGGGCGTTGGAATGAGGATAGTAGCCCAAGTCCTGAATGATGGCTCCGCCGTATGCGTAACCGTGCGCTTCCTTAAGTTGCTCGGGTGTCGCATTCGGGAAACGGGCGAGAAGGACCGGCTTGAAATTCACATCCCAAAGAGCGTCAACAATGGCTTCATGAGCCAGGACCGAGTAACCATCAGAGGGCTGGCCGATAGCGAGCGCGACGCAGGCCGCGACAGCCACACGGAATCTGAAAGTCAGAAAAGGAATCAAGATTTTAGGCAGGCAAACGATCCTCTCTATATCGTCAGTGACTCCCCTGAATCCTCTACCAAAAAATATAAAAACGACGACTATCCACGGTTAGCGCGGGGACCGGCGGCCCTGGGGCATGCCCACTTCGGACTTCAGTCTGTCCAGCTCGGCCAAAAGCCGGTTCCAGTCGCCCATGTGCCGCTTGGAGTGCAGTGGTGCGTTCAAGTTCCCGTAATATTTGAGCAATTCCGCGGCCATGGGCGGCGTTAGCCCGGAAAATTTGTCTTTAGTCAATGCGTCAAGCCAGTAGGCGTAGGTATCGTCCTGAAGCTGGTAGTCACCGGGTGGCGTGATCGCGCCGAGATCGAAGTTTGTGTTCTCAAGCCGTAGAGTGCCCCTGCGCGCGTCATCCAGTTTGCCCCTATACCCTCTTATTGCAACATCGAAACTTCGCATGAAGAGCTGCTCCACTTGCGGCGTGGGCGTCTTGAAGCGCAGCGCTCGTAACGGGCCGATGGGGGGTAGCAATCGGAACACGAAGGCCAGAATTCGATCCCACAATGACGGCCGGTCGTATTGCCGGCCCCAATCGCGCTCGTAGCTGGAGCGGCGCATGATGTACAAAAATCGTTTTCGCGTGATTCCTGGCCGCGCTTTCCGGATTTCATCCTCGTGCTGGGCCCAGGCGACTCGCGTAGCTAAGGGTATTGTGTTGCTCACTGCCCGCCTGTACGATCCGATGGCGCGGTCGAAATCGGGAAACATGATCTTCAGGTCTAAACCGTACGTATCACGAAAGGCTCTCTCGAGTACCGGCCTGGCGACGTTGAACCCGATGAAATCGTGGTAAGCCTCGGGCGCGAAGTTCCCCTTGGCTACCTCTAGCACATCAAACCCGAATTCGGTCTGCAGGTGAGCGGAAGGCTTATCCTCATACGTAATCACGTTTCCGAATTTGCGCCGTAATTTCGGGTAAAGAAGTGGCTCCGCCACGTTAGTTGCGAGCCGGTGGCCATCGTTATCGGAGAAGTAGTGTGACAGCGAGCCTAGTGCAAACGCGAACTCATTGAGATTCTGCGATTCAGAGATTAAGGCAACAATGAAATCGCCGGCACGGGCATAGTGAGTTAAGTCGCTGAAATAGCCATTTCCATGCGGGTAGAAGCCTATGTCCTGAATGATCGCGCCACCGTATGCGTACCCATGCGCTTCCTTCAACTGTTTGGGTGTCGCGTTTGGAAAGCGCGCCAGCAAGAAGGGCTTCAACTTCACGTCCCATAGCGCGTCGATCATTGCTTCGTGAGAAAGCACCGAATACGCGTCAGATGGTGTTGCAATTAGCAGGGCAAGACAGAGGACGATCAGGGCGCGAAATTGACGCGTCCGCGATAAAGGCATCCAGGTCTATAGTGGCAAACTGACAAGCGGAAATCGCAAAACAAAAGGCGCGACGCTAGGGCTATTGGCCCCAGTCATCGCGCCTGTGCTGTGCGTTAGCTGAACGATCTATCGCTTAGTTATTACTGATTTCGACATTGACGGTTTTCGGCTTGGCCACTTCTTTTTTGGGAAGCGTGACCGTCAAAACGCCGTTTTTGTAATCGGCCTTCACCTTCTCGGGATCGACAGTGTCCGGCAAACTGAATGCTCGTACAAACGAGCCGTAACCGCGCTCGATCCGATGGAAGCCACGGCCATTGCGCTGCTCTTCAAATCTGCGCTCGCCTTTGAGGGTCAGGGTGCCGTTCTCCATCTGGATCGCGACGTTCTTCGGGTCGACCTCGGGAACATCAGCCTTCAGAACCAGTTCGTTTTCCGTCTCGTAAATGTCGACCGGGGGCGACCAGGGCCGCGAAGTCGGCTCGCTGAGCAGCCGGGAGAGAGAATCCTGGAAAACGCGCAGACCGGTTGGGAAATCCTCGGTTTCGGTGTTGAAGGGGTTATATCTCATAATGGGCATCTTTTGGTCCTCCTATAGATCTTGGATACATCTCCATTATAAAATATGCGTATGCGATTGTCAAGTAAATTGCCTCTGTAAAGCTCAGAGGACTTCGAGGGGCTGCTAAGTAAATTTGCGGCGTTCTGGGCGTACGCTGCGTCCCTTTCGTATGGCCATTCCAGAAGCAGGCACTCCAGCGCCCGCCATTTCGCTATCTGCTGATTACGGAGAACCCTTTCAACTACAATCCCTTGCAGGCAAAAACGTGGTGCTCTATTTTTTTCCAAAAGCCGACACGCCGGGCTGCACCAAGGAATCGTGCGAGTTCCGGGACACTTCAAAAAAGTTCACCAAGGCGAATACGGTGATTGTTGGGGTTTCACCCGATCCCGCCGGAGCCCAAGCAAAGTTCAAAGAAAAATTCGATTTACCGTTTGTGCTGCTCGCAGACGTGGACCACAAGGCGGCCCAAGCCTATGGCGTGTGGAGTGAGAAGATCATGTACGGCAGGAAGTACATGGGTGTAGAGCGAACCACCGTTGTGATTGATCCCATGGGCGTGATCAAGAAAGTCTTCCCCAAAGTGAAGGTCGACGGTCATGCTGAAGAGGTTTTGGCCGCCTTGGCTGAGAATCAGGCCGCTTTTTGGGGCGTAGTGGCTGTTTGTTTTCCTCGGCTGCTTCCCACGAGCATGATTGGCCTGTTTGCGGGATTGCCATTCGATCAGGATGGTTTCGCGCGTTTCAACACACGTTTCTTCCTCCAGACTAAAAGTCCACCGCTATAATCGTTTTTCCAACGCGTTCTATGGCCCCGTCAGCACCTTTGGATTGGTTCCCGCTCTGGCTCAGCTTACGGGTTGCGGCCATCGCCACTCTGCTGGTGCTGACGTCTGGCACTTTGGTGGCCTATCTCCTCTCGCATAAGAGCTTTCGTGGCAAAGATTTTGTTGATTCTGTTATCACACTCCCGTTAGTGCTGCCGCCAACCGTTCTTGGCTATTACTTGCTGTTGCTGGTGGGCCGCAGTTCTCCGTTGGGACACGTTTATGAGATTGTGTTCGGAGAACCTCTGGTATTCACATGGCAAGCCGCCGTAGTCGCCTCATTTTTGCATTCCGCTCCGCTCTTCGTTAAGGCCGCGACACCTATTCTTGAAGGTGTCGACTATCGTTACGAGTGGGCCGCCCAGAGTCTTGGCGCTTCCGAATGGCGTACCTTTTGGCGGATAACGCTGCCTCTTGCTCGCCGGGGTCTGAGTTCGCTCGCCGCTCTCACCTTCGCTCGTTCCTTGGGTGATTTTGGCGTCACTATTATGGTTGCGGGCAACATACCCGGCCGCACGCAAACACTTTCTGTTGCGATCTACGACGCTGTTGAGTCCGGCAACGGACGCCTTGCGCGTGTGCTCGTTGTTGTAGTTTCCCTGGCGGCTCTCGCCTTGCTCTGGCCGTCCGGCTATCTTTCGCGCACGTCTCGCGGCACCGCGTGAGGAATAGTCTCCAGGCTATGGTTGAGGGGCGAATTCACGATGAGCTCACGACTCAAGGTGAAGAGGGTACCGGGTGAGTGTCGATGCTCGCTTGATCAAGCGGTTTGCCGCCGGTCCGGAGTCGGAAGCATTCGAGCTTAACCTTCACCTTCGTGCCGGGGTTGGTACCACTGTCCTTCTGGGCCCGAGTGGCGCTGGCAAAACTCTGATCCTTAACTGCCTGGCGGGTTTCGCTCAACCTGATGAGGGCCGCATTCTCGTCAACGATGAACTCTATTTTGATGCCGCGACGGGCGTTCATCTCCCTCCCCGGCGCCGCCGCTGTGGCTACATCTTTCAGGATCACGCCTTATTTCCACACATGAGTGTGCGCGATAATCTACGATTCGCTGCGTCCGCCGCTGCTCCGGATAGAAGTGGACGACTCAATCGTCACCGGCGTATCAATGAGCTTCTTGAGGCTTTTGAGTTATCCGAGCTAGCGGCCCGCAAACCCGGCCAACTCTCCGGTGGACAAAAACAACGCGCTGCTCTTGCTCGCGTTCTGGTTGGCGAACCACGGATCCTTTTGCTCGATGAGCCCACCCGCGGCTTGGACGCGCGCCTCCGGCGAGCTTTTTATGACGTGTTGCGAAAGACGCGTGAGCGCCTACAATTGCCATTGGTGCTCGTTACGCATGATCTCGAAGAATGTTTCGAGCTCGCGGATTCCGTATGCCTTTTGGACCGCGGTCGATCCTTGCAGTGTGGATCGCGAGAACTAGTGTTTCTTCGGCCGGCCAGTACCGATGTGGCCCGCTCCCTAGGCCTATACAACGTACTTCCAGCCGAGATTGCCGCCCTCGACCCTACGCGAAATACAAGCCGCCTCCGCGTCTTGAACAGCGAAATCGAGGGAGCTTATCTGCCCGGTCATTTAATCGGCGATCGCGGATTTCTTTGCATCCGCGAATCTGAAATAAACGTTTTACCTCCAAGTGCACAGGCCGTCCGGAACCAGCTGATGCTGCGCGTCCTGAGTAGCACTCCGTCATCGCAGGGCATTCGCCTCAGGTTCGAAAACGATGTGTTCGCTGCGGTGAGTGAAACGGAATATGCACGCCTCCGCGGACGCGATTGCCTTCGGATCGAGATTCCATCCACTGCTGTATACTTCATCGGGAATGGATGATGAAGTTTTCTTAAAGGGCCATGCTGAAGGATGAAGCGCTACTACATCACCGATCGCAAAGCTGTCGGCGGTGTCCGTCCACTGCTTGAGGTGATTCGCGATCAGATGCATTTGGGCGTAAACTTTATCCAGATTCGTGAAAAAGATCTCACCGCCCGCGAGCTGTTTGAATTTACGCTTGCTGTCATAGAAGTCCGCGACAACGAAATGCGCAAGCGTCTTCCGATCAAAATTTTAGTCAACTCGCGGGCCGACCTGGCTCTCGCGACCGGGGCCGATGGTGTTCATCTCCCGTCCGATGCGCCTCAACAGACCCTTCCCGGACTCATTGTTTTCCGGTCATGCCACACTCTCGATGACGTTAGGACCAGTGACGCTGATTTTGTCACGTTTGGACCTGTATTTGAGACACCAGGAAAGAGCCCACCGGTCGGATTAGACATGCTCAAAGCAGCCTGCCGATTCGGTAAGCACGTTTACGCGCTTGGCGGGGTGAATTGGGACAACGCGATGGATTGCATGCACGCCGGCGCGGAAGGGATCGCCGGCATCCGCCTCTTCCAAGATCCCGCATTGTGAGCGTGTGTCACGCTGGATCAGTCCTCGCTGGGAAGTCGAAATAGCTTGGGGCGAAAACTAACAAGGATCGGAGTTCGGAATCATGCTCGCATGATTTGCGCGGTTGTAGTCCTTTTCATCCTTGCGACCTGTTTGTTGCCCGCGCAAACCGATCCGGCGCGGTACAGGGCGCAATCGGCTTCACCAACCCAGGATGCGCAGATACAGTCGAGTCCAACTCCCCGGCAGCAGCCGGGCCAA
This sequence comes from Bryobacteraceae bacterium, assembly GCA_051003475.1. Lineage (GTDB taxonomy): Bacteria > Acidobacteriota > Terriglobia > Bryobacterales > Bryobacteraceae > Bog-105. The sequence goes on from JBPCLH010000091.1 coordinate 14,702, forward strand.
TTATCTAAGCCTGCTTCCGTTCCACCCCTGACGATCAAAGATAAATTTAACTACCGTATAGTCGGGAGTTTCAGCTTGCGAGGCCTGTTCGGCAACTTGGTCGGAGCAGCCATTGGTCAGGCAATGAACACGCCGGGTGAATGGGGTCAAGGATGGGGAGCCTATGGCGAGCGATATGCCTCGGGTTTAGGGGGAACCTTGTCGCGACAGGTCTTCGCTTTTACGATTGAGAGCGCTTTCCACGAAGATCCAAGGTATTTTCCTTCGGAAGAAAAGACAAAGGGTGCCAGGGTGAAGAATGTTTTGAAGTCAGTAATCATCACCCGTACCGATTCCGGTGAAGGGCGGTTCGCCTACGGGCGCGTCGTTAGCGCGTTTGGATCCGGACAGCTTGTGAACGCGTGGCAGCCAAGAAGCAACGGCCATGTCTCGGACGGGATCGAACGCGCCTTTATCGTCCTCGGAGTCGATGCAGGCTACAACTTAATGCAGGAATTTCTGCCCTTTGTCCGGCCGAAGCCGCTGAGACATCGCCCGTAATTTGATGCAGCGGCTAGACACTTGACGCCTGCAGTGCCTCATGCGCGTGCAATTCTTGCAAGCTCCAAACTCGAATCGGATCGCGCCGTTGTGAGGCGATCGCCTCGGCCGCCGCTTTCGCTCCGCTCATTGTCGTGATGCAAGGGGTGCGATAGGTTACCGCGTTGCGGCGTATCGTTTGTTCATCGGGAAACGAGTGCCCGCCGGTGGTCGTGTAAATGACCAAATTCAGCTTTCTCGCTTTTAAAAGGTCGACCGCATTTGGCCGCCCTTCGTTAACTTTGAACACTGTCTTTGAGGATAAGCCGGCAGCTCTTAAAGCAGCCGCCGTGCCGCGGGTAGCAAACAACTCAAAGCCGAACTCTCGGAATTTGGCGGCTACCTCAACGGCGGCACGCTTATCCCGATCGTTCACGCTGATGAACAAAGCCCCTTCATTTGGAAGCGGAGTGCCTGCGGCCAACTGCGCTTTTCGAAATGCTTCACCGAAGCTTTGGCCGACGCCCATCACTTCGCCAGTGGACCTCATTTCCGGCCCAAGCGCTGGATCTACACCGGGGAATTTTGCAAACGGGAACACTGGACTCTTTACAAACGAGTTCCGTACCGCCAGCGTGCCTTTGACAACGCCGCCTGTTAGATGTCCAAGCTCATCGAGCTTTCTTCCCAGCATCAATCCGACCGCAATTTTTGGTAATAGCACCCCCGTCGCCTTACTCACGAAGGGCACCGTCCGCGAGGCCCGTGGGTTGACCTCCAATACGTACACTTCACCATTCTTTATTGCGTACTGAACGTTCATCAGCCCGATCACATTGAGCGCCCGCGCCAGTTCCGCAGTATATCTCTCGATTGTTTTGAGGCTCTCGCCTTCAAGCGAAAATGCGGGTAGCACGCAAGAGCTGTCGCCAGAATGCACACCAGCCTCTTCAATGTGCTCCATAATGCCCGCGATCAGGACGCTATTGCCGTCGCTGAGCGCGTCGACATCTACTTCGGTCGCGTCCTCGAGAAAGCGATCGATGAGCACCGGGCGCTGCACGGAAAAAGTCGCCGCTTCCTGCATGTAGCGCCTGACCGTTTCTTCGTTATATGCAATCACCATTGCGCGTCCGCCGAGTACGTAACTTGGCCGTACCAGCACTGGAAATCCTAAATCACACGCCACCTTGCATGCCTCTTCCATGGTGATAGCGGAGCCGTGCGGGGGTGAAGGAATGGTCAGCTCATTCAGCAGTCTTCCAAAAAGTTCGCGATCTTCAGCAAGATCGATATTGACCGGATCGGTGCCGATGATTGGCAGCCCAAGTTTCTTCAGCGGCATCGCCAGATTCAGCGGCGTTTGGCCGCCAAACTGCACAATAAGGCCGTCCGGCCGCTCAGTATCGTACACGTTCAGGACTTCTTCTTCGGTTAATGGCTCGAAGTACAAGCGGTCACTTGTGTCGTAGTCGGTCGACACCGTTTCCGGGTTGCAGTTCACCATGATCGATTCGTATCCAAAGCCCCGTAACGCGAACGATGCGTGGCAGCAGCAATAATCGAATTCGATGCCCTGCCCAATTCGATTGGGCCCGCTGCCGAGAATCATCACTTTTTTGTGTGCTGAGGGTGCCGCTTCATCCTCGGACTCATAGCTTGAATACATATATGGCGTGAAGCTCTCGAATTCCGCCGCACAGGTGTCTACACGATTGAAAATCGCCCGTACACCGAGCTTCTTACGGGCCTGTCGGACCTCTAAGCTCTTAGCGCCAACAATGCGCTCGATCTGGCTGTCGCCTAGTCCATCGCGCTTCATCCTCCAAAATTCTTTGGCAGTTAGCGATTCGAGATTGCGTCCGCCGATCGACTTCTCGAGCCCGACCAGTTCCGAGATCTGATGCAGGAACCATGAATCGATGCTCGTCATTTCGCGGATTTGCTCGACTGTGAAGCCCTGCTCAAGCGCGAAGAAAATATAGTCCAACCGCTCTGGGTTGGGCGTGATTAGGCGCTGAGCAATCAGGTGCTGTTGCATAGATTTGGCACCGGACCTGCCCGTCTCCAGGCTGCGCATTGCTTTGCCGAGCGCCTGTTTGAAGGTGCGTCCAATCGCCATCACCTCGCCGACAGACTTCATCTGCGTACCCAATACCGGCTCGGCGCCCGGAAATTTCTCGAACTGCCAACGCGGAATTTTTACGACGACATAGTCAATCGTCGGTTCAAAACAAGCAGGTGTCGCGCGCGTTATGTCGTTCTGGATCTCGTCGAGCCGATAACCAATGGCCAGCTTTGCCGCAATCTTGGCAATTGGGAAACCAGTCGCTTTCGAGGCCAGTGCCGAGCTGCGCGACACGCGTGGGTTCATTTCCACAATGACCAAGCGTCCATTTTCGGGGTTGATGGCGAACTGCACATTCGATCCGCCCGTATCGACGCCGATCTCGTTTAGACAACGTAGAGCAGCGTCACGCATGATCTGGTATTCGCGATCCGTGAGCGTTTGCGCCGGCGCAACCGTTATCGAATCCCCCGTGTGTACGCCCATAGGATCTAAGTTTTCGATCGAGCAGACGACAATTCCATTACCTGCCACATCGCGCATGACTTCGAGCTCGTATTCCTTCCAGCCGAGGACGCTCTCCTCGACCAGTACCTCATGCACGGGCGAGAGATCGATGCCGCGCTCCAGAGTTTCAATGAGCTCTTCCCGGTTATAGGCAATCCCGCCGCCTGCGCCGCCTAACGTGAAACTTGGACGCAGAATCACTGGATACCCAATGCGGTTCGAGTATTCCAGCCCGTCCTCGATGTTGTTCACGAGTTGCGATTGCGTCATGTCGAGACCGATCTTGCGCATCGCATCTTTGAAAAGCAAGCGGTCTTCCGCTTTCTTAATTGCGTTGAGATTGGCGCCGATCAGTTCGACGCCATACTGTTCGAGTACACCCGATTCAGCCAGCTCTACGGAGAGATTCAACGCCGTCTGCCCGCCGACCGTCGAGAGCAAGGCGTCAGGCCGCTCCTTTCGGATCACCTCCGCGGCAAAAGCATGAGTCAGGGGTTCCACATACGTTCGGTCCGCCAGGTCTGGATCGGTCATGATCGTCGCCGGGTTCGAGTTGATCAGTACCACCTCGTACCCTTCTTGACGTAATGCCTTGCACGCTTGCGCTCCCGAATAGTCGAACTCGCACGCTTGCCCAATGACAATGGGTCCGGAGCCGATTATCATGATGCGCTTCAAATCCGTGCGCCGAGGCATGCCTAGTGCTTGTTCTCCTTCATTAAAGCGGCGAACTCGTGGAACAAGTAATGAGAATCATGCGGCCCCGGCGCAGCTTCGGGATGATATTGCACACAGAATACTGGCTCCGCGCGATGTCTGAAGCCCTCCACGGTCTGATCATTTAAATTCACATGCGTTAATTCGATTTCAGAATCGCGCAATGAGTCAGGGTCTACAGCGAAACCGTGATTCTGAGACGTGATCTCTACTTTTCCGGTAAGCCGGTTGAGCACTGGGTGGTTTGCGCCATGATGCCCGAACTTTAACTTAAACGTCGCCCCGCCAAGCGCCAACCCGAGAATCTGATGTCCAAGACAGATTCCGAAAACCGGCACCTTCCCTACCAGCTTCTTCACTTGCGCTGATTGATGTGCGAGAGGTTCGGGATCACCAGGGCCATTGGAAAGAAATACTCCGTCGGGCTTGAGCGAAAGCACGTCTCCGCTCGTTGTATCGGCAGGAACCACCGTTACACGCGATCCAATTTGCACCAGATGCCGCAGTATGTTGCGCTTGATACCAAAGTCATAGGCGACGACATGAAAGGATGTCTTTCCAAGCGCATCGAGCTTATCTGACACGGATACTGCTTCAAGGCCTCGCGTCCACTCGTATCTGTTTTGCGTGGAAACCTTCGAGATCAAATTCTGCCCCATCATGGGCGGCGCACCTCTGGCGATTCCTACGACTTCGGCACTGTCGCGATCGCCAACGGCGATGACCCCTCGCATCGCTCCACGCTCGCGCAATAAGCGCACCAATTTACGCGTGTCTACCTCGGCGATAACGGGTATCCCATACATCGCGAGAAAATTTTCCGCTTTACTGCTTGCGCGCCAGTTACTCGCAACCGGCGAAATCTCTCGCACGACGAGCCCTTCAATGTATGGAATCCCCGCTTCAGAATCGGCATCGTTTGCACCATAATTGCCAATTTGTGGATTAGTGAGAACAATGATTTGGCCGCTATACGAAGGATCCGTGAAGATTTCCTGATAGCCGGTTATAGCGGTGTTGAAAACGACCTCACCGGTGCGTTCCACAGGCGCACCAAAGCTCGTCCCCTCGAAGACTGTTCCGTCCTCCAGGGCAAGAACTGCTTGCTCCAACTCTTCAGCTCCTAGATAGGTTCGATGGCGTCCGGCGTTTTAACCCCGTAAGGTCTCAACCCTGGCACCGCAAGAACATGCAACTGATCGGTTGGTCCGATCGCTTCATTGGAGCATGTTTCGTTCGTTTATTCAACGCGAACGTGTTCTCAGCAGTCACAGCCTGGCGAATAAAAACTTGTTCCTTTTGAATCAGCGGGTTGAATCGGGTATCGCTCTGCTTTCCAAGGGACGGCTCGTAGCCTCGTTGCCGAAGGTCATATGTCAATATTCAAACTCCCGATTTCCACTCTTGTCGTGATAGCCCTCACAATTAGCACCGTAGCGTGTAACACACAACCTAACCATCCGAATCAGATTAATATGTTTGACGGCGCTTCATACGACTCGCTGACCGTTGCACACGGGGCGCTGGCTTCCTTCCGGGTCCAGGTGTCCACAAGCAATAAGCAGTACATCTCCGCGTTCAATGAGGCTGCAGTTGCATACGCGACAGGATTCAACGCGTATTCGCTGTATCGAGCGACTCAAAACAATGAAGCTGTCGTGTCCCTTGACATCAGCAACCTGACGGTCAGCGTTGTGTCTCTGGAGGATGCAATTCAAGCCGGTTTGCACGTGCTTCCGGAAGCAGTATCGAAGGTACGCGCCAAAGCCGCCAAAATTCGTGCAGCAGCGAATCCGCGCATCAGCATCTCCGACATTTTGACGGAACTGGAGATCGCGGCATCGATTGCACAGACTGTCCCCGGCACACAGCCATACTCCGGCCTGGCAGCAATCGTCATTAAGGCGACCCAGCAGGCGCTGGCCGCTCGAAGTTTCGCGTCAGGGAAACCCATCGACCTGTCCACGATTCAACCAATAACACTGATCGAATAGTTCTAATGCCGGTCTTCAGATGTTCGCGCGTGCAGATTGAAGACACGACAATTTTCGGCAGCGAGCTCTAACTATTTTTCATTCTTTCGCTCTCTATCGTGCTTGGCCCGGTCATCGCGTTCAGCATCGCTCCAGCCCTGGTGTGCTTGCCGCGCGGCCTTGCCGATTTCTCGAGCAGCACTTTTTGCGGCCTTCTCGGCCTTCTTGCTGGCCCAGTAAGCCGCCCTGCCTGCCTTTTCTCCTGCGGTTTGGTCCTGTTGCCTGCGCTCGCGTTCGGCCTGGGAGTTTCTCGAACAACCTCCAAGCGAGGTTGCAAAAACAAAAACCGTAATAAGAGCCCAAGTCCGCATATATTCCTTACATTGAGACGCGTGCCCGGAGCTTCTGTATCTCTGCCTTTTCTCCGGAATCGGACGAGGCACTTGCGATCAAATAAATTAGTAGTGGCATGTTGAACCAAACAATCCACTGGATGCAGATCGTGGGAACAGTGGCCGATGGTCTTCTGCTGTGGCGCGTCCTCGCGCTTAAGCTTCATCGGGTGTACACGTTTATCGCGCTGTATTGTGTACTCGAACTCTTCTTCGATGTTGCTGCTTGGTGGCTAGGGTGGCAATCGGAGGAAAGCGCCAGGGTTTATTTCTATTCGCGTTTTCTCTATGCGGCGCTTTTTCCAGCCATGGCGTGGGACGTGTTCGAGGAGATTAAGCCGCAAGCCGCAAAGCTTCGGCGACTCCCGGCAGCCCGGCTCATTTCAGGGCTCTTTGTCACCGGAGTGTTTGCCTGCCTGATGTTCGCTACCCTCGAAGAAAAGGAGTTTAACGGCACTTCAGGGCTTATCGATCTCGTAGGCCTGTTTCTGTGGGCCGGTTCTTGTTCAGCGAGCCTTGTATTCGTCTGGACTCTATATCGGTCTACCCGCACTCAAAAACTCGAGCTTCCCAACAACACGTCGGTATGGCTCGTCTTTTTTATACTTACGCTAGTCGCGTCGATTCTTGAATGCATCGTGATCCTTTTCGGGTTTAAGCTCAGTTCTCCCCAACAACACCTCGTGACGCTGGTCTTCCTCTCCTTTGATCTCGCGCTTACAGCCTGGTGCATTCTCCGCCTAAAGACAGTGCCTTCACCGGGGACCGCAGCACCTGAAAACGTCAGTTGGTAGTGGTTTCAGGCCAAATCTGCCGGCAGTACCGGGAGCCTTCGTAGGCGTTTCCCTGTGGCCGCGAAAACAGCATTCATCAGGGCTGGCGCAACTGGCGGCAAACCCGGTTCTCCAATGCCGGTCGGCTCAAGATTGCTCGGCACAATGTAGACTTCGAGCCGAGGCGTTTCCTTCATCGAAAGCGTCGTGAACTTATTGAAGTTGTTCTGCACCGCACGTCCATCCTGGATCGTAATCTGGCTCTTCAGCGCCGCCGTTAATCCGTAGATAATTGCACTCTCCACCTGTGCGCGCACTCCGTCGGGATGCACCGCGGTTCCAATATCGACGGCCGATATTACCCGGTTCACTCGCACATGCCCGTTTTCAACTGCCGCTTCGACAACGTTCGCAACGTAGCTCTCGAAAGAGTAGTGGCAAGCAATGCCGCGTCCATGGCCCTTTGGCAGACCTTTGCCCCAATCGCCCTTCTCCGCGGCAAGTTGCAATACAGCCTTCATCCGAGCTCTATCGAGCGGACGATCTCCGGAACCGAGCGGGTTCTTTACCAACTGCTCTCCGGAAAGCTTTTGCAGCCGGAACTTGTAAGGATCAACGCCGGCGGCATGGGCCAGCTCATCCATAAAGCTCTCCATCACGAAACCAATCACTGATGCTTCGACGGAGCGCCACCAGGCCCGAGGTACACCCGAAGCCGCGGGCAAGTATTCCAGCTTATAGCTCTTCACTACATACGGCATCTGGAGCGTACATCCCAATTCGCTCGATTCCGGCGGCGATTTCTTCTCCCACCATTCGGCTATCGATGTCGACGTGCTCTTATGCCGCCATCCGAGAATGTTCCCTTGCGCGTCGACCGCACCACTCATGCGATGGTAAGAAGCAGGCCGATAGAAATCGTGCGTCATATCGTCTTCGCGGGACCACACCACCTGCACCGGCTTACCTGAGCGCTTTGATATTTGCGCCGCCTCGATCGCAAAATCCGCGTGATAGCGGCGTCCGAATCCGCCTCCCATGAAGGTTGTGTGAACCTGTATCTTTTCTGGTTTGAGGCCGCTTACCTGTCCGATCACCTGCTGGACCCAGGTTGGACTCTGCGCCGGAGCCCAGGCCTCCGCGCGATCGCTCTGGATGTGCACCGTGCAATTCATCGGCTCCATGGTCGCGTGCGCTTGAAATGGCAATTCGTAATCGCATTCGATTTTCTTCTCCACCGGTGCCCTTGAAATCACCGCATCGGCCTCGCCTGTTTTGGGATCCGCCTGGTTCAGTACGACTTTCATGGGCGAGTCGACCAGTCTGCGAAACTGTCTTCGAAGCGTCGCGCTGCTCTCGGTCGCGTGCTGACCGTAGTCCCAATCGACCTGCAACTGCTTTCGCGCCTGCATGGCGATATAAGTGGTTTCAGCCACCACGGCGACCCCACCGCAGGAATGAACCTCTTCAACGGGCGGAATTTCGAAGACGTCGTGAACGCCTTTCATCGCTTTCGCCTTGCTCGCGTCAAAGCTCTTCACCTTGCCGCCGAATACGGGACATCGCGCCACGACCGCATATACCATGCCCGGCACGCGGACATCTAGGCCGAACTGCGCGCTGCCGTCCGTCTTCGACGGAATGTCCTTACGTGGAACCGGCTTCCCGATTAACCGAAACTCTTCGGGCCTTTTCAGAGGCACTGTCGCGAGGTTCGGTATCGGCAATTGCGCGGCGCTCTCGACTAACTCGGCGTAGGCCAGCTTCTGATCTCCATGCCACACCGCCCCACTTTTCGCCGAGCAACTCTGTGGCGCAACTCCCCAACGCTGCGCAGCCGCCGTGACAAGCATTTGCCGGGCTGCCGCTCCAGCGGTCCGCATGGGCATCCACATGGCCTTTACGCTGCCACTGCCGCCCGTTCCTTGATCGCCATAAGATTGATCAGACGACGCGTGCTCTACCTGCACGTCTTTCCAATCCACTCCCAGCTCCTCCGCGAGAATCATCGGCAGCGCTGTCGAAATGCCTTGTCCCATTTCTGATCGCGAGTACGTCAGCGTAACCAAGCCGGCTTGGTCGATTTTCAACCACGCCTTTATTGGATTAACCATCGGCTTCTCGGGCGCTCCTTTTGCCACTCTCGGCACCTCAAAGGCGATCACAAGAGCTGCACCCGCGGCGAGTCCTGATTGCACCGTCGATTTCAGCAGCGTACGCCGCGTCAAAGTAGAATCGCTTTGCATCACAGCTCACCTGCTGCAGTCTTAGCGGACGGCGAGATGCGCCCACCGTTCATTAACTGTGCCGCCTTCAAAACGGCAGCGCGCATTCTCTGCGCCGTCCCGCAGCGGCATATATTATTCGACATCGCTTCGTCCACATCGGCCGGCGTCGGCTTCGGATTTTTTTTAAGAAACGCAACCGCTGTCATGATCTGCCCTGACTGGCAATATCCACATTGCGGTACTTGTTCGGCAATCCATGCCTCTTGTACCGGATGGCTATGATCCTGGGACAGACCCTCGATGGTTGTGATTCTCTTTCCGGCAACGGCCGAAACCGGAAACACACAGGATCTTGCGGGCTCGCCGTCAATGTGGACCGTACAGGCTCCACACGCCGCGATACCGCAGCCATACTTAGTGCCCGTTAGGTTCAGTGTGTCTCGAAGCACCCACAACAACGGAGTTTGCGGATCGACATCTACCGATTTCTTCTGTCCGTTTACTTCAAACGAGATCGCCATTCACGACCTCCCTTCTCAAGCAGGGTTGGGATTTAGAGAGCTGGATCTTACAAGAATATCGGATTTTGCCGAGGGTCGCTAAGATCCTTTATGCTCACACTCGCAAGTAATCCGGTCGCCAATCCCGGATCGCTTCTTTGATCTGTTTCGCGCCTAGGTTTTCGTTGAGCGTGCGCTGAACCAGGCCAGGAACTTCGGCATCGGAGGCGAAACGCAAGGCGATTAGTTGCGACTCGTTTAGCTCGTCGAGCCGCAAGCGAAACGCTTCCGGCAGCAGTCTCGATAATCGCAAGCGCTCTTCGAGGCGGATAATCCGGTCCTGCATTTTGAGTGCGTAGAGCCGCGACTTCAAGGCTGTCACCAGCATCAACACCGTGATCACGAGGAACGCAACCGACGAAGTTTCGAGGTGACGCACCAAGTGGATTACCGACCATAGGAGCAAGAGAAGCAGCGCCGGTATCAGGAAAAAGTGAAACGCTGGATCGCGACGGACGTGGTTGCTTCGGGTCTGTTGGATTTTCTCTCGCATTTCGTTTTGGATCTTCCAATATAGAACGAAATGTATATAGGTTCAGGAAGAGACTTGCCCGGCCAAGCCATATGGGATTAGGAATGATTGGTCTTCGTCGTTTGAGGATGGAGGCGCGGGGATGGATTCGAACCATCCGAGAAAGGTTTTGCTGACCCCTGCCTTCCCACTTGGCTACCGCGCCTTAATAGCTGTTGCTTCTTCTATTTATACGCCGACCTGACGGTATGGGCAAGGTGGCTATAAGTACTGATACTAGCCAGGAAGTGTCCCCTGAGGGCGACGACCTTCCTGAATACGTTTTTATCATGGGCCTGCCGCCGCAGCGCGAGCCTCGTCCCCCGAGTCTTTCACCACCCACTGCGTGCCATCGGCCGACTCTGCCTGTTCGAAATGAATGTGATCTTTGCCTGTAAAAGTGTTGGTAGTGCGATAGTAAACGATTTTTCCGTTCTCCTGCGGCCAGCGGCTCAAGTAGGTCCAATGATCTCTTGAGATCTCCAAATCGGCCCGCCCGGTTGCCCGGCCTTCCGGCGTGATTGTCTGCGTATAATAATGCCCCGATTTCTCCGCTGGAATAAAGATCACCAGTCCACGCTCAGTGCCATCTACCGCCTGCTGGCAGGCGAAATACTTCCCTAGCAAGGCACAATGATTCACCAGCCGCTCGGCTTTAGCGCCCTTTCCGGCGCTCTTTCGCGTGACCCGCCAAGTGCCCTCATACAACAATAAAGGCGCGTGGATTGCTTCTGCGGATTTGGCGTTGTGGCCGGCCTGATTCGAAAGTCCGAGCACAAGCAGCGCTATAAGATGCAAGATCCACCCCCACTCTCAAGGTTAGATCCTCTGCGCGCTTAACGTTCAACACGGGCGCTGAAATTGACCGCCATAGTATTGCCGCCGCAAATGAGAACGCCTAGGCGCTCTCCGGACGTAGGTTTGTATTGGCGTGATAGAAGGGCGGCCAAAGCCGCGGCGCCGCCGGGCTCGGCGGCAATACGCAGCACCTCCCAAAGCGCCTGCTGCGATTGCTGAATGGCTTCATCGGTAACCAGGAGGACGCGATTGACAAAAGATTGCGCGATCGGGAACATCAATGCCCCGACGCGGCTTGGGGCGAGCGAATCGGCGGCGATTCCCCCAGCTTCAGCATCGACCGGTTTGCCGGCTTGCAAAGCGCTGGTCAAGGTTGGGGCAGCTTCGGGCTCGACGCCGATGATCTTGATTCGGCCCGAATACCATGCCGCGATACCGCCGATGAGGCCGCCCCCTCCAACCGCCACGAGCAACGTGTCGAGCGCCGGGTCCTGCTCCTCGAACTCTAGTCCGACAGTTCCCTGTCCGAGCAGTGTCTCCGGCTGATCGTATGCGTGAACGGGTAAAGCCCCTGATTCGTCCGCCCAGTGCTCACTGGCCCTCAAGGCGTCCGCGTAACGCTCGCCGGAAATCACCAGATTTGCGCCGTAACTGCGAATCCGATCCATCTTTGCCTTGGAGGCGACACTTGGCACGAAAATCGATGCAGGCAGTGCCAGTTTCATCGCGGCAAATGCGACGGCAGCTCCGTGGTTGCCGCCCGAGGCTGCAACGATTCCAGCTTTAGGGATTGGGCGGGTGAGTAGGTTGGAAAACGCTCCACGCGTTTTGAAGGAACCGGCATGCTGAAGGGATTCGAGCTTGAAAACCAGCGTGTTAGAGTTCAAACCCAGGTCTGTGCCGTCCACCTCAATGACAGGCGTTCGCCGAACGTAAGACCTGATGAGCTGGCCGGTAAGAGCAATGTTCCTGGGGTTCACGGCTGTACAGGGCATCGCTGGTCGTAGCATACAGGTTGGGAATCAGGCCAGCCTGAAGGCGCGGAACCCAACTTATTTTTAAGGGTAACTTTCCCGTGGAATGCTATTTCAAAGTTAAAAGGGACCTGCGGAGCGACCAGCAGCACTCGTCAGGTAAGAAGTTGGAGGCGCGGGGCTGAATCGAACAGCCGGACAAGGCTTTGCCGGCCTTGGCCTTTTCCACTTGGCTACCGCGCCAAGTTCCTTATCGTCAGATCCGAGAGCTTCTTGAGTTCACTTTACCGACGTGATGGACGCCTGTGTTGACTAGTACTAGCAGACTATCGAAATGGAAGTTATTTGGATAATTCTCGTCTAACCTACGGAAAGAGGTATAGGTAATGGCGAGGGCATCAGCATATTGTGCGGGGCTATTGTTACTGCTCTTCAACAGCTTACCCGCGTCCGCAGACCAGCGGATCGATGGACCGTATATCGCTACTGCCTATGCGCAAGAGGGCGTGACAGCTTCCGGGGAGTATACGCATCGTCACGTCGTAGCCGCCGATCCAGCCATATTGCCACTCGGTACGCGAATCAAAGTCACGCGAGCGGGCCGGTATTCGGGAGAATACGTTGTGGCCGACACGGGAGGCAAGATACAAGGCCGAAAACTGGACATTTTTCTGCCCAGTGATGCGGCGTGCCGGAAATTCGGCAAGCGGCGAGTTAAGGTCACAGTCATCCAACTGGGCGACGGAACGCAAGCTACAACAAAACAAGCAGATCACGCGGTCAAAGCAGATGTTTCCCAAGATGTTCAGAAAAACGTAGTCGGCAACGCTGCGACTGAAGACGATTGGGCGGCTAAAAACCGAGCTGCAAGCAAAGCCCGGGGGGATGCCTCAAGTAAACCGGCTACAAATTCTTCCACTCCAACACCTCCAAATCCTAGGTAATTCCCCCTGCGCTAACCTGAATTGACCTTCTACTGACAGTGTTGAACCGGACCGTTTCGCACCATCACGTCACCGCGAAGCTGGGCGACGGCGGTATGGGTGTTGTGTACCGTGCCGTAGACCTGAAACTCGGTCGCGACGTCGCGTTGAAATTCCTTTCCGAAGAATTAACGCGCGACTCCGCAGCGGTCGAGCGCTTCGAGCGTGAAGCGCGCACAGCCGCCGCGATCAGTCATCCCAATATCTGCACCGTGTATGAAGTCGGAGAGTTCGACGATGCCCCGTTTCTCGCGATGGAGCTGCTTAAAGGCGAGACATTGAAGCACCACATCAACGGGAAGCCAGTTCCGTTGACGGAGCTTTTGGTTTGGACGGTTCAGATTACCGAAGGCTTGGATGCCGCCCACGCATGCGGGGTCGTGCATCGGGACATCAAACCGGGAAACCTGTTCATCACGAATGCAGGCCAGGCAAAAATTCTTGATTTTGGGCTGGCAAAACTTCGCGCAAAGCGAAAAACCACGGTTGCAGGTGCTTCGGATACGACGACGACCGAAGTGCATAGCGACCCGGGGAGCACAATGGGGACGCCATCCTATATGTCTCCGGAGCAGGCGCGCGGTGATGATCTGGATGTACGCAGTGATCTTTTTAGTCTGGGCGTGGTCCTTTATGAAATGGCAACGGGCAAGCTGCCCTTTCAAGGGACCAATACAGCAACCATGGTTGCCTCTTTGCTGCGGGATTCACCTTTACCGCCAGTTCACTTAAACTCCGAACTGCCCGCCGAACTCGGACGCATCATCACCAAGGCTCTGGAGAAAGATCCAGATACGCGTTATCAAAGTGCGGCCGATTTGCGGGGAGATTTGAAGCGGCTGAAACGCCATATAGACTCCGGCCAGCCAATTACGAGCCCCGATTTGGACCAGTCGCGTCCAGTGCGCCTGTCACCTGAAAAGCACAGGTTAGGATGGGTGTTCGCTGGAGCTGCCGTTCTCGCCGTTGTAATCGCGGCATTTTTGTTCGCCCGGCCAGTGCCGCCACCGAGAGTTCTGAATATGACTCAGATCACAAGGGATCGCCTGGCCAAGGTCGTCCCGTTTCTCACGGACGGTTCACGGCTCTATTTCAACACGGGAAGCCACATCGCGCCTTTGCCATATCAGGCATCCACCAGGGGCGGAGAGTCGTTTCCCGTGCCAACGCAACTGAAGAACGCTACGGTGCTCGATATCTCATCAGATGGCTCGGACCTCCTGATTGGAAGCGACCAGGGGCCGGTGGCAGGACAGAATCCGCACGAATTCGACCAATTGAGCCTTTGGATGGCGCCCGTGCTCGGAGGCGAACCACGCCGTCTGGGTGATCTCACTGCTGCCGACGCAGCGTTGTCGCCGGATTCCCAGAGTCTCGTTTTCAGCGGACCAAACCAACTTGGCATCGCCCGGAGTGATGGAAGGGACGTCCGCAAGCTGGCAACTGTGCGCGGCACGCCTTTCTTCCCGCGCTGGTCGCCTGACGGAAAAAGAATTCGCTTTACGCTGGGGCGCGAATCCTATCTGATCTCGAGGTATTCGGGCATCCAACTGGCAGGCTCCAATCTTTGGGAGGTCTCGATGGACGGAAGCGATCTGCACCGGTTATTTCCTGCCTGGGACGATGGGCAATGTTGTGGCAATTGGACCCATGACGGCAAATATTTCGTTTTTCAAGCGACAAAGAACGGCGTAAGCACGATCTGGACGACTCGGGAGAAGGTCAGCCTTTTCCAAACGGCCAGCGAGAAACCCATGCAGCTGACCACGGGGCCGATGAACACGTATGGGCCAGTCCCGCCCCCTGACGGTAAGCGGCTTTTGGTAGGAGGCATTCAGCCACGCATCGAAATCGTCAGGTATGACATGAAATCAAAAACGTTTGATTCGTTTTTCACCGGCACTTCCGCCGAGGGCCTCGATTTCTCACGTGACGGGCGCTGGGTGGCGTACGTTAGTTACCCCGAGGGAACGCTGTGGCGGAGCACGGTCGACGGCGGACAACGGCTTCAGCTCACCACCCCCCCGATGTATGCGAACCTACCTCGATGGTCGCCGGACGGGAAACAAATCGCCTTCATGAGTTACCAGCCGGGACAACCGCAGCAAATTTTCGTTATGCGCGCGGATGGAGGGCTAGCGGAGCAACTCACGAATGGAGAAAACAGCAGTTACGACCCGACGTGGTCGGCAGACGGGAAATCTCTTGCGTTTGGGCGCACTCGGCTACAAACGCAAGCGAAACTGGACGTCGAGGTGCTCGATTTGACGACGCGTCACTTTTCCGCATTGCCGGCCTCCGACGGATTGTGGTCGCCGCGCTGGTCTCCGGATGGGCGTTATATTGCGGCACTTTCGGCCGATACACGAGCGCTTTTCCTGTTTGATTTCGCATCGGAGAAATGGACGGAACTGGCCAAATCGGACTTCGGCTATCCGACGTGGTCTCGCGATAGTAAATACATCTATTTCGACAGTCTGGGGAAGGATGCTGCGTTCAATCGGGTCCGTATTCGTGATCGGAAAATGGAGCGGATAGTCAGCCTGGCAAACATGCCGCGAAAAATGGGTGCATTCGGCCCGTGGGCTGGCCTCGCGCCTGATGGCTCGCCTCTCCTCACGCGGGATGCTAGTTTCGATGAAATCTACGCGCTTGATTGAGAAGCGCCGTGAGCTCCTGCGCTTAGTTTCTGCGCTAACCTGAATTAACCTTTCCAACGGCAGTGTTGAACCAGATCGTTGCGCACTATCGCGTCATCGAGAAGCTTGGGCGGCGGAGGCATGGGCGTGGTGTATCGCGCCGAAGATCTGAAGCTCAAGCGCGAAGTTGCGCTGAAGTTTCTTCCTGAAGGCATAACCCGCGACCGATCCGCAGTTGAGCGCTTCGAGCATGAGGCGCAAGCTGCCGCCGCGATCAATCATCCGAACATCTGCACGGTTTACGAGATCGGAGAGTTCGATGGATCGCCTTATATTGCGATGGAATTGCTCGAAGGCGAGACGTTGAAGCACCGGATCAACGGCAGGCCGGTTCCGCTGGATACATTGCTCGACTGGACCATTCAGATCACAGATGGCCTCGACGCGGCGCACGCACGAGGCATCGTTCATCGAGACCTGAAGCCTGCGAACCTGTTCATCACGAAGCGGGGTCAGGCAAAGATTCTCGATTTCGGGCTGGCAAAGCTTCGTTCGGTACGGAGACCCGCGCCCTCAGTTGCCTCCGAGCAAACCATGACGGCAGTGCAGACTGACCCGGGCCAGACTCTGGGAACGCCCGCCTATATGTCTCCGGAGCAGGCGCGCGGCGAGCAGCTCGATGCCCGTACCGATCTCTTCAGCCTGGGCGTAGTGCTCTACGAGATGGCGACCGGAAAACTACCGTTCGAGGAAACAAATACGGCGGCGATAATGGCGTCGATACTTCGGGATACACCGGCGCCGCCCGTCCAAATCAATCCGAAATTGCCGGCGCAACTAGGACGGATCATTGACAAGGCTCTGGAGAAAGATCGCGATCTACGCTACCAGAGTGCGTCAGAGTTAAGGACTGATTTGAAGCGCCTCAAGCGCGACACAAATTCCAATTCCTCGGTCAGGGCAGCGACGCACGAGATCCCGAAGCAGCAGGGGCGACGAAAGCGGGTTTGGTTATTCGCGGCTGCCGCTATAGTTGTGGCGGGTGCATTGGCAGCTTTCCTGATGACCCGTCCACTCCCGCCCCCCCAGAGTGCTGAGTACGACCCAGCTCACGAATGATCGGCGATCGAAGGTTCCCCCATTTCTGACCGACGGTTCACGGCTTTTCTTCAATGCCGGCTCTGCTTTTTCTCCCCAACCCTATCAAGTATCGGTCAAGGGTGGGGAATCGTTTTTGGTTTCAATGCAACCGAAAAATGCACTACTGCAGGACATCTCGCCCGATCATTCCGAGCTCCTGGTGCGAAGATACGCGGCGCAGGGAATACCCCTCAGCTTCGTGCCGATGCCGCTTTGGATTGCACCTGTAATGGGCGGCTCGCCTAGGCGAGTGGGTGATCTCGCGGGCGGGGACGCAGCCTGGTCTCCAGATGGTCAGCGACTCATTTACACAGAGGAAAAGGAATTTCATATTGCCATGAGTGATGGAACCGGCGCCCGGAAATTGATCACCGTTCCTGGAACTCCTTTTTTCCCACGCTGGTCGCCTGACGGAAAGAAAATCCGATTCACGCTTAGCCGTAATCAACTCCCAGGCAGCTTATGGGAAATATCGAGCGATGGAAGCCACCTGCATGCGCTCCTGCCCAGTTGGCGTCAGCCGCAGTGTTGCGGCAGTTGGACCCCCGACGGCAAGTATTTCGTCTTCGAAGCGACGAGCAAAGGAATAGAGACTATCTGGGCCATTCGCGAGAAGGTTGGCCTGTTCGACAGAACCAACCATGGGCCGGTGCAGCTTACAAACGGCCCCATCGACACTTATGCGCCAGTTCCGAGCCCAGATGGGAAGCGGCTCTTCGTTGGCGGCTCCCAGCCGCGTAGCGAAATCGTTCGTTACGACTCAAAATCAAAAGCCTTTGTTCTGTTTCTCTCGGGTGCCTCGATCGAAGGGCTGGGTTTTTCACGAGATGGGAAATGGATTAGTTACGTTTCCTACCCGGAAGGTACACTCTGGCGCAGCACAGTCGATGGCGAGCAAAGGATTCAGCTCACAAGTCCTCCAATGCACGTCGGCCTGCCGACTTGGTCGCCGGCCGGGAAACGCATCGCTTTCATGGGAGCATATCCGGAAAAACCATGGCGCATATTCATGGTCCCGGCGGAGGGCGGTTCGCCTGAGCAGCTGACAAGTGGGGAAGGCTCCACTGGTTTTGACCCGACATGGTCACCGGACGGGAAATCGCTTGCCTTAGGCGGTTTCCCAGGCGGACATGTCGTTATTCACATCCTCAATCTGACAACGCACCAGTTTTCCGTGTTGCCGCGTTCCGACGGACTATTCTCGTCGCGCTGGTCTCCCGACGGGCACTTTATTGCGGCCCTTTCAACAGACTCCGAAAGACTTCTCGTTTTCGATTTTCGATCCCAAAGATGGACGGAACTGGCCAAAGCGAATTTCGGGTATCAGACGTGGTCCCGCGACAGTGAGTACATATACTTCGATACGCTCGGTGCTGACCCGGCGTTTTTCCGCGTGCGCGTTCGTGATCGAAAGGTGGAGAGAGTAGTGAGCCTGAAGGATATCCCGCGAGCTATAGCCACTCTCGGCCCGTGGACTGGCCTCGGCCCCGATGGTTCGCTTCTCATTCAGCGCGATGCCAACCTCGACGAAATCTACGCGCTTGATTGGGAAGCGCCGTAAGTTGCTTACGTCGGCTCAATCAAGAGCTCCACATTGACGGAATACAAGGCGGACTTACCTTGATGGTCGCTCTGAAAGTACACGCGGCGGCTGTCTGGAGAAAAAACAGGAGAGACAGATGCCGGACGACTGGCCCGATGCTCACACAGCGTGAGCTCGCGCTTTACTGCGCGAAGCAAAAGTACGACGTTCGGCTGCGCCTTGCTTCGGCTGGCCCCCACGAACACCGACCCGTCTGCGTTTGGAGCAAAAGCTGCAAATTGACTCGTTGAAGCGACGCGCTGCTCGGCTCCCGTCTCGGGAACCACTTCGCGAAGCTCGGAAAGCAGCACATTCGCTTGCACGTCGCGCAGGAACAGCAATGAGCGCCCGTCCGGGGACCAAATCGGATTCGATACGCGTCCTTTGGCAATCAGAATCGGCTTCATCGGGCCGCCCGGCAGAGAAGCATACCAAAACTCTCGCTCCTCTGTAGACACATCGCGCGCAAAAAAACAGCCGTTCCCGCCTGGACGTATCGACGGGCCGGAACTAGATCCGATGTTGTCTGCCAGCGTCGAAGCCGCACCACCTAACTGCTCGAGCCGCCCATGCCTCACGATTATGAAATCTGAAGGAGGCGTCTCCATACTGAATGCACTTACGTCTTCGGCGAGTGTCCGAATTTTCAGATTTGCTAGCGCGACCTCTTTCAGCGCGCCCCCGTCGACAAAGTACACAAAGCGCTCTTTGGGGTCCATGCACAAGGAAGAAGCCACTAGATCGGCAGTTTGCGCGAGCGGCCGAAGACGCCCGGTTCGTAGGTCGAGCTGGAACGGAGTGGGCCTACCTGTTCGATCAGAAGAAAAGATAAGAAAGCGGCGCTTTGAGGAAACGAACCGATTGGAAGCTGCGGGAAGAAGGCTACTCGTGGCGGGATCGGTTAAGCGGACGACCAGACTCTCCGTAGCGGGATCAAAAAAACGGAAGAATTCGCCGACTTGCGGCAGCGGACGACGCTCTCTGACGGGAACGTTGCTCGCCGCGATCAAACCGCCCGGCAATGCGGCGAACATCGCGCGCCGCGTGAGCCCTTTAACCACTAACAGGAAGATGCGGATCTAAAATCCGCCGTTGCAATCAAAGCCCCAGATCACTCTGCGCAGGGTGGGTGGGCTGCGAGCGCTGCGCCTTTGCCAGATACTTATACGGATTCACAGGCGTCCCGCTCACGCGAACCTCGTAATGTACGTGCGGCGAAGTGACGCGCCCCGTGGCGCCCGACAATCCTATGACCTCCCCGAGCCGCACTTCCTGACCCGGAACGACGAGCCATTGGGAAAGGTGGGCATAGTAAGTTTCAAGTCCGTTGCCGTGGTCGACTACCACACGCTTGCCATAGGCTCCGCTCCAACCCGCGCTCACCACTACGCCATCCGCTGTGACGTGCACAGGCGTACGGGAGGCAGTAGCCAAATCAATGCCGGTGTGGAAGGCGCCCTCGCCAGAAAAAGGATCTGTTCTTCCGCCGAAGGAGCTGCTCAGGACACCATTTACCGGCCATAAACTCGGCCGGCTATGAACTTGCCACTGGTACGCGAAGCGGTGGTAAATACGTGAAAAATTTGCGGACTTCAGGAAGTTGTATTCCTCGATTGACTCTTCGACGCTCGGGGTCAGCGGCTCGGCTGACGCGGGCGTAGTGGCGTTCTTCGGAAACGCGTTCTGATTGATTCCGTAAGAAACAGAAACTTCACTGGCCAGGTCCTCAAGCGCAGCCATCTGTTCACTGTGTTGCCGGGATATGCGCTGTAATTCCTGGTATCGCCCGCGTAGCTGGTTGAATTGGGTTAGCAATCGATCGTAATGCGAGGCCCTCGAACTCATACGCACATAGCTTGAAAACAGCACGGCAGCCAAGATAAAAACGAGGAATATAGCACCCAGAACATAGGCCAGAAATTTGCGGGTGATAGACAACTGTCTGGTGCGGCCATTCGGTAAGTGAGCGTGCATAACGAAGTACGATTGGTCCATTCGACTCCTGCGGGAGAAAGATGAGCATCCCTCCCTCGAATAAGTATATAAAAGATTAATGAACTTTCAGGCTGGCGCGACCATAGAGATGCGTGGCAAGTTAGTGATTGGCCTACTGTTCTGATACGGGAGTTCGTTCGGTAAAAATGGGGGTACTACGCAATCAACCATGACATTTCAGCGTGAGATAGACGCTGCCAAGCTGCTAGCTCAAGAGGCCGGGGCGATGGCCTTGGATTACCAGCGGCGGGGTGTGCGGGCTGAACTAAAGTCTGATGAATCCCCAGTAACGGCGGCTGACCGGGCCTGCGAAAAGCTCATCGTGGACCGGTTGGAACGGGAATTTCCGGAGGACGGGGTGCTCGGCGAGGAGGGATCGAACCGCGAAGGCAGCAGTGGGAGGAGATGGATCATCGACCCCATTGATGGCACTCGCGACTTCGTGCGCGGAATACCGCTATGGGCGGTTCTGATAGCGCTTGAGCAGGACGGAGAGATCGTAGCTGGCGCGGCACATAGCCCCAGACAAGGCCTGCTGCTATGGGCTGGCCGCGGTGAGGGCGCTTGGGCAAACGACTCCCGCCTACGCGTATCAGATAAGTCCGATCCCGCGCAAGCGGTGCTCTCGTTCAACGGCTTCAACAAAATTGGGGTCAGCCGGTTCGCTCCGTCTCTCCTCGCTTGGATCCAACCCTTCTGGGCAGTGCGTAGCCTTGGCGGAGCGGCGGATGCAATGTTGCTTGCCCAAGGACAAACCGATCTCTGGATAGAACCAAATGCCGCCCCATGGGATCTCGCGCCGCTTAAACTGCTCATTGAAGAAGCGGGCGGCAAATTCGGGAGCTTTGAGGGCGAAAACACGATCTACGGAGGGAATGCCTACGCGTGTGTGCCCGGGCTGGAGCCGTATGTAAAGGAGTTGCTCGACTGTTGAGGCACTTGCATGTGAAGATCAGGATCAGACACTTATACTCGGAAAGGTGACGGTTGTTCTCGTCTATCACGTATTGTTCCGGTTCATCCACATCAGCTCGGCAATCGCGTTGCTGGGCGGCATGGTGTACGCCCGGCAAGTCTTCGTGCCGACACTCAATTTGCTCCCCGAAGATGTTCGACTCGAAGCCGCTGGCCGGGCACAAAAGAGATACCGAACTACGCTTTTCACTCTGCTGGTCCTGATTGTCGGCTCGGGTTTTTATAACCTACTCGGCGGGCCGAAGCATACCTACGCGTACGAGATATGGTTTGGGATCAAGATGCTGTTGGTCGCGCATATATTTTCAGCTGCCATTCTATGGGTCACCTCCCCATACGGCGATGTCAAGGTAGGAAGCAGGAGCAAACATCGGTTGGTGAGCGCCGCCATTTCGGGACTGATCGTCGGCTTGATCTCGGCCTATCTTCGATCCTTGACGCAGCAAGGGTTGTGAAGCGCATCTAATCGACAGAAGGCATATGACAGGCTATGAAGCACTGCGCGAAAGCGCGGCATGGATCGACCTCTCAGCGCGGGGAAAGCTACGAGTGAGCGGTGAAGATCGGGCTAGATTGCTTCATGCAATGAGCACGAATCATATCCACAATTTGCAGCACGGCGATGGACTGTACGCGTTTTTTTTGACCGCGCAAGGCCGGATATTGGCAGATGCCATTATCTACAATCGCGGCGAAACTCTATTTCTCGATACAGAGCCCGAGACATCGGACAAGCTTCGTGTCCATTTGGATAAATACATCATTGCCGATGACGCGACGGTTGAAGATGAGACCGGCGAGTGGACCGCAATCGGACTGGAAGGTCCACAAAGCCTTGAGTACGCTCGCAAATTGGGAGTTTCTATCCCGGAAAAACAGTATTCCAATACTGAGTGGAGAGCGGGATTTGTTGCACGCACGGCAAGTACAGGTCAGGAAGGTATTCGCATTTTTCTCTTGCCCCGGGACAAGCCCGATCTATTGCATCGCGTGGCCGACCTGGGGATTCCCAACGCGACTGACGCAGAGGCACGGATTGTGCGCTTAGAAAACGGGATTCCGAGGTATGGGGACGATATCACTGAGAGATACCTGGTTCAGGAGACACAAGCGACGCACGCCGTTCATTTCAACAAAGGCTGCTATTTAGGCCAGGAGATTGTTGAAAGAGTGCGCTCGCGCGCTCAAGTTCATCGGCTGCTAATGCCAGTCCGCATTCAAGAGTCGAGAGCGCCCACAACTGGCACCAAGCTGACCTTGGACGGAAAAGATGTCGCGGAAATTACATCAGCGGCGTATTCACCCGGTCTGGGCGTAGTGGTTGGTCTTGCGTACGTGAGAACAGAAGCTGCGCGGGAAAAACCGGCGATGTTCGTAGCGGGAAGTGATCCTCCGATTGCGGCGCGGGTTCTCTGATCGCCGAGAAGCTTGCCGTGCGCTTCGAACGGCTTACATGATCGCAGACGGTTGCCACGGCGGCATGCAATTCCCTCTATAATCCAAAGTTGGAGAATCTGAATCAGACGCTGAGCTTTCGGTGCTGAATCGGTCACGCGGGCGCGTGCTGGCGCTTGATGTAGGCAAGAAGAGAATTGGGCTTGCGGTGAGCGATGAGCTTGGAGTGACTGCGCAAGGCCTCGAGACATTGCATCGCACGCGTATTAGAGCCGATCTTGAGAAGCTGAAAGAAATTGCCTGTCAGTGGAATGTGCATTGTTTGCTCGTCGGCAAGCCCCTCCACATGAGCGGTTCCGAGAGCCGGCAAAGCGAATACACCAGAGAGTTTGCCGAGCGGCTTGGACGTCACCTTGAGCTGCCGGTTGTGTTTTCGGATGAGCGTTTGACGTCGGTCGAAGCCGAACACCTGATGCGCGATGCGGGTGCCTCGCTCAACCAACGGAAAAGTTCAGTAGATCGCCTTGCAGCCATGCTCTTGCTCGAGAGCTATTTGGGACAGTCAACGCAGGCTTGCCCTGAGCAGGGAGGGCCCCTTGACTGAGAAACGCGGTGCGCTGCACCGATTTCTCCGTTTAATCGCAATTGCTGTTGCAATTTCAGGATTGGTGGGCGGCGCGCTTGCAAGCTACTGGTATTTCGGACCATATCGAGGATTTCAGACAGAGGCATTCGTTGAGATCGAGCGCGGTATGTCATCGCGCCAAATTGCGCGTGAGCTAGCTGACCAAGGAGTTGTACGATCCCGCTGGGCGTTTGCCGCCATTCGTGCGCTTCACCCCAGCGCAACTCTTCAGGCGGGTGAATATCGGTTCGGCTCAGCCCAAACTCCATCGCAGGTATTCGAGAAAATCCGGCGCGGCGAGATATTCTACGAAGATTTCACCGTACCTGAGGGAAGCAACATATTCGACATCGCTTCGTTGCTGGAGCAATCGGATATGGTGGATCCGGATGAGTTCTTGAAGGCGGCGGCGAGCCCGGAGTCTATCCGCGACTTTGATCCTGTGGCGCCGACCTTAGAAGGGTATCTGTTCCCTTCTACATATCGGCTGACACACAAGACTACCGCCAAACAGCTTTGCGATCGGATGACGCGCGAATTTCGAAAGCAGTGGGCGCTTCTGGCCGGAAACGGGATGGGCTTGGAAACCCACAAAATCGTGACACTAGCTTCTTTGATCGAGAAGGAAACTGCGATTACACAGGAGCGGCCTCTTGTCGCGGCCGTATTTGCCAACCGCTTGCGTTTGAGTATGCCGCTGCAATGCGATCCAACTACGGTCTACGCGGCTCTGCTCGATAAACGCTATCGAGGTGTGATCCACAAATCGGATCTTGCCAGCCAGAATCCGTATAACACGTACGCTCACACCGGTCTTCCCCCTGGGCCTATCGCGAATCCCGGAATCGCATCCCTCAAAGCGGCGTTGCATCCTGCCGGGATGGATTATCTTTACTTCGTCGCGAAGAGCGACGGTTCCGGCTCGCATCAGTTTTCAGCCAAGCTCATCGAGCATGAGAAGGCCGTGCTAGTGTACCGCAAGAACGCCCACTGAAAATCCTTTATTCCCTGTTTCTTGATCCAGTTGACACGTTTCTAAAGATTCTTGACGAATTGGCCGATTACGTGTCTGTCGGGCAAGCGTTGCCGAGACGCTCATCAGTCGTGTAGCCGGCTTAGCAAATTCAGGAAGGCCGATAGCTCAGCCCGAGATCGAGGTGGGGATGATAATTCACGTGAGCTTATGTTCCGCTGTTGTGTTAGGTATTTTGGCTTTTCCGGCGTATCCGGCTGGTTCTGCTTGGATTGAGGCTACAAGCGATTCGCGTACGACCGTGCCAACGGCCCATTCCGCACCGGCCAGGGATGAATCCACTTCGACGAACGCTCCAAGCGAACTGACGGCTGTTTTAGGCGTAGAGCCACTGGCGGGAGTCAGACTGGCGAATGAGCTGCTCTATTCAGATCTTCAAAATTTCGTCTGTAACGAAAGAATGGACCGATACAAAGGAGCGCTAGGCGAGGTTGAGGGGCGTCGAATCGATACCATTCTATCTAAGGTCTCTTTTGAAAGCGGTGTCGAACACTACACCGATATTCGTCAAAACAATAGGTCGCGATCGCGTATTTCCAGCATTTCTGGAGCTTGGTCGGAAGGTGAATTTGGGACGCTGCTGCATCAGACGCAGGCTCTCCTTAGCTCCCAAATAGTGCTCTCCCGAACGAAGGCAGCGCTTAATGGAGTTGCCACGGTACTTTATCGGTTCGAAGTCTCTGAACAAGACAGCCCATGGGATCTTTCAGTGGAGACCG
This sequence comes from Bryobacteraceae bacterium, assembly GCA_051003475.1. Lineage (GTDB taxonomy): Bacteria > Acidobacteriota > Terriglobia > Bryobacterales > Bryobacteraceae > Bog-105. The sequence continues at coordinate 39,808 of JBPCLH010000091.1, forward strand.
CGCACTATCACGTCCCGTTCCGCACGGACGTCTGGGTTTCGCTATTGTCCGGGCAGATCTTGAAAATCGAGCGGACTTCAACGGCTATTCCATTGAAGACGGGGATTTCGGAAGTGCGATGGAGCGTCAGTCTGGACACGGTCGAACTCAACGGAAAGAGTTGGTTGCTGCCGAACGCGGGCGAGTATGAAGTGTCCTATGAAGAGGCACACCGCCGCGAGTGGAACCTGATGAGCTTCTCCGACTATCGCCGATATGGTTCGGAGGTCGCGTTGCACTTCGAAAGTAAATAAATCGAAGATCCAGCGCCTTTAGCACTAAGGCAGACAACCGCAAACAGCTATTGTGCGCCGCGGCTGAGGATCATCACTTTGAGCGTATGGAAGATGATGTAGAAATCGAGCGCGGGTGCGACATTCTTGATGTAGTAGAGGTCGTATTCAAGTTTGATCATCGCGTCTAGTTGCGTGTCACCATACTTATGATTAATTTGGGCCCATCCCGTGATGCCTGGTTTGACTGCTAGACGCTGGCGATAGTAGGGGATTTCGCGGTCGAGCAAATCTACGAACTCCGGACGCTCGGGCCGTGGACCCACGATAGCCATATCACCTTTCACCACATTCCAAAACTGCGGCAACTCGTCAAGCCGAAGCTTTCGCAGCCAGAGGCCTACAGGTGTGATGCGCGGGTCGCCTACTTTGGCCCACACCGCCCCTGTTCGTGCTTCAGCGTCAGCGTACATGGAGCGAAATTTGCACAACGTGAATACGCGACCATTGATTCCAACTCGGCGTTGCCGGTAGAAGACCGGTCCACGAGAAGAAAACTTGATCGCCAAACTTGCGATCAGCATAAATGGTGAAAATATGACTAGACCAGCAACACCAATCACAAAGGAATAAAAATTTTGGATCGCTATCGCATGGGGGCGGGGTCCTAACTCGGAAGAGAATATCAGCTGAGAAGGCTGAATACTTCGACTGGATACGCGTCGCATCGCCATTTCGTAGGTATCAGCGGCGTCTTCGATGATCACCCCTCCAAAGCGGAGCTCGAGCAACTCCTGCACCGGCAAACGGTTTCGGCGCTCAGCCATACCCACCACAATCCTGGTCGGTCTGCGCTCCTCACAAACTTTGCGCAGGTCGTCAATCGGCCCCAGGCAAGGCACTCGGGAAGCGCTAAGAGCCGCTTCTGCATCGTCACGCGGCCTTTCAGAAAGATAGCCGAGAATCGAGTATCCAAAATGCGGCCGCTCCATGAGATGCGTAATGACTTCGTTGAGTATGCTTGAGTTTCCCAGGAGCAGCACACGCTCAGAGCGAAGCGTTACGACGACGCACCTCCAATAGAAGATCCGCCAAAAAGGGAGAACCACGATGACCGCCAAGCTACCGGTCACCATGAGCCATCGTGCAACAAGTAGATCCGGATTCAGGTATCCAAGGAACGCCATCAGCAGCAAAGCGCATCCAACGGCGAGGGAGATTTGCTGCGTCAGGAGAATTCGCGAGGTGATCCGCAGATCAGTGTACAGATCTTGAAAATACAGAGCGAGGATGATGCAAGCAGTGACGAGCAGAATTTTCCAGTAGTTGGCCTCTGCGAATAGGTAGAAACCTGGGTCGCTGCCGAGGGTAAATAGAGAACTTACGGAGTAGCAAGCGAGAACAAGCACGGTTTCAGAAGCGAGAAGCGCAACCACCGTGGCCGGAATGAATACGCGAAATAACCGAATCACGAGAGCCGCTTACGGGCGCCGATGGCGGCTAAGGAACTCGTCATGGATTTTGTGGTGGTTATCCTCACAAGAACCTGATTTGCGAAGGATAAACTTGTCGCCGCTGTTCTGTGCTCGTGCTATAAATGATGTAGGATCGTGTTGGTCGCAGATTCTTTATGCTCAACCGTGAACTGCATTAGAAATGCTTCGACTCACAAAAAAGGCGGATTATAGTCTCATTGCTCTCAAGCATTTTGCGTTGCGGCAGCAGGAGACCGGGGAAGCGGTAAGCGCCAAAGAAGTCGCTGAAGGGTGCGGCATCCCTTGGCCGGTTACGTCTAAGCTATTGCAGAAGTTGGGGAAGAGCGGATTTCTGGTGTCGGAATTTGGAACCAATGGGGGCTATCGATTGGCGCGGGATCCCCGGCTCATCTCGGCTCTGGCGGTAATCCGTGCTATTGATGGGCCGATTGTGTTGGCGAACTGTTTTACGGAGCATGTGCGGTGCGATCACTCGACGCGATGCACGGTAAAACGCCCACTTCGACGGATACACGACGGCATTCTGCGACTCCTCGAAAGCGTCAGCATCCAAGATATGTTGCAAGACTCTGAAGATGAGACCGGAGCGGTGCTGGTCAGTCCCCTAGTAGCCCTTCGAGGCGCCGCGAATGCTTCCGATTTGCATAGTGCATTAAGGAAATAAGACTTATGAAATTGCCGATATATATGGACAATCACGCTACGACGCCGATGGACCCGCGCGTGTTTGAAGCCATGAAGCCTTACTTCGTGGACGTGTTTGGAAACGCAGCTTCACGGAATCACAGCTTTGGATGGGAAGCGGAGGAAGCAACCGAGAAAGCTCGTAAACAGATCGCGGATCTGATCGGAGCCACGCCCAAGGAGATTGTTTTTACCAGCGGCGCAACTGAGTCGAATAATCTCGCGCTGAAGGGCATCGCGGAGATGTATGCCGAACGCGGCAATCACATCATCACTCAAGTGATAGAGCACAAAGCGGTGCTTGATACATGCAAGCGGCTGGAGAAGCAAGGCGTTCGCGTGACATATCTTCCAGTCAAACAGAACGGACTTATCGATCTCGACCAATTACGGGATGCAATCACGGACAAGACCATCCTGATCTCGATCATGTATGCCAATAACGAAATCGGCGTCGTGCAGCCTGTGCAGGCGATTGGCAAAATCGCAAAAGAGAAAGGTGTGCTTTTCCACAGTGACGCCGTGCAGGCGGTTGGAAAGATTCCGGTGAACGTAATGAGCGACGGGATCGATATTCTCTCGTTGAGCGCTCATAAGCTCTACGGGCCCAAGGGATGCGGAGCGTTGTACGTAAGACGTCGAAATCCCCGTGTTCAGATCACCGCCCAAATGGATGGCGGCGGGCACGAGCGCGGCATGCGATCGGGAACGCTGAATGTGCCAGGTATTGTCGGTCTCGGCGCAGCCTGTGACGTCGCGAAGAAAGAAATGGTTGAAGAATCGAAGCGCCTGAGCTTTTTGCGAGATAAATTAAAGAGCAAGCTGATGACGGAATTGGACGAAGTGTACATCAACGGCTCCATCGAGCACCGCTTACCGCACAATCTGAACATCAGCTTCGCGTATGTTGAGGGTGAGAGTTTGTTAATGGGAATCAACGATATTGCCGTATCGAGCGGATCGGCGTGTACGTCGGCCACACTCGAGCCGAGCTACGTCTTGAAGGCTCTCGGCGCGGGCGATGATCTGGCACACTCATCCATCCGCTTCGGGATCGGACGCTTCAACACCGAAGAAGAAGTTGATTACGTCGGCGATAAGGTGGTCGACGTTGTAAGAAAGCTGCGTGAGCTTTCGCCGCTCTATGAAATGGCGAAAGAAGGTGTGGATCTGACGAAAGTGGTTTGGGCTGCACACTAAAGAAATTGGTTCAGGAAAGGTTTTCAAAAGGTAGGAAGAATGGCTTACTCTGATAAAGTTCTCGATCATTATACGAATCCTCGAAATGTAGGTTCTCTCGATAAGAACAGTCATGATGTCGGGACTGGCATGGTAGGGGCGCCCGAGTGTGGCGATGTCATGAAGCTCCAGGTGAAGGTGAATCCGGAAACCGGGGTGATTGAAGAGGCAAAGTTCAAGACGTTCGGTTGCGGCAGCGCAATTGCCAGTTCGTCCCTTGCTACCGAGTGGCTGAAGGGCCGGACTGTCGACCAGGCGTTGCAGATCAAAAACACCGATATCGTGAACGAGCTTTCGCTCCCGCCGGTAAAGATCCACTGCTCCGTGCTGGCCGAGGACGCGATCAAGGCCGCGATCAGCGATTACAAAAACAAACGGACTGTCCCAACGGCTGAGACCGTAGCAGTCAGCTAAGAGTGGGAGCCTCTCTCAATGGCTGAGTTGACTCAGCTCGATCGACCGAATAGTGAAAATCCGAAGCCTGTCGAGGAAAGTGCACAGAAGCAGGTGCATGTAACTCCTAAGGCTGTTCAAAAGATACGTGAAGCCTTTGCTCGCGAAGGTGTGTCCGGTGGTTTGCGGTTGGGCGTGCTTGGTGGCGGTTGCTCGGGGCTCAGTTATCAATTTAAATTCGCACCTGAGCCGCGGCCGCGTGATCACGTCTTTCAATTTGAAGACGTGAGGGTTTTTATCGATCCCAAAAGCATCCTTTTTCTGGATGGCATGACGCTCGATTGGGAAGATTCGCTCATTCAATCGGGTTTTGTCTTCCACAACCCGCACGCGACGAAAAGTTGCGGCTGCGGCACATCGTTTTCGGCATAGTCGCTTCGCTCCTCGGAAGCTGATGTCTTCCCATGGCCGTTCACCGGCGTAGTAACTATCTTTCCGCCAATGTCCACGCTTTCAAAGAACTTTTACGAATTTTTTGGTATCGATCGGAAGCTTCTGCTCGATAACGAGGCCCTGCAGAAGCGTTTTTACGAGCTTAGCCGTCATTGGCATCCGGACAGGTTCAGCAGAAAAAGCGCTCAAGAGCAAACAGAAGCTTTGGAAGCCACGGCAATCATCAATGACGGTTATCGCACGCTGAGAGATCCGGTAAGGCGCGCTGAATATCTGCTGACTGAAGAAGGGTTTCCTATTGGCGAACAGCGCTCAAGAGACGTGCCATCAGAGTTGCTCGAGGAAGTGTTTGAGTTGAACATGGTTCTTGAAGAACTGAAAGACGGCGATGAGGTAGCGCGTTCGCAACTGGAGAGTACGAGAGAGAACTTTGTCAATATGCGAGCCCGCATTGATAATGAGCTGGAAACGTTATTCACCAAATACGATGGAGCGGAAGCTCACAGCGAAACGGCGAAACAGGCATTGCAGGACATTCGAGGCGTTCTGAACCGAAGGAGATATATCGAAAATCTGATCCGAGACGTAGATCGCGCTTTGAACCCCGCGCCTCCTTCTGTGGAATCTCCGGACAAGCATTTGTAAATAGATATGGGAACTCTTCAAATTGATTTTGGCGAAGAGCGGCGATCGAAGATCGTTGGTATTGATCTGGGCACAACCAATAGCCTGATTGCGTACATGGATCTGACAAGTCCTCGAATTATCGAGGATGCATCAGGCCGCAAAATCGTGGCTAGCGTTGTTTCACTCACGAGCGATGAGAAGTTAGTAGCCGGCGAGCGGGCGCGAGAACTGCTGCTGACAAGGCCTCATCGGTCCGTTTATTCGGTGAAACGCTTGATGGGCCGCGGCGTTGGGGACGTTAAGGATGAATTGCAACTGTTTCCCTTCCGAATCGCGGACGATAGCGAGTCGGTAATCAAACTGAAACTGGGTGATCGGACCTTCACCCCGCCTGAGATATCGGCCGCCGTGCTGAAGCAATTGAAGGAGAATGCTGAAGCCGCTCTGGCTGTACCGATTACGGAAGCGGTCATCACTGTTCCCGCTTACTTCAATGACGCTCAACGCCAGGCGACCAAAGATGCCGGGCGTCTGGCGGGCTTGGATGTCCTACGTCTCGTAAACGAGCCCACTGCGGCATCGCTGGCCTATGGGCTCGACAAGCGAAACGATGGAATCATCGCCGTATATGATTTTGGCGGAGGCACTTTCGACATCTCGATCTTACGCCTGCACGAAGGGATTTTTGAGGTGCTGGCCACGAACGGCGATACTCATCTTGGCGGCGACGATATCGATAATCTTCTTTTACGGATTGCGCTCGAAGACTTGGAATCGGAATGGGGCCAGGACCTTTCGCAAGATTCCGAAGGCGGGCAAAGACTTCGCCGAGCAGTCATCAAGAGTAAGGAAGACCTGTCGTTCGTTCCGGAAACGAAGATTGAATTCGAGTACAAGGGAAAGCGATACGAGCGGGCAATCGAGCGGCAGCTTTTCGACCGTCTAATTGCTCCCGTCGTGGAGAGGACGCTGGATCCGTGCCGGGCTTGTCTCGCCGACGCGAAATTAACTCCCGAGGAAATCGAAGAGGTGGTCCTGGTTGGCGGTTCTACTCGAATCCCGTTGGTCCGAACCGCCGTTGAACGCCTCTTTAAAGCTAAGCCACATACCGAACTGAACCCCGATGAAGTGGTTGCGTTGGGCGCCGCCGTACAAGCGGGGATATTGTCTGGCCACGTTGAAGACAAGTTGTTGCTCGATGTCACTCCGCTTTCGCTTGGCATCGAAACCATGGGTGGAGTGGTTTCGAAGCTGATTCATCGCAATTCGACGATTCCTGCGAGCGCGACCGAAGCTTTCACCACCGCTGTAGACGGGCAGCGCAACGTGCTCATTCACGTGTTGCAAGGCGAGCGCGAACTCGTGAAGGACTGCCGCAGCCTGGCCCGATTCGATTTCAAAGATATGCAACCCATGCCCGCTGGAATTGCACGAATCGAAGTTCGGTTTTTAATCGATGCAAACGGAATCTTGAATGTCACGGCGCGAGACGCTCGAACGGGCAAGGAACAGAGCGTAGAGGTGAAACCGTCTTACGGCTTGAGCGAAGAGCAGGTGGAAGGGATGATTCGCGAGTCTTTCGAGAAAGCGGAAGACGACATGCGCGAGCGGCAAGTCCGTGAAGCGCGAGTCGAGGCCGACAATATTTTGGCAGCGACAGAAAAGGCTCAAACCAGCGATGCGTGGACCGCGCTGAGCTTCGAGGAGCGAGCGGCGGTTGAGTCCGCTAAACGAGATTTACAAAGCGTCTATCACAGCAACGATCATAGGGCGATCAATGAAAAAATCGAAACGCTGAACCGTGCAACCCACAAGCTCGCCGAAAATATGATGAACACCGCCGTCAGCGGTGCATTGAAGGGCACGAAAATCGATTAGCCCGCGCCTGCAATAATAGCTGGAATTATGACTGGACTCACCTGGGATCACACTGAAGACATCGCGCTTAGCCTTTGCGAGGCTCATCCCGACATAGATCCTACGACCATACGTTTCACAGATCTTCATAAATGGATTTCGGAGTTGCCGAATTTCAAGGATGATCCTGGATCTTCGACCGAGGGAAAGCTCGAAGCTATCCAAATGGCTTGGCTTGACGAGTACCAAGAAAATCGGTGAGCTCGCCTCGCACGCACGATGGCATGTTATACTTTTTAGTAATTCCCACATGAGCTCACGCCGTTTGTGGCGTGTGCGGTTTCAAGGCCGATTATGCCCAAGTTGAAAACACATAAGGGTGCGTCCAAGCGCTTCAAGAAGACGGGTACTGGCAAGGTGGTCCGGCATCATGCGTTCGCGCGGCATATCCTGACCTCGAAGCCACGTTCACGGAAACGCAAGCTTCGTCAAGGCGTTGTTGCGGATCCAGCCGATCAGGCGAAGCTCCAAAGCATGCTTCCTTATTAGTGTCTCGGACAAGAGAATGAGCGAGTAGGAGCATGGCGCCGCACGTGCCTGCATCCTCTCAGAGGCCGAATCATTGGTTCCAAATTGCAAAAGGAGAAAACGTGCCAAGAGTTAAAAGAGGTACTCATCGGCGAGATTATCGCCATAAGACCCTGCGCCGGGCGAAGGGTTATTTTCTCACCAAATCGAAGCTGAACAGGTCTGCTCAAGAAGCAGTTGAGAAAGCGCTTCGCTACGGGTACGTCGGGCGACGGCTGAAGAAACGCAATTTCCGCTCTCTTTGGATTGTGCGCATCAATGCCGCGTGCCGCATGGCGGATATTTCTTACAGCAAGTTTGTAAGCGGGTTGAAGCGTGGGGGAGTCGAACTGAATCGCAAGGTTCTCGCAGATATCGCGGTCAATGATTCGGCCGGCTTCCTGTCGCTTGTGGCTGCGGCGAAAGCGGCACATCAGGCCCAAGTTCAATAGTCCATAATTAGTTGTGGGACAGATGGAAGCAGTTCAGATGCAAGCAGTTCAAGAAGAGAGCGTTGACACACTGGCAAGCCTCGAGCAGCGTATCACGCGCGCGGTCGAGTTAATAACCAGTCTTCGCAGCGAAAACGAGCAGCTTCGACAACATTTGAATACGGCACAAGAAGATCTGAATGTGGTAAAAGGTGCTCGCGACGAGGCGCACGCACAAACGGCGTGGTTTCAGAAGGAGAACGGCGATCTCGAACAGAAGATGATCCGGCTTTCGCAAGAGCTGGACGAGCTGCGCGGGGAGCGGAAGCAGGTAAAGGCTCGCATCGAAAAGCTGCTCGGCCAAATGGATCTGGTGAGCGCGAGCTGAGCCGGGGCGGAGCATGGATACACCGGGCGCATCCAAGGAGATTGTCCGGGTCACCATCTTCAATCAGACGTATAGCGTTTCAACGTCGGGCGATCCTCGTGATACCGAAGAACTCGCACAGGAAGTTGATGAGTTAATGTCGGCGATAGCTCGCCGGGCAGGTAATCTTGATGCCACTCGAACGGCAGTTCTCGCCTGCCTTCACCTTGCTGACCGGCTTCGTACGGCCGAGCGTCAATTGGGAACGTTGCGCGAGTCCGTGAACCACAAGAGCCGCGATTTCGCCAGCATCTTGGATCAGGCCTTTGCATCCGAGCGGGACTGACTTCACAACCTGCCTAGAATACTCGGGCCTGCTTTTGGAGGTTTCCGAAGCTTCCTATGTTTGCGACCGCGAACGAAATCAGATACTGATTCTCGTTTCTTCCTATGCCGTTGATTATCCCGAGATTGAACCGCCTAAACTGGAAGGCGAATCCACAGCAGTCGGTATTGTAGGAGACTGTCGCCAAATCGAACAAACGCCGCTTTAGCAGGAGATCGTAATCGATGAGACCGGCAGCATTCCATCCTTTTCGGTTAGTGCTGCCGTACGATCCGCCGAAAACCAACTGGTTCGCTTGCGGGATTAATAGCGGATTCGTGCTGATGGAATTCTCACCTAACGTAGCGGCGTACTGGCCGTGCCGGACGCTCGCGCTGAGGCTATTATCTACGAATTTGTGGCGGATAGGATCGTAATCGGCTCTCCAATCGAGGGCCAAAATGGGGAATAAATTCACTCGAAGCAAGGAAACAATTGGCGAATAGCTGCGCGGCCCATCGAGGAAGGTGAACGGGGTAATTTCCTCTTCCGCAAGAACCACGTTGCGCTGGTTCGGCAGCACGGCACCCCCAAAAGTCGGATCGAAGTAACGCGCCTGAAGCACCTGCCATGTAAGGATCTCGCTGATGTTGCCATCCTTGTCCTTTTTATATAACCGGTTCGTCAGCGAGAGTGTTAGTTGATTGGTATTTGAAATGATGTCAGTGGCATCGAAGTGAATGATCTTCTGGAACTGGTTGATGCCGGTGACATACTCATACGACGCTTGTCCCTCAATCACGTGCTTTAATTTCTTCCCGAGATGGAGCCATTTCGGCGGAGTGTAGACCTTCTCAAGTGTTGGCAGCGTGAAATCAAGAGTGAAATCTGCGTCTCTGCGAAACAGGTTGGAGTTCGACAGAAGAACGTTCACCGCGGGAGTTGGGGGGCAAGACGAATAGGGCGCACATGAGCTCACGGGTGTGTAGGTTGTGGTATTCACGGCATAAGACTTCCCGTAGTCTGTCGCGCCAAACGCGACACTAGGGACCAAAGAAAAGCCTTTGAAGTTGAACGCCGTCATCACACGAGGCTCGACGTCCACCCGCTCCAGATCCAGCCCCGTTTGGAACGTGGGTTCCTGGCGGCTGATGAGCCCCCCGCTTGAGCCGAAGGAAAACCAGACGGGCACCGGTCCTTTCACGATTTCATCATCGCGGCCCGAGAATTCTACGGAAGGGAGTTTCTGGATGATTACCTGATTAGGGCGCTGGTCGAGTAATGTCACAGTTTCGAACAACTGGTTCCGCTGCACCACTAGATTCAGAGCATACTTATCGTCTTTGAAGTGCCGTTGGAGATAACCGATCGAGTTAACTCCAGAAAGAACAGCCGAACTAAATGTATTGGCGAAGGCAAGGCGGAATAGAAAAGAACTGAGGTATTGATAGTCAAGCCGTCCGGTGAAGCCCCAGATCTCAGTCTTGGCGTTGAGCTCATACTCAAGACCGCCCTCTTTCAACGGCGGCAGGTTGTTGGGTTGTTGAAGCCCTCTGTCCTGGACTCCGTAAAGACTGAAGTTGAAATCCGTAACATCGTTCGGCTTGCCGCGAAAATCCAAATTGTGTGCTGGCCCGCGTAAGGTAAAGTACTGCAGCACGTAGGTCATGTCATAACTTCTGTTGATGGCCCAGTAGTACCCAGCACCATACATCCAGCCGCGTACGGTCGTATGACCAAAATTGGGCGTCAAGAATCCGCTTTGACGCGGATTTTTCCCAAGCGGCCTGTAGAAGTAAGGCAAATACAAGATGGGAACGCGCTTGAGGCGAAAGACCGTATGACGGGCGATAGCGCGGTCGCCTGGAATGATGTCGAACACAGGGGCATTGAAGGTCCACCACGGCTTGGGTGTTCTGCAATCCGTCAGAAAACCATGGTGAAGGATGTAGCGGTTTTTGATGCGTTCAGCCCAGAGAGCTTGAAAGTAAAAAGGATTTGTTGTCGTCAGCACTCCGGGACTGGTTATGATTTTCGGCGGAGATGTACCCGAAACGCCATAAAACTTTCCTGCCTCAGTTTTTAGATTGTACTGGCCGTGATCCGCATCCAGTTTGTCGCCGGTATTGAAGTGCTCCAAGTGAACATGTCCCTGCGCAAAAGCCCAATCCGTGTCCGAGTTGTACTTGATCTCGTCGCCGCTGATGACCATATCGGAGGTTTCGATTTTAGCTTCGTGATGCAGATATCTCCACGCGCCGTTTGAATCTTCTGTCACCGCGTGAAAGCGAATTTCGTTTTCAGCCGGGAGATCAGCCTTTTTGGGGTGTCCCTGTGCTTGTGCCAATCCGGCAGGAAGGAAGGCAAAAGGCGCAAGTGTCAGGAAAGAAAGCACGACAGTCGAGAAATGTTCTGGACAAAACTGACTGTTTTTGTTAGATAGAGAAACTGGGAGGAAGTGCAACCGAACGGGAGGCTTCAACCGAGAACCGTAGCATGACCGGTTACGCCGCCGCAAGCTTTTTACGAGTGAACCGGATAGGATTGCAATTAGCGCAAAATGACTTGCCAGCATTGTCAGACTTGGGTTTTAGACGAAGACCATCGGTGTCACCGTTGCGGCCGTCGCGTTAAGACCACGGCGACCCGTATCTCTCCTCAAACCTATCCGATTGCGGCAACGGCCACGGCGCCCGCGTACGACAACGACGTCCAGCCGGTCGAGAGCTCTGGGGAAACAGTCCTCGTTGCAGATCCTGCGCCACATGACGTACAACAACCGCTGTTTTCAGCACCCTCGTGCGATCCACGCGTCATTCCGTTCGACTCTCTCAATACGCAAGCGGCACGGGAATCAATTCGGGCACGCGCAGCGGGCTTGGTTCGGCCCGCACCACTCAAGGCCGAAAGGGTACAGGTGCGGCATGCAGGCGCACGAAGGAGGCGCCCGGCGAATCAACGGGATCTCGAATTGTTTGGTCAGAGTGAAGTGCCTACGCAGCCACAATCGAGCATCATCTGTGATGCGCCCGTGGCTCCTACCAGCTTACGAATGGAAGCCGGCATCATTGATGGATTGCTGATGGCAGCCGGCGCAGGCTCTGGAGTGGCGATATTCAGATATTTCGATGGGCAGATTTCGCTGGAAAAACACTCATTATTCTTCCTTGCACTGGCGCTGATCACGATTCCATTCTTTTATAAGCTTCTGTGGACTTTTGCCGGTCTGGATACTATTGGCATGCGTAAGGCCGGGCTGCGATTGGTGGATTTCGACGGAAATCCGCCATCTCATGAGCGCCGCTACCAGCGCCTGCTTGGAAGCATGATCAGCGCGCTGGCTGGCGGGTTGGGACTAATCTGGGTTTTTCTGGATCAGGATTGCCTGACGTGGCACGATCATATATCCAGCACCTTTCCGACGATCAGCTCTGAAATGTAGGCCGCCACGGTTACGATTCAGACATCTAAGCTTTAGACGACCGCTTGCGACTCAAGTCAGAGCGGTATCGCCGGCCGGAATAATCACCGCCGACATGGGCCCCTTCGACTTCGGCATGCGTGGGTCGGCCCCGTAAGCGTGAATCTGATCGCGAGCAAATTCAGCCTGAGGCCGTTCACAGGTAATTACGATAGTTCGACCCGTGGTATCTACTTCCACGGCATGCTGAAGGGCGACGTGGGCAGGTAACAAAAACAGCTTCTGTAGCATCTCGACGACGTAGTCATAGGTATGCTCATCGTCATCGAGCAGCAGGACGTGAAACAACCGTCCATGCTGTTCCTCCCGGTCATCTTTGGTTAGAGGCTTAGCAGTTGGAGCAACTACGGCGTTCTGCATGGTTGCAGGAATATCTAATTGGAACACTTGAGGAGAATCGGACGCAATGTGGAATTGAGGCACGCGACAGGCACCGTAAGAACTGCTAATATGATGTTGAGTTCCTCAAATATTGGGGGCGCAACGGTTTCGACGGGATCGGATCGTTGTGTGAAGGCGTGTCGGGTTCCGAGCTCCCGTAAAACGATCGGAAAACAACAACTGCCAATAACACGCAGTTTGCATACGCTGCTTAATTAATTAGGTAGCCGCTCCGGCTGATGAGCTTGCGCGTTAGCCATCGGGCGTCATTTTGCAGGATAGGCATCCGGCTTCGGTCCGTAGCTAAGGTGCCGAGATCAATCGGACTAGGCGGCTCTCGCTTTTGCCGGTTCTTTAGTGAGTCGCTGAAATGCCAGAACTGGATACACACGTAGGCTTTGCACGTCGAACTTTCTCGGACGCGGGTTCAACTCCCGCCGCCTCCACCAATCCTTTTTTTGAGCCTCCGAGCGAGGCGGATTACTTGCTTCCAGAGCTCGGACACACCTTATAATCCGTTTACTGTCGTGCGGCTCGGTTACGGTCACAGTCGAGACCAGCTTGAACGCAACCATTGTTTCTGCTGCACCAGCTTAGAAGTCCCTCTCCTGTAAAGGATTGGTAAAAACTCTTGCTGAACGCATTCCGCATTGAGTTTTCAAGGCACTATGATATGCAGCGATCGAAATGCTTCGAATGTCCACGACCCAGCCGCGCGCCGCGAGCTACTCTCGGCATCTCTTATCGGCCTTCCTCATTTGGCTGCTCATTATCACCGGTGTGCCAAATTTTAACGCACAAACGCAGATATATCAGCCGCCTCAATCGGAGATGCAGTCGCAGCACTCCACACAGTTGCAGTCATCCCCGTTAAGCCCCGAATCGGACTACTGCACGGAGCCCGAAAATGCGACGTTGCCCGAATGCGCAAACTTTCGTCAAGGCGGCCAAAGGCAGTCGCTTGACGGGCCTGCACAGGGCGATTTGCCGAGCGCGATGCGGAATTCAATTCCATATCCGACATTCGATCGGAATGCAGATTCAGTACAGGACTCTTATCCGAGGCAGAAAAGCGCTCGGAGCAGCACACCTGAATACCGCGTCACCGAACCGCCAACCGAATTTCAGCTGTACGTCCAGTCGTCCGTTGGACGCCTGCTACCCATCTATGGCGCTCGGCTCTTCGATCGAGTTCCGTCCACCTTTGCGCCAGCGGATCTCGTTCCAGTAACGTCCGATTACATCGTGGGGCCTGGCGACGAAATTGATGTTCAGGTTTGGGGACAACTAAACTTCAGACGACGTCTAACGGTTGATCGGGCAGGCGCGATTTTTTTGTCGCAGGTCGGCTCTATCACCGTCGCTGGCCTTAGATTCTCGCAACTGCAGGATGCTCTTCGGTCTGCCATTGGTCATATCTATCGGAATTTCGATATCAATGTGAACATGGGCCAACTCCGCTCGATCCAGATTTTCGTCGTCGGCCAAGCCCGGCGTCCTGGAGCGTACACCGTGAGCTCGCTTAGCACGCTTGTCAATGCACTGTTTGCCTCAGGCGGTCCGTCAAGCCGCGGATCGTTACGAGATATTCAGCTGAAACGTGCGGGAACCCTGATCACGCATTTTGATCTGTACGACCTTCTGCTGCACGGGGACAAATCGAAGGACGTTCGCCTGCTCCCGGGGGACGTCATCTTTATTCCCGGTATCGGGCCGCAGATTGCTATTTCCGGCAGCGTCGAATCCGCGGCAATCTACGAGCTGAAAGGCGGAACGACGCTAGCTGAGGCGCTCGAATGCGCTGGCGGTCTGTCGCCGATCTCTGCCGCACAGCGCGCGATTCTTGAACGTGTAAATCAAAACGCTGCACTCGAGACGCAAAACGTCCAGCTGACCGGGAGGGGCTTGGCAACTCCGCTTCAAAACGGGGATATCATTCGATTGCTCCCAGTTGTACCGCGCTTTGAAAATGCGATAGTTCTACGCGGCAACGTTGCGGATGCGGGCCGTTTTCCTTGGCACACCGGCATGAAAATCAGTGATTTGATTCCAGACAAAGAGTCATTGCTGACCCGGGATTACTGGCGCGAGCGCAACAAGCTCGAGACCGCGGGACAGGCGGATCATCCTAGTGGCCCTGATAACGCCGTTGCTGCAAATCCCTCCGGAGTTCCGGGAGAATCGGAAGTCACAACGAATGCGCCCGTGCGCGGCGGTATGGGATTCGTGGGAATGCAGCCGACTGCTAACGTGCTTGCAACTTCGCGGAATTACCGCGAAGAAACTCGCGACACGACCGCGGACCGGTCGCTCGCTGCGGCGGTCTCAGGAGAAAATGCGCTCCCGGTGCGCCAATTTATTGCCCGCAACGACGTGCAGGCGGCTGCACCGGATATTGACTGGGATTACGCGGTAATCGAACGGCCCGATCAGCGAAACCTAACAACACACCTTGTTCCGTTCAATCTCGGAAAGGCGGTTATCGATCGTGATCCAGCAGCGGATCTCAGCCTGGAGCCAGGCGATATTGTCACTATCTTTTCGCATGCCGATCTCTCGGTCCCACGTGCTCAGCAAACCAAATTTGTGCGCCTGGAAGGTGAAATCAAGATGGCGGGAGTGTATTCGGTGCACCCCGGCGAGACTTTGCATCAAGTCGTGATCCGCGCTGGCGGTCTCACGCCCAATGCCTACCTATTCGGAGCGCAGTTCACACGCGAATCGACACGCCGCGAGCAGCAGAAACGTTACAACGAATTCTTGGATCAGCTGGAACGCGACATAGACCAGAACACGGCCAATCTCACGGGGCGCGTAGTCTCGGTCGAGCAAGCGGCGACCGCTCAAACGTCAATCACGGGGCAACGGTCGATGGTTGAACGATTACGCCAAATCCCTGCCAGTGGCCGCATCGTACTCGACCTGGAACACGATAGCAGCGGCGTCGACGCTTTACCTGACATTCCGCTTGATAATGGTGATCGGCTTTACGTGCCAAGCGTTCCCCAAACGGTGAATGTCGTCGGCACCGTGTACAACCAGTCCGCGTTTTTGTATTCCGAAGATTCACGCCTTGGCGATTATCTTCAAGAGGCAGGCGGTCCGATGCGCTTCGCCGATAAGTCTCATCTTTTTGTGATTCGCGCGGACGGTTCGGTTATTGCACGCGAGGGTCGTCCCGGTCTTTTCACCAGCAAGTTCGACTCGCTACACATATATCCCGGCGACACCCTGGTTGTGCCCACCCACGTCAACAGAACGACTTTTCTTCGAGGCTTACTCGACTGGTCTCAGGTTCTGAGTAATTTCGGCTTGGGCGCGGCAGCCATAAATGTACTTAGATAGAAAAGATGCCGATGATTCGTGGGGACCGTCGTGACTTACAGAGTCGTGGACTACTTGGCAGACGACCATCCCCGTCCCGTGAAATACGTGACCTGCAGCCCTAGCGCAAGATCTTGTTGAAGCCCTTGCGCCAGGATGGGTGCCTTCCAAAATTCGAGTTGCGCGAAACTGGTCACCTCGAAATCTTCGCGGAAGCGACGGACAAACCGCACCGAGAAGTCGTTCTGCGTCGTCCCGCCTGGTACGAAATCTTTGGCACTTTTTGCATTCCGATATGCAGCCTGCACCATCTCTTGAGGAGAGAGATGGTATGTAAGCCAAGCTTGTCCGCCCTTCCCCTCTCGGCCGATCCAATCGCCCAGAATGAATTGTTTGTTCGTGTAAGCATCGTGATACTCATTCTCATAAAAGAAGAAGTGCCCACCAATGCTGCGCGATGTCGGGAAGTCAGTGTACACAGCTTCAGCGCGGAAATCGAGGCGTGAAACTTTTGGAAAGTGTGACACGTAAATGCCGGGTCGAAATGCCGCGCGACGGGGCGCGCTCAATGGAGATACATCATCATGTACGAGCGAATCTGTATAGAGAGTAAGCCAATCGCGTACAAAGGGCAGCCGGTAAGAGAAGTCGAAGCTGCTATAACGAGCACCGGGATCGTTTCGGGAAAACTTGATGTTTTCAGGTACGTTGCTGAAACTGGTGAAGCTGTTCCAAAAAGAGCCGAGGGTGAGAGGAACGTGGTTTTTTCCAGCAAAGATAATGGTGCGTGAAACCCCAAATTCAAAATTGTGAGTGGGTTTGAAGCTGATCTTTTGGCCTTGGATCCAGGGCCCAGGGGGGAGAGATGTGGCCCTTCAGACTACCCAAGAATAGGTCATACCGAACGGGGCCGAGTAACTTCGATACCCACGGGACTAGCAACGGCTCGACTCGGTTGATTCGAAGCATGTAGATCGGTTCTGAATTGTTGCTGTAAGCGAAAGCGCCGCCTTGACCCGGTCCCCACCAGAGTTCGCTCTTGCCGATAGAAATTTCGTTACCGGCGAGATTTGCGGATAAATTTGCATCAAGAAGACGAAAGGTCTTCGATGCAGGAATCGAGGCCGCCGGAAGCAGCGGATTGGTGTCCATGGCTGCAATCGCCTCCCTCACTGAATCTGAGTAGGCTGAGCGACCAGGCGCATATTGGTATTCCCCACGGACAGAGAGGCTGAAACGGCCATATTCGGCGCGCCCTGTGAAGCCAGCGATTTGATTCAAGCCCTCCTGAAATGGTCTTCCATAGTCATTGATAATCGTCTGGCCAAAATGGAAGCTATCGTTGATCGGAGGACCCGCGATTCCAAGTGAACGTTCGTAAACCGAATCCAGCTCGGCATGTAATTTGGGTGGATCTTCGGTTGCCGCCCGGTAATCAGGCTCGAATTCCTTTCGGAGCGCAAGATACAGTTTTTGCGCTTCGGGGTCCCTCCGGTCCGGTTCAATGTCTTCCGCCCGTGCCAGCATGCGAACGCAAGATAACCGCGTCCACGGGCGCAAGTCCAGGTATTCCGAATCAATGTATCCCCACGCGATAAGACGATCGAACGCAGAATAAATCCAGCTATCCATTGGCACATAGGCCGATCCAGCGGCAGTCGTTCCGTAACGGAGGCGTTTCCAGCGTTCGGCGCCCGGGGACGTTGAGCCCGTCTGGGCAGTGCTTATGAGCGCAAACATTATCGGCAAGCAAAGGTGCCGGAGTAGCGGGGGGCTGAGGCTCTTCGGGCCGGAGCACTTCTTCAAGCAGTCGCCAAGGATACGTATGCAGCGATTTTAAGCTGCGTTGTGGTCTTTTGCTCGCAACCGCATAAAGATTTCAGGCTTTTTATTAAACATTTGCATGCCCGCAGAGCTTGGAAATCACAACTGTTCCGGCTTAGTAAAAGGCTTGTAAACTCTTGAGCCACGGGCTTTCAATCCTTGTTCCCGGCCTTATTATTGTCTTGGATTGCACGCAACATCGAAAATAACTCCGTCGAAACCGGAACAAGATTCTCACCGCCGTAATTTCCTTGCAGGCCTGATTTATGCGCTGACAATGACGATTTTCGCGGCGTTCGGGGTTCCTGCTTTCTTATACCTATTTGTGCCGCCGCGCGGACGAAAGCGTCCACAATGGGCAGATGCGGGCGAAGTTCCGGAACCGGCGTCCGATATTCCACAGGAAGTAACTTTCCGGCGCAATCGGGTCGATGGATGGAAGATCTATAGTGAAAGCGCAAGCGCTTGGGTCGTAAAAAAACCTGACGGATCCATCACGGCTTTTTCGCCGTGGTGTACGCATCTAGGGTGCGCATATCACTGGGACGCAGCACAGCGCGACTTTGCATGTCCTTGTCATGGGTCCAGGCTTTCAGCCGATGGAAAAGTGCT
>JBPCLH010000092.1:0-3897 GCA_051003475.1 Bryobacteraceae bacterium
GACGTTGATGAATCGGACTTGTTCTGTAACGTCGCCCTTTGCTAACCACCGAACTTGCCCTTTGCGAATCATGTTCATTGCTTCGTAACCTTGAATCGTCCTTTGGGCACCATCAAACGAACGAAAACCCGGTAGTGGGGTAGTTTGAAATCCGGCGCTCTTGACTTTGGCCACTTAAAATTCACGCGAGCTTATGGGCTATCTGTTCGTCCAAGATCTCACGTACGGTTAGCGGCACAATCACGCGGTGGTCTGACGTGAAAAATCGTCCGATTTCATCCAGAGCCTCCCTGCTGAAATCGAACGATACAAAAAAGCCCTTGACGCGATTCTCGCGCGTCATCACCGCTTCAAAAGAATCGATATCGGGTCTTCCGGCCTTGTCCTTTTGTTTGACCTGGATTGGATACCACTGATCCATAAAAGCGAATGAATTGGGAATCGTTTGCGGAGTGGCAGAGACAGGAAAGATCCGCCCGTCTATACCCATGTCACCCACTTGCGCTTTGTTCTTGATCCCCCCTAGGGCGATAACGGCCCAGTTCTCGAATTCAAATGGAGGAATACGGCGCAACTCCTGTTCCGTCCGGGGAAGACCCCGGACTATAAAGCCAGAACCAGCTCGCCAGTCCTTCTCATCTTCTACTAGCTTGCAAATATCTCGGAGTCGTTTCGCCATGACGCGGCAAGCCGTTGGCGAGATATCAATGCCAATCCATTGCCGTTTCAGATTTTGGGCCGCGACCAGCGCAGTTCCACAACCGCAAAAAGCATCAAGCACAATATCGCTTTCATTGCTGCTTGCTTTGATGATGCGGTGTAGAAGTGGAAGCGGCTTCTGAGTCGGATAACCTAACCGTTCTGTTGATAGGTTGTGGAGCGGGCGAATGTCAGTCCAAACTGTTTGTAACGGCACACCTAAACTCTTATCCGCATACCGCTTCAGACGCGGGACACCGTCGTTTTTCTTGGGCCAATGTATTGCTTTTGCTGCGTCTAGAGCATCTAGCTTTTCCTGCGACGTTGCATCAGGAGGTAGCCTGTATTCCTCAACAGCTTCCAACGGTATAGCCCAATGGCGTCCTTTTGCAGTTACATTGATGCCTCGCCAGGGCTCCCCGCTGTCTCCATGACGGACACCATCGCCCGTCAAATCCATCCGCATCCATCTGCGACCGTCCGCATCAACGTGATCGAAAAAAGTATCACGATAATCCTGATCGTATGGCTGGTATTGCTTGTTCCACGTGTAGATGGCAGAACCCGTATAGAAAAAAATCACGTCATGCACTGGTCCGTATCGAACAGCACTGCTATGGGCAAAGGTTCGCTTCCACACAACCTCGTTTTGAAAGTTATTCTGGCCGAAGATCTGATCGAGCATCACTTTCACGTAATGCGAGGCGTGCCAATCGCAATGGTAGTAAAACGATCCAGTTTTCTTGAGGACACGGATCAACTCAACGCATCGCGGGCGCATGAAGTTGATATAAGCCTGAGTCGATGCATGCCGATCTTCAAACGCTCTCTTCTCTTTCGTCTCGCCCCAGAAAACCTCGTAATTGCGATTGGAGTTGAAAGGAGGGTCGATATAGATCAGATCGACACAGGCATCCGGCAACTTGCGAAGCTGTTCCAAGCAATCGCCGCAATAGATGATGCTGGTATCAACAGAAGCTCTCGGCAAGGCGTCAGAATATCACAAGCGCGTGCGGTCGCGGAAGCGCATAATCTCTATCCAAGGAGAACAAATGGCACTAATAGCCGAGTTCTATTCCATCAATGAAGTTAAGAAGCCAGCCGGAAGTCGCGTCTATCACAACAATGATGCGTGTCCTCCGGGCCGCGACAGCCCAGACAGTGAGCGGCAAAAAGGCAGAGGAGGCTATAGGCTCTGCGAGGACTGCGATAGGCTCAACAAATCGAAGGACTAATCGCTCGATTGCGCGGCCGTTTGCGCCGCATATCTAGTCGCCGTGTCACGTGCGGCCCATAAAGGCGAATTCCTTGGCGGGAGAAAGGTCATCTCCCACCAGGGGCCGTGAATCAATCCGTCGATAACGCCCCAGGTTCGCCGAAGTTTATCTACCGGCAGACCGTTTTCTAACGCGACAGACAACGCCCTCAGCCCTTCTGAGGACGACCCCTCAAAGCGAACGGTCGGCCAGGTAAAGCTATGCCCATCGCCGCCTTCACACGATTCGAAGGTTTCTATTCCGTTTGCGATTAGCACGATAACGATATCCCGGATGCCTTTATCAAGTGGGGGCTCGAAATGGAGTTCTCTAGCACGTTGCACGCTTGTAGGATCGGGCCTGAACGGCGTTCTACCGGGACAATGATCGCACCGAGGCTGAACGCTGAGATCTTCCACTCTCAACTATCGTCACATGGCTGAAAATACTTTAGGCCGCTGCTTTCATCTGCCTTGAGTCTGCGAGTGCCACGATCTCCTGAAATGACCAGATGTGATCTGAGATCCCCGCTTCCATCGCAGGGGTAACGCGCAAGGTCTGATGGACACGTGCGAAATTGTAATGCATGAAGTGAAGAGCGACAGCCGCTTCGTGGTTCTGGAGTTTCTTGGAAAAGCCATTGGTAAGCCGCGTAAATCGCCGCATCCCCATGCGCATCGTAAGGTTCTGGCGTTCTACGTAGCTGGTGGAGATGTGCTTTTCGTCAGGTGCGCCGATGACTTCGATTTTCTCGGTAGAGACGAAGTTTGCACAACTATAACGCGCTTCACCCGCTCTGTCAGCTCCGTATGTTTTGACCAGCATGGCATAGTCGATGTTATTCGAGAATGCATCAACAATAGCGTGAAGGTAAACTTTATGACCATCGGTCGTAAGCTGTACCCGATGGGACAAGCGGGAAGCAAGATCGGAGACGAACTCAGCCGCGCATCCCGGATCACGTTTGCCGACTAGCCAGCATGGAACAAGCTTTGTATCGGCGTCAATGGCAACCCACACCCAGGCGTCTCCAACGATGCGCTTGGCGGTCATTTTCGCAGTGACGTTCTTCTGTTTGCAGCCGATGTAGCTCCAGATTTCGTCACATTGTATGCGCTTGCAGTTCAGGTTACGGAGAACGTGATCCTGATATTCGAAACAAGCCTCCCCGACTTCTACCAGGAGCTTTGTTACGGTGTGCTTTTCGGCTCCGGTCATGCGGCAAACCGCGCGGACTGAAACACCTTCGACTAGAGCGGCAATAATCTGTGCGCGGCGTTCGATACTGAGCCTATTCATGCTTCTAGTATGCGCTACCGCTCGCGCATAGTCAATGGAATAATGCAAAGATTTACGAGGTTTTCTTGGCCCGCTTGGCCCATCTCGCTCTAGCAGCTTTTTGGGCAGAGAGCGTGCGCTGTTTGGCCGTTAGGCTTCCATTGAGCGTGGCGGCACCTTTGATACCGCCGCGCCGTCCCATCTCGCGCATGATTTGGGAAACCGTGGTTTTATCATTCAGATCTACTGGGACTTCGGTAACCTGCCGAACAATCGATGCGGCAAACTGATTGATGTCTTGGGATTCTTTGCGGGTGCGCTTGGGCATGTGGGGGACCTACCCAAGTGTACGCGGGATGCGAGTACCCTTCAAGACGAAGAAAATTGAAAGATTTTCAAACTACCCCACTACCCAAAAGTTAAGTGATCCACCTAATTTTGGGCTCTAGGAATTTTCCCAACGCCTTACCCCCTAGGGACTACGTCGGCTGATCGAAATACGAATCCGGCAATCATCGTGACCCGGTACCTACACCTCACATTTTTGCTGCTTTGGGGTATTTGAACCGTACTTTCGCATCATTTTGATGTACTTTAACCCCCGTTATCGGCCACCCTCGGTGCACCTCAGCGTAGCCGTTCCAAGCACAAGCCCCAACTTTTC
>JBPCLH010000093.1:0-21552 GCA_051003475.1 Bryobacteraceae bacterium
GTCGCGCGAGGACTCCGACCGCCAAAAGGTAGCCGCCGACCAGCAGGACTGTCACTGAAGTGTGGAGGACGGCGCGGGAGGGATAGACGTCGATCTGGGTGAAAGCGCGTCGAAAATAACCGCTGGCGATCAGCAAGCTGGCCACGATCAGTGCGGCGCTTTCAAGATTCACGAATGCCAGGGCGTGGCCGGAGAAGAGCAAATCCTGCGTGCAGATGTAGATTCTGACGCCGTAAATCGCACCCACACCGAGGACGACGAACTTGACCCGCCAGCGCGTCGTGCCGACAGCCGAGCGAACTGTTCGTTCCAGATTCATCAGGATCCAGATACTGATGATGAGCCGTGCAAGGTTGAGAATCTGCCCGAGAAAGCTGTAGCGAATCCACCACGTCGGATCTGTTTGGCTGAAGGGGAGAGCCCGCAACAAGTCGGCCGCGAACACCACCGCCCAGACGACGGGCGCAAAACCAAGCGCAAACCGAAATCGTCTACCGTCTTTCGAGCCCGAAATCGCGCCGCGAGTATATGTCTCGCTAAAGCAGAACCAGAGGCCGAGAGCGAGAGAGCCAACGAGCGCGGCGCTGGTTTGCCAGAATTGGATTCGATCAGCGGTCGCGGCGGAAAGGCTGACGGCGTGAAGGACGCTTTCGAGCGCGAGCGCCAACATCCCACCCGAAAAAAGACTGTTGGCCCACGACCGCCGACTCGAAAACGGAACGACGATGGCCAGGGTAAGGCAGAGCAGCGCCGCCGCGGCAGCGAGGATTATCCCCAGCATCATGAATTCATTACACCTCGGGAGATCAACGGCAAGAGTTGCCGGGAGCCCGGGGCTTCGCGGCGCCGCTCATCGCGCCCTTCGCCTTCCTCAAGCAGTTAGAATCTGCTTTCCCCGATGATCACGGTGTCGCCCGCTTGAACATAGATCGGCCGCACCGGCTGACCGCGAAGAACGGGCTTCAGGTCGACAACCTGCGTCCTCTGTTGGCCGTTGATGACACGGATAACGCTGACCTGACCGAGGTTTCCAAACTGATCTGCGCCTCCCGCCTCGTAGATTGCCTGCAACAATGTGGTGGGGCGATCGAAAAGATATTTGCCAGGCTTGTTGACAGCCCCGCCGATCACCACCGGAGTGACACTGCTCTCGAGCGTGACAACCACAGTGGTATTCTGCAGCTGTGGCCCATAGAGAGCTGTCAATGTAGCCTGCAGCTCGCCGACAGTGCGGCCAGCGGCCGTAACCTCGCCAATCAGCGACAGATTGATTTTGCCATCCGTCTGAATTTTTTGGGATTGATTCAGATCGGGCGCTCCGGGGAAGGACAGTTTCACCACGTCGCCGGCAGTTAGCGTCACGGGTCCACTCGCCAGAGGTTCCGGGAACGGCGTCGACACAGTTGTCTGACAGCTTTGGAAATCGAGAGCGAAAACGGCAAATGCGGCCACCGCCAGCCACCGAATCATGAGAGGTTCTCGCCTCAACTCGACTGAACTCGTCCTGCTATTCTCGCTCAATTTGTGGCGACCGCGGAAAAATCGTTTCATCTGGTTACTGTTGCGTAAATCGTTCCGGAACGTGGCGTTGGTTGCAACCTTCGCCCGCCATCGGCGTGCTCATGCAGCCGGGATGAGAGGAAAGCAATTTGATTTTCAAGGGTTGCTCCGTCCTAAGGCTGATACCGTGCCGTATCTGGCCTTCATTTCAAGATGGCATCTCTATCATGCGGCAAGAGGATGGTTGATTCGTCGCGAACGCTCATACGGTTTTGTAGGATCACCTTACTGTCTTTGTGATCCGCGAGGCGGACTTTTGTCTTCTCCCCGACGCAGTATCCAGACCAGTCCAAGAAGCGGGACAAGGGAGGCGACAAAGAAAAACGGACCTCCCTGACGGTGAATGGGACTGTCGATCATTTCCGGTCCATACGCTGCGCAGAGCCAACCGATCACGGCAATGCGGAAGCCATTTCGCAAGATCCCGAGCGGAATGACGAATCCGACCAGGATGGCCCGCCGCCAACCGCTCCTGAGCAACAGATAGCTCGCCAGGAGGCTGGTGATGAACAGGACGAGGCTCGACCGGATTCCGCTACATTCTTGCGCGACTTCGATCACGATTCCCGGCAACTGGAAGATCATTCCATCTCGCAACACCGGGGTCATCGACAGCTGAAAGAAGAGATCTGCCGCCTCGGCGGATGCGACCTGGGAGGCACTTTCCAGCATTAAAACCGCTCGGTCTGGCAGCGGCACGAGGAAAATTAAAAACGCGAAGGAAAATCCCAGCATCCGCATCCATTCCAAACCTAGGAAAAAGAATCCGCCGGCTGCGACAAAACTGACGAATGCCAGGATGGTCAAGGCGAGATGCTCGCTCGGATCGACAATCGTGGGAAGCCGGGAAAGTGCCCAGGCCGCTAATCCGAAGATGAGGAGCAAAGCGCTGCCGGCGATCGAACGCCGGGAGTCGCGCGGGAGTTCTTTCCTCCGGATATAGACGAGGTAAGCAAAAACGAACGGAATCAGCAGGATGTGAGAATGCGACTCACTCTTCGCAGCGGTCGTGGTGAGCAAAAGAAGTGGTTTGCCAAATAGCACAGCTAAACCGACGACAAAGAGCAGGAAGGGAATAAAACGACGACCCGAAGGCGATCCTTCGAGGCGCTTGCTTTCCGAGTGCACTGTTGAAACTCCGTTCATCGATATCGTTTCTGGCTCCGACATCAGTATGGCATATGCCAAGGCCGGAAGTGTAGCCTCAGATCATGCGCGGCAACAATCCTGCCGCCGCCCACGACCGTTGTGAGAGATTACTACTGCGGAATATCATCCGGTCGGATCGGTCGCATGCCCTTGGCAAACTCTTTTACCGAAACATCAAGTCTCAGCGGGATTTCCACCGTCGCTATGGGACGGGCCGGGTTGCCTTGCACCACCGTTTTTGCAGGCACCGACTTGGTGACCACGCTTCCTGCGGTGACAATCGATCCTCGACCGATGGTGACGTTTGGCAAAATGATTGCGCCAGGTCCGACCGTCGCATCCTCTTCAATGACCACCCCGCGTTGTTCGCGAAAATGTGCGATGATCGTCGCTCGTATTTGAACAGTAGCCCCGTCCCGGATTGTAACTAGCTCCGGATGCGATGTCTCTATGACGGCATCGTACCCAATCCAGACGTGCTTTCCGATCTGCACGCCCCGCCATCGGTGCAACCAAACGCGCAGGGTTGTTGCGCCAGGTGCGTGACAGGCCAGCACCTGAAGAACACGATTTTTAATCCCCCCAAAAATAGTCTCCGGCATTGGTTTTAGATTCTTTCCGAAAGCGGGAAATAAATCAATCCACGTAGAGAAGCCTGAATTCAGCCCCGAACGAAACGCTGGGCGTGTCTACAGACTTCACTGCTTCGCAAACGTCTTCAGGGTTCGCAAGTAAACGTTCAGGAAATCGGAGCGTTCGCACTCTCCTCTCGCAAGATGCACACTCCCAAGTGAAGCCCAATGCCGTAGTTCACGACCACATGCAGACGACCGCGTTCACCGCGGTGCCACTTAGCGAGTGAAATAACGGAGTCAGTCGCGCCACAATGAGCTCGCTCCGAAAGCTCATCCATTACATGTTCCACCCGATCGATCTTCAAGTAACGCGTTACCATCTTCCACGTGTCCGGAAAAATGTTCGGATAATGAATCGCGACGTCTCTTCCAGCTAAATCCAGGCCGAGTTCACCGGCTAGCCCCTGTATCATCTCGACCGTTCGCTTTACAATTTCAACAAAGGGAACCGCAGTCCGGGTCGTGGAGTAATAGTTGATTCCGAGGAGTTGATAAGCCGATTGTTCACGTCGCACCAAAAAAGCTGAACTGTTATCTGACCCTAGAATCCGTTCTCGCACCATATTGTAGGGAACGCCCGGCGGCATACTGTCGGCCATCACGCAGATCACTGGGCGCTCATTTGAACTCGAGGGGAGAGCCGCCGCAGCTAATAAGACTGCGATGAACCCTGCACAGCCGCTGGCGAATGAACAGAAATACGGAACGTGGTCGAGCTGGAGCTCTCGCATCACCTCTGCCGGAAAGTAACGATTGCGCAATGCTATATCAGTTTCATTAACATCGTAATGCACGACCGCGCTCTCGGCGTAACAATGCTGAAAGACCAGAGCGTGCGGTTCTCCAAAATCTCGCAAAGCGGAGGATAATGGAGTAATGGCCAAGCGCAAAAGAGTCTCGTCTTTGCCCAAGCCGAAGTTGTGCCGATAGCCAGCAGCGCGGAGAGCCTCAACGTCGCCGATGAGAAGCTTCTCATCCTTCAACGCGGTCAGGTCACGTCGGAGACTGCCGAGCTGGTGATAGAGCCCATGGATGAAGATGGGCGCCTGCTGATAAAGGAGGATCATAACTCACAACGCCGCCATCGACTAAGTGCCAGCAGGTTAATTTGGTTTCGCATTTTTCGCCACATACAGTGAAAGTGGACCTAGTATTGTGATTTGCTCCGCATCTAGGCTGGCCATATCGAGCTGAATCCGGAATTCGTCCTCGATCGAGGAAATCATTTCCAGAACCCCGAACGAGTCGATCACACCGGCGAGGAGAAAGTCGAAGTCATCCCTCACCTCAGACGGCTCCAATCCGACGCCTTGGATCGACCGGGCATATCTCGTCAGGAGAAAATGGCGCACCTGTTCTGGAGTGATCTCAGTCATAATTTCCTGGCGGAGCGTCCGCTAACCTAGCAGGACCGCACGCAACGAATCTCCAATCTGCGATGCCTTGAGGGTTAGGGGAAGTGTCTCATTCATGACGATCGCCCATCATCGCCTACGGCGCTTCGAAAGGAAGCCCCTTTTTTGCGAGCGCAGCGCGGATCTCGTCGTAACTGCGAAGTGTTCCGATCTCGTCCAGATCGAATTCCACCAGAAAGGTGCCCTGCAGATCCGCGATTAGTTGGACCATCGCCAACGAATCCCAGGATGCGATCGCCTGCTGCGTCATGTCCTGCGAGAGAGCGTCAGGCGGCAGATTAAAAAAATCGCGCAGGAGCCGGAACAGAGGATCGTCATTTTCCATCATACTCTCTCCGCCACCGCTATCCAGGCAGGGAACGGCCTTGGCTCCACCGGTTGCAAGACATAGGCGGTTCCAGCGCCATTCTGGCCAATGCGCTGCAGACCGAGTCGCGGATAGAAGTCAGCCACCATGTTGTTTTTCGGAGTGGGCCGATATTCGGCCTCCAGTTTTTTAATTCCCTGCCGATGTGCGCAGTCCAGCGTCGCCGCCCAGAGCGCGTCTTCAACCCCCCGACCCAGAGCCCGGCAGCTGACAAGATATGTGTCGATCGAAAGCGTGCCTTCCTCCGCCGTCGGAATTGCGAGCAGGAGAGCGATTATGCCCTGATCGCCAAACTTGTCATGAAGACGCAGCACTAGCGCAATCGAGCCGGGTAAGTGGATCAAATTCTCCACTTCGGCGCGGGAGTGCCTTCGTGTTGTGAGGTTAAACTGGTTCGTTTTTCCCAGCATTGTGACGACCCGTTCGATATTTTGCGGACCGACCGTCTCGATTGTTGCCTCCATTTCCAACGACTTCAGAAAAGCCTCCAAGTCGTCCGAGTGCGCACCCGCATCTCTCGCCCCGCGGACGTTAAAATCGTGCTGCCGTTGGCGATCTTCCTGACTCACAACCAGCGAGTCGAACGCGTCCGTCTCCCAAAGTGCGCCCAGCGTTTGCAGGGCATCCGAGTTCTCGTTCAGGATGAGCACCTCGGGCATAAACTGACGCATCTGCTCGCGCTCGTAATCCGAGTCGTCCAAAAATGCGAAACTCTCCGTGCCGAGGCCAAGCTCACGTGCCGCGGCGCGCAAGTTCCCGTGCTTCGCGTTCCAGTCGACTTTTTGAACCGCGAAATCGTTCCGTTTCAAAAGCATGTCCGGCAAGCTATCAAAAGCTTCGCGCACGTCTCTCTCGTCATTCTTCGAGAGCAGGACGAGTGCTATTCCTCTGGCGCGAAGTTCAAGGAGTTCCCGCTGAATTCGGCGATATACGTTACCCGGGAATTCGTGTCCGATGTGGAGTCCGTCCACTCCATCCTCACCCAGCACTCCGCCCCACAGGGTGTTGTCCAAATCGATCGCCAGAGCTTTTCGGTTTGGTGCAATGAGTGGCCGCAGACATCGGGTAACAAAATGCGCGAACCCTATCTGTCCGCTCGCACTCAGAGGTTGGCGCGCCATGAAATCGAGCGCTGGCGACTCATGAAGCCTGCCCTCCCCGGCCGCCCAGGCGGCAAGATCCAGCACGTAAACTCCGCTACTGTCCGTCGCCACGCTGTACGTTTTTTGATTCACGCGTCCCAAAGCAGCGAACAAGCCGGCGCGATGCTGCGCCGCAAAGAGCGGATTCGAGAGATTGCCTGGAAAAGCGAGAGTGGAGAGGAACAAGGGGACGCCGGGATCGTTCGCCTGATGGAGGCGGACCACCCCCTCGACTCTGTGCAAGACTTGGTCGAGCCGCGTCTCGATCTCGTTCGGGAAACCGTTCGAGAAAGGGAAAAACGCCTCAGGCAGCAGTTCCTCGGCGCGCCAAATAATAAGCCGGACGCTCGGAGCGCCCTCTGCGGCGCCTCTGCCCCGGGCAAGATGAGTTTCGATGGCGTCAAGCGGCGCGAGATGAAGGCGGGCGCGCCGCGGGAGGCAATTAAGTAACAGCTCCAAAACCGGTCGTACCGGTTCGAGATTGAATGTGCTGAGCAACTCAACATCAAAGACTGGACCGCTCTGATCGGCCTTGAGTTCCTCAAGCAGGCGGAGGGCGCGTCGCACCTTAGCCAAGCTACAAGATTCCAAGGCCTCCAGAACCGCTCGCTTCTGCAGTTCGGGATAACCGCTGATCCAGTTACGCACCGCTTTCATCTTGGCGATCAAAGTTTGTGACGGAGAAATATCCCTTCGTCAGCCGCCCCGAGCCATGGCTGCCACGGCGTCCCCACTCTTGAGCAGCTGAAGTAGCGCGACGCGGTCGAATTTTCCATTACTGTTGAGAGGGAAAGAACTCAAAAGACGAATATTGCGTGGAACCATGTACGTCGGGAGCCGTGATCTCAGTTGTTCCTGCAACTGCGCCGTGTCGAAGGCACTGGTCTCTAGAAAAACTTCGATCGCATCCGCGCCTCTCTCAGTCAAGGGCCATCCCAACGCTACCACCCCTTCGAGGCCGGATGTCTCTCGCACTGCCGATTCCACCTCTCCCAGTTCTACCCGGTGCCCGAGGATTTTGATTTGGCTATCGAGCCGGCCCAGATAATTCAAGAACCCGTTTTGCCGTCTGCGAACTCGATCGCCGGTTCGATAATAGACTTTTCCCTCCTTGCCTGGGACAGCCACAAAGGCTTGCTTCGTCTTTTCGTCATCCTGCCAGTAACCCAGGCACATCTGCGGGCCTGTCATAACGAGTTCGCCGGCCTGACTGTCTTCCACCTCTTGAAATTCATCGTCCACGATCAGCGCTTCCATGCCATCAAACGGCTCACCGATGGGAACGACCCCTTGTTCGCTTTCTGCGGGGGAAGTACCGTCGTTCCATCGATAGGCCGTACAGGCAATTGTCAACTCAGTCGGCCCGTAAAGGTTTTCAATCACTGAATTAGGGGCGGCCGCGGCCCACTCCCGAGCGATCTCCATCGGTAGCGCTTCTCCACAAAACAAACTGAGCCGCAGTCCCGGATACATGTTTGGTTTCAGCACTCCTAGGCGGCGCATGAACAAAGCCGTTGAAGGAACAGAAAACCACACGCTCAATTCCGCGGCCTTGATGAAATCGCTTGGTTTAAAGGATTGTTTTCGCGTCGGACAACAGATACAGGCCCCCGCTTGCCAGGCAACAAAAAGATCGTGGACCGACAAATCAAAAGTGAGATCGAAGGTTTGCGAGAAACGATCGTCACTTGTGAAAGCATAACGTTTTGTGATGTAGTCAACGTAATGAACCACGTTGGCATGGGTCACCATGACCCCTTTTGGCTGGCCCGTGCTTCCCGAGGTAAAGAGGAGATAGGCGATCGAGTCAGAGGAGTGATCGATGGCGCGCCACTGCTCGGCTTCGGAAAAATCAGCTGAACTCAAAAACCTGTGCTCGGGAAACCTGGCCGCCAACTCCGTTACTTCCTCACGATCTGGACACAGAAGCAGCAACGGCGTCGTGATGCCCCTCAGTATTTGCTCCAATTGCTTTTCCGACTCGGCATCGACCACGATTGAACGGCACCAAGATCTCTCCAGCATTAATCGGGTGCGTTCAACCGGGAAAGTGCGATTCAGCGGGACATAACCGCCACCCGCCAACAGAGCCCCCAGAACTGCCGCAAACGATGTTTCGGAGCGATATGCGAACACCGCCGTAAACGATTCCTCGCCCAAATTGAAGTCTTGAAGGGTCGCGGCCAAACGCAGCGCCTTTTTCGCCAACTCTTGGTAAGTCACCTCGCGCCCTTCGATCTGAATTGCCGGACGGTTGGGGAAGTTGCGGGCCGAATCCAAGAATCCTGTCCAGAGCGGGCGCCGTCCTGGATCGAGTTTAGTCATATGGCAGGAAAATTTTGGTTCAGGAGGAGATTGACGAGGTCGAGAGGTCGCTTGAGGCAAAATCACGTTTCGTGCGACAATGCCACCGTGTCGGACGAACTGCCATTGGAAGAGACAAACGATCTGGTTGAGGCCCGATCAGCTTTGGTCTCCGTGATCATCCCCTGCTACAAGCAGGCACACTTTTTGCCCGAGGCCATTGAAAGCGTCCTCGCGCAGAGGCACCCCGAGATCGAAATCATCGTGATCGATGATGGCTCGCCCGACCCTACCGCGGAGGTCGCTTCGCGCTACCAGCGCATTCGATATCTTCGGCAGGAGAACAAGGGTGTCGCCGAGGCGCGAAACGCTGGATTTGGCGCCAGCCGTGGAAAATTTCTTATTTTTCTTGATGCCGATGATCGCCTCATGCCCAAGGCGGTGGAGGCGCATCTCCTCTGCTTCGCCGCACATCCGGAAGCGGGCTTCGTTGTCGGCGATATCGATCAGATTTCGAGTGACGGTTCCTACATCTACTCCCCACGCTGGCCGCTTCTGAAGTCGAATCACTACGAAGAGCTACTCAGAGTCAATCATGTCGCAAACACCATAGCTGTCATGTTTCGGCGTTCTACGCTTGAAAACGCTGGCGGATTTGACCGCCGTTGCGAGCCGGCCGAAGACTACGAAATGCTTCTCCGAGCGGCCCGCCTGGTGTCGAGCGCACACCACCAGACAGTGGTCGCACAATATCGACGGCACGAAAGCAACACCTCTCGCAAAGGTGCCAGGATGCTTCGTGCGATGCAACACGTCATGGAATCGCAGGACCATTGGGTGGCAGGAAACAAGAGGCTGGAAGCGGCCCGTCGGCGCGGGTGGATTTATTGGCGCGACCGTTTTGGCGCTGTCGCGATCAAAGAAATCTATCGCGAGATGAAGCAACGGGATTTTCCTCACGCAGCCCGTGCCTTCGCCACCCTGGTGTGGCACCTCCGAGGACGGCTGGCCATTTTGCCGTGGAAGCACCGCAGGAGAGCACTGACCGCGCTGCGACGTCGTCTCCGACCGTGGGTTAGTTAAACGGTTGAGCACTCACCTGTGGTCGCATTGCCGCAATATTCCGGAAAGCGGATTCAATTGGCGCGGAACTTCGACGCCCGAGACGCTCATGCTCAGCCGCAACCCCTAACTCGGGTCCCACGTCCATTGTCCTGGCCAGCGAAACGTCCTTTCGCTTGCGCCAGACAGACCAGGAGCCGATCCGCTCAACCGGCGTGTAGTGATCGGCAATGAACGAGTTGACGGCGCCAATGGGATCAAGCGGATCATAACGGCAAGGCAGTTCGACAGGATAAAGAAACCACTCCCGCATGCTCTTGAGATATTCCCCGCAGGGATTCCGTGCCGCATATGATCCGAATCCTTTTGGCATCAGCAAAAATTCCATTTGTGCGACGTCCTCGAGTTTGCGCCGCAGAGCTTCGCTGGTGTAGACGCCGATTATCGAAATGTAATAATCGGGTATAAGTTGGCGGTGCGAGACGACGTAGGTCTCGACGACCGGATCTCCAAACGTGGCGAATGGCAGTCCGAGACGAGGATACTGATTTAATCTCGACAGGGTTGCGTCGTCAGGCCTGTCGGTTCCGACGGCGTGACGTACTGTTCGCATCGAGCGCAGAACGCCACGCGGCGAGAGAAGCGCTTTGGGAGAAATTCCGTAAAACACCTGGAGATTGACTAACTGCATGTAGATTACAAATACGCAGCCATAGCCGAGGGCATAAAGGTTGAAAACGGTGCGTGAGTAATTTGAGAGTCTGATCATCAATAGGAGTGAAGCGCCCATTCCGAAGAACAAAACGTGAGGTGGATCACAACGCCCCAGTGCGCCGGGTGCCATCGCCAGGCACAGAATACCCATGGCGCCGTAAATCGAAGCGGCCGGCTCACTCCCGGAGATCACTGCTCGGAGGCTGAACGCCAAAAGTGGTGGAACCAGAAGAAACATCGTCCCGATATAGAAGATTAGATGTGGCGCAGGCAAGAGAGGCAGATTGTTTGCCCCCTGTGAAAAGTTCACCAGAGATCCGTAATACGCAGCTGGAAGAAGAAGCCAGCAAAGCAGACCCGTTGCGATCAAAGCGATCATTGATACCACGAGGACGTGTCGATTCCGTCGAAACGCGAGCATTCCGTAGCTCATCCATGCGAACGCGAAAGCGGCCGCCGCCTCCGGCGAGAGAAGAATATTTGAAGCTAGCAACAGCATGACAATAAGCCCGGCGGTGAGCAGCTTTGTCGGGCGGACTGGATTGGAGAGAAGATGTGGCACGAAGCGATGTCCGAGAAGCAGACAGGCGAATGGGCAGAGATATCGCAGGAGAACACCATTAAGCCCCATGTAAGGAGCGAAACCGGCCAAAGCCACCACACCGAACGCAACCGCCCTCGACCAGGTCGACATTCGCGCCCGGGAAAGCAAATAATAGATGCACCACAACCCGGCAAGGTTCAACAATAGATGGGCGACAAAGTAGGCCTGCTCATGGGATGTCCCAAGCGGCCGGAGCAACCGATAAACATATGACGGAGAGTAAGTGAGAAGCGGTCCATACTCTGCCTGGAAATCCGTGTAAGGCCGTAATCCATAAACGTCCATAAGCCAGGTTCGATAGAGGAAATGTCGCGTTTCCCACATAAGCCACGGCTTAAAATTTACGCTGTACAAATACATCAGATAGGTCAGTCCAATGTAAACTAACGCGCCAGTAGCGAATATGATTCTGCACGTGCGCCACGAAAAGGAAGTCGTTTCGGCTGAAAAATCGATAACTGGATCGACCGAGGCACCTCTCCGCGCGAGATAGAGTAGCGTCGCGAGACCAAGCAGTGATCCGAAGGCCACAATCGCGACGCCGTTATTGAAGCCGAATGCATAAGACGCCGACCAAAGCCGCTGCCCAGGCGGAAACCAGAACGGCAGCTGGAACATGCCGTAATAGGTAACGCCACAAACAACGGACGCAGTCAATACCCTGCTTGCTCGGACTAGCAACGGCTTTCGAAATCCTTCCCCATTTGCTGAAGCACTCGGTGTATCTGGGGGAGGCGTTTTCAAAAGGCTAATTGGACCTTGGAAGCTATGTGAAGAGAGGTCTCTGCTCGATTCTTGCTGACAATCGTTGCTTCAACTTGACTGGCGCAGCTACTCCGCCTTTCGGCTATCTACCGATCGTTGTAATGGGGGACAACTACCAATTCGTTCGCGATCCCTGGGACGTTCACTGTGCTCGTTCGTAGACGCGAGTTTTTTTGTCAGGTGCAGTGAAAACCAGACGCCAGTTCCTTGGATTTTGTGCCACGACCGGCGCGGCATATCGCTCGCTGATTCCAGGATCATGGAGCCTGTCCAGGACGATATAATTCACGGGAACTTGCTCAAGCAGACTACTGGCGACCGATGGATCGATCTCGAACGGGGGCAAAACGGCCTTATGTCCGGTGCGCAGATAGGCAAAGTGCGGCACGGCCGTCGCGAGGATCGCGTTGGCGGGAGCGCGGCGCCGTATCCACTCAAACGCTGAATCGGTCGAGTGCCACGCACTGTCATAGGTTAGTAGCCTGAGCGATCGCTCCCGCCCGCTTGCATCGTAATAGCTGATCGGCCGTAAACTTCTCAGGAAGTAAATCGCTACGACGGCCTGAATCACCAAAATCCCAATGATGGGCGGGGCGACAACCAGCGTTCCCACCCGTAGCCGGGCCCATTGTGCGCTTCGTTCGTTCAACCAACGCCGAATTCCAAGTAACACCAGAATCAAAAAGATTAGAGTGATTGGGGTTACCGGGGCGAAGTAACGCCAGAACTGACTTTGCCATGGAGTTAAGGTAACTAGGCCAACCATGAGCGCAAAATAAAGCGACATGAACCATTCCGGGCCGGTCGCAACCAAAACGCAACCTGCAACAGCGGCGACCCCAGCAATGATCACGCAGCCTTTA
The DNA here is from genome assembly GCA_051003475.1 of Bryobacteraceae bacterium. Lineage (GTDB taxonomy): Bacteria > Acidobacteriota > Terriglobia > Bryobacterales > Bryobacteraceae > Bog-105. The sequence continues at coordinate 12,581 of JBPCLH010000093.1, forward strand.
AGCAGATACGAACTTTTGTGCCAATGACCCGGGATTCCGAATCCCGAGTCTACTAAAGCGCTTTCACCAAGACCCAACGGCACAGCCGCTACGTTGCTGGCTATTCTTCGGATTAGGTTATCATAACGGAGCCGACCGAGCTCGGGGCGAAACGAGTCTGCTAACTTACTATTTTCTCCGTAGGTCACATTCGAGTAATAGTAAGGCGCACGCTGATAAGGGTAAACCGGGTTGCGATATTCTTCACTTCCGGCAACTCGCCAAATATGAGCCTGCCAGATCACGATCGGGATGGCGGAAATCACTATCCGGAGAGCCGCCTGGCGGAAGCGCCGCCGAATCACGCTCTCTCCTACCCAGGCAACGAGGAGGGCGATCCCGGCCGTGCGTAAGAGGTATGCCGCCGCGCCCAGGAATCCGGTGAGGATGACACGCAGGGGCCCATCTTCACGCTGATGAAAGAGCAGAAAGAGCATCGATACGAGACCGAAGGGCAACTCTGCATAAAGCGTGTCGGATGGATGAAGAAAGCTATAAAATGAGAGAGCCGTCATGGCTCCCACCGAGAGAGCAAAAAGGGGGGACAAAAACCTGCGTGCAAGGACGTAGATTGTGACCAGATAAAGCCCGGAAAGAAGAAAATAGGAGATCCTAAGCTGAGAACCGACCTTGAAGTAGTCGTTTGTCCCCATCAGCCACTGGTGCGCCGCGACAAACAAAGGCAGGAGCGGCGGGTACTGTACCGCTTGAATCTCTCCCGGCTCGTTGAGGAGCCGATAGCCCTTTCCTTCAGCCAGCGCAGTTCCAAGCACATAATAGGTGCTGGCATCCCAGCGAAGATCAATCGGGCCGCTCAGACGGGGGATCGAGACTGAAAGCCAGACGAGCAAGAGGATGGCTCCATAGAAGAAATCACGCCGGCAAAGAACGCTTGGCCCGCGGCTCGCCTCAACGCCGAGAGTTGGGCCGGCAGTCCCCGAAGCAGCACTATCGTCGCGCATCATTATTGTTCTGGCAGCTCTCCGACCTGTGAAATTCAAATACAATCAGAATGTCGGAGCATTTCGTGGTCGAAAGTCGATCAGTGTGCCGGAGTGAAACTGCTCTTCCTTCGCGACGGTGGCATGGGCTCGCAACCAATCTTCCTCCGGTGCTGGCTCTCTTACCGTCTGCACCTTGACGAACAATATTCGCTTCCGGCCTTCGATAAGCTGCTGCAATGAACTGGGTACGCGACGGGTCCCCAGCTGTCCAACCCAGGAAGCGATTGCCGCCGGTCCATTCGCATAGCGGGCGATCCCGAGGACACCTGAGGGGATCGAATGGACCAGGATCACATCGGACGGGTCGCCTTGGGCGTCGGCAGCGCGCGAAAGTTTACGGATCGACACCCATGGAGCGCGGGCGCGATACATCATCAGATCCCCATAAACCCATGCTACGAGAACAAGGCAGAGGAGGATACTGCGCAGGGGCAGTCGGAGGGTGGTGAAGCCCAATCCGGTGAGCAAATAGGTCACTGGCAGCGCCGCAATCGCGTAGCGAGGCACCGAAACAGTGTAGGTGTGTCGGATGAGATCAAAAGCCAGCGGTCCCGCCAGGGCAGCAGCGAGCGCCAGCCAGAGAAGAAGCCGCTGCGAGGCAAATAATCGCGCGCGCAGTCGCCACAGCATGACCACGAATACGAATGCAAAAGCCAGGACAGCTATGATAGAGGCCCAGCGTCCGTTTGACTTGAAAAACTGCAAGACCAACTCGACTACTGCTGAGAGTCTACTAAAATGCGCCGGTTCCCAATAAAGCCATTTACTGGTAACACGCCATCTGTCGAGGCTTCCCGGTAGAAAAATATACCAGGGAAGAATCAGAGCTCCCGTGCTGGCGACGCAGACCGCAAGGCTTTTTCTGGGGATACTGCCCGGTCGGAGAAAAAGCCACCCGACGATTGCAAGCCATGGAAAGACGAAGAAGTAATGGGTAAGGAATCCGGCGACGGACGCACCGACCCAGCATCCCATCGGCACAATCGTTCCTTCTCGCCGATGGATGGCTAGCGAAGCCCAGATCGTGGCGAGAACACAAACCCATAGAAGTGAGTACATTCGCCCCTCGGTCGAATAGTAGATACTTAGCGGTGAGAAACAGAACAGGAGACAACTGATCCACCCAGCCCATCGACCGACCACGCGATGACCAATAACAGCGATAAGAGGCAGACAGGCAAGAGAACAGGCAACGGAAAAGGATCTCAACTGAAGATCACCCGTTCCCAAAACGCGCGTCCACACATAGAGCAGAAAGTAGTATAGCGGCGGACTGGTGTCGGATAACAAAACCGCCCGGAGGACGCGCGCCGGACTGGCAGGCGGGCTCTCGTGCGAAAGGTAACGACGGAACGTCTCTCGGGAGACCGCGGTGTCCGGTTGCACGAAGTCGCCCAGTTCAGGGCGTGCACTGGCAGCGGGTTGCTCCAGGCTATGGCCTGTAGCCATGGCGAGGGAGAAGATTTCGTCCGCCCAAAGACCGCTTCGACCCGCGATCGCAATCCGCAGGATCGCCGCCAGGATAACTATCCCAAGAAGAAACCATCCATCCCACTGTCGGGTCATGGTCTCGGTTGGATCATGGAGTTAGGCGTATTCTCGTTTTTCAGAGCCGGCTCGAAGGTAGGGCGGCGGTTAAGGTCGCGGTAAGCGCCAATCCCAAAGGCGCGCTTGAGCCACAGAGCCAGCAGAACATCCCAATAGCCGCCACCCACACGCGCCAGGCGAAAGGACGATGTTCCCATCCCGGGCGTGCGGTTAATCCAGGAGATGGGAACCTGCTCGACACGATATCCCAAAAGCAGAGGCTGCAGCCCGGTCTCCGCGTTCACAGCAAATCCGGGCTGACGGAGACACAAATTCCGCACCACCTCTCGCCGCATGATCTTGAGGTTGTTGGTCACGTCGCGGATACGACGTCCGAGAAAGACGGCGGCCAAGGTATGGAAAGCGCGGTTCGCCAGGATCTTGAGGAAAGGGTAATTCAACAGAACGCTGTGACGGGAGAACCGGCTGCCAATGACCACATCATAACCTTCGGCGATCTTGTCAAAGAGGTCGCGGAACTCAGGGAGGAGATGTTGGAAATCGCAATCCATCGTGAGTATAAAGGGGCCACTCGCCTTCGCCAGTCCCTCCGCGATTGCGCGGCCCACCCCGTTGGGAGGCTGGCGATGCAATGGTTTCACCCGGGAATCTTGCGCTGCGAGTTCAGCCATGACCTCGCGCGTCCTGTCTGTGCTGCCATCGTCCACGAGGATGATTTCGTAAACATAATCGTCGAAAAGTCCGAGGATCCGCTCGACCAGCGGACGGACATTCATCTCTTCGTTTCGACACGGGATTACAATCGAAACCGCGCCACGCAGAGATTCATGAGCGCACAGTGAGACCTTGCGCCTTGCTTCTTGGCGCGGCGGCTTTTGGGCGTGCAGCAGGATTGAGCCGGCCATCGTGCGAATGCCCGGCGCATTCTCAAGAAGAATCGAAAGGTTTCTTAAGAGCCAGATTAGAGGCCGTGTCAGTGGAGCGAAGACAAAATCGTTATAAACGGCGTAGATGCGAATGAAGCCGATCTCGGAGAGGAGCTCGTAGAGTCGGGGACGGTTAATCAGATCACGGGGATCACGCCGCCCGGCAAGACTCGAAAGCGCTTGACGCAACTTGTGGACTGGATTCCACGGGTTACTTTCATAACAGACGACCTCGCCACCGGGGGCCAGAAGCCCGTAGAGGATCTCTAGAAGCTCAGACGAGTGACTTCGGTCGAGTAAATCCATTGCGATCACGCAGTCAAATTGACGGCCTGCCAGTGAACCGGGCAGGGATGAAAGCTTTAACAGTTCGACTCCTGAGTCGATTCCGGTGCAATCGGGAACGGTATCCTGGAAGGTCGCTGCCGTAATTGGATTTTCGCCCCGGGACACCCGGACGAGAGCACGCGTGAGTTGCAGCCCCCCATAACCCAGCTCAAGAATCGTCTGACCTGGCAGTAGATGGACCGTGTGTCGAAAAGCCTGAGCGCGCCAGAGCAGACGGTCTTCGACAATCGGATCGCGCTTCCTCCAATAGGTATCCCGGTAGCGCTCGCGGGCGACGAGCGTCGAAAAAAGTGTTCCGGGTGTGTCCATTAGTTTAGCTTCACGACCCACTCGAAGAGTCGATAGTTCCAGTTTTACTCCGCATCTCCGAGGTAGCCAAGGTTACAGTAGTTGCTTCCGCATTGCTCCCCGCTCGAGGCCAGATCTCTCGTGCCTTAATGGCTTCGCCACCGCCAAGCGCTGCTTTCTAATGCTCAAGCCCAGCCTCGCCTCCGCGAACCAAAAAAAGCATGCCAATACCCCGTCGGCCCAAAACTGTTAGCTTCTCGCCGTCGTCGATCAATGCGGAAGGCAACCAGGACCACTTCGGATCCACTCCCGCCCAAATAATCATTTTGCGATGGGTCTCAATGTATGGCTTATACGCTTTGACCTTAACGCCAAACCAGGGATACAAGGCCCAGAGTGATCGTTCGTTAGTGTCGTGGCGCAGATACTGTAAGGATCGTTGCGCATCGACCAAATACAGTAAACGCTCTTTCATCGTTGACGGACCATAGTAGCATAAGGCGTAGAAAGTTTTCGAATCTCCAATGATCAAAGGCTCTGATCGGTCACCTTCAGTTTCGAGCAACCCGATCACATTTCGCAGCCCGCGCTGCTCTGATACCAGGTCCTGCATCCTCACCTGAGCGTTTCCCAGGAAGAATCCGATAATTGCTATGACGATCAGCGAGCCGGCTGCCACGTTACCCCGGAACACCTTGAAATTGAAGATACCGAACAGTATGGCGATCCCGACGACACCGCCTATCGCATAGCGCCACGCGAACGCCCCGGTGAAAACCCGGGCGAACAAGTAGGCGGTGACGGGTGCAGCAGCGAGCGCTACTGCCAGAACGATTTCCTCTACAGGCATCGACCCGCTTACAGCGAACCTGGGTTTTCGACCGTGATTTCGGAACATGAGATACAGTCCGGCAGCAGCGAGACCGACACCCCAGCCGGTTATACCCCAGCCCAGAATACTTCTGTAAAAAAGATTAATCTCATGGAACTGCGCCTTCGCCCAAAACGTGGCGCCAAATCGGCTGGAAGACCTTATAACAGGGAGAAAGGCAAGCAACAGAACAACCGGAGAACAAACCGCGAGCCATACTCTCGGGTTCCATGATTTGCAGCGCAAAGATCGGACAGTCTCTGCGAGGGCAATTGCCGGTAGCAGCAAAACCGCGTAGTAGTGGCTTGAGACGGCACCAATCAGTGCGGCCGCCAATCCGAGAACCGCCGCCGTGCGCAAGTTAGACTCGCCGGTTTGCTGCCAGCAGAGGACGGCAAGCGCGATGAACCCTAGGACTAGACCGTAACCTCTGGCCTCATACGCATATTCATGAGCAACCGTAGCAAGCGGCATGACCATCGCGACGAGTCCGTATGTCGTAGAAGTCCGTCTTGCGACGAACTGGTATATACACAGCATCATCAAGAGAAAGCCCAGGATAGGGGGCAAACGCAATGACCACGGATGCTCGCCAAAGATCCGAAGGAACAGATTATGTATCAAATAGAACGGAGGGGGGTGTTGATCACCGCCGGTCAGAAGGGCGTTCCACAGTTCCCGCGGGCCCAGGCGACCCAAATACAGCGTGAAGAACTCGTCGGTCCAAATCAGCTTAGCCTTTGCTAGCTGAACGGTCGCAGCCAGGTAGAGAATCGAGACTGCGCCAACAAGCAATAATCTGTACTTCTCCGCAAAACGCTCCAGGGCGTTCTCCCACCCGCGAAAATGATCCGGACATGCCTCGCCCTGACCCGCTAGCCATCTGTTGAGACGAAAGATCAATTGGTGCATGAGCAGACTAGTTAAGGGAGTGGTTAAGACCAGATACGGCTTCCTCTATGCCGCCGGACGAATTCACTTTCCGCGGTCACAGCCTGTAATCTGTTCCTTCCGTCACGCCTTCTCCAGAGGAACCCGCTCCGGCCCGTTGCGTGCGTCTTTCAGCGAGGAGGTTAATCAATCCAAAGTAGAATCCCGCCAGGACGGTCTGGCCGCCAAGCAGGAGAAAGAGCACTGAACAGATGACCAGCCGAAGGGTAATATCCGGGCGCAGTTGTCCGAAATCGGTCGCGCGCCAGTGGTTGGCCGCCACGATCGCAAGTATCACCCCAACCAGCCCCAGAGCGATTCCGATTGTGAGAAACCGTTCCAATGTCGAACGCTTTTCCAGAATCCTAAAGCGAGTGCTAGGGTGCAAGCCCGCTTCGACGGCCATCAGCGTGGCAAATGTGAAAAGGAGGAGCGACTGGTAGCCCAGCACGATTGCCGATGTCGCGTAGAGGAGGGTATGATAGTCGAAGGTGATCGATCCCACTGAGACCGGACCCGTAAAAAGAAATGCTGACGCAATTCCGCCAACGACGAGCAATGCCAGCCCCGGGATGCCGAAGAACCAGCGCGGCGCCAATAGGAAATAGAATCGCAGACTGCGCCAGCCGTCGCGGAAGCTTCGCAGGTGCGGGGCCCGGTCGCGGCCATCGCGAGACAGTGTCGTGGGGACCTCCGTGATCCGGAGCGAGTGCATCTCTGCTTTCACTACCATTTCGAGCGCAAACTCCATCCCTCGACTCTGGAGGGCCAGCTTTTGCGCGGCCTCCTTGCGGAACCCGCGCAGACCGCAATAGGAGTCACCACAGTTCCTGGCAGAAAAGAAGAGGCGACCGATCGCAGTTAAGAAGGGATTGCCGAAATAACGATGGATCGGTGGCATCGCCCCCGGAGCAATTCCCCCGCGAAACCGATTTCCCATCACCAGGTCGTAACCCGCCCGCAACTTTTCCACGAATGGGAGGAGAGCTGAGAAATCGTAACTCTCATCGCAGTCTCCCATGATAACGTATTTACCCCTGGCTTCTCTGATTCCCGCCGCCAGAGCGGCCCCATAGCCGCGTACAGGCACATTGATAACCCGCGCCTTCAAAGCAGTCGCCAACTCAACCGAACCATCGCTGCTGCCGTTATCCGCCACCAGCACCTCGCCCAAGATCCCATGTTGCGCGAGGAAGAGCTGCGCCTTTCCGATGCATGCCGCAAGAGTCCGCGCCTCGTCGAGACACGGCATCAGAATAGTCAATTCCGGTTTTATCGGGGGGCGAGTTGTCACGAGGTCCCTATATTATGCGCCAAGTTCTACTCTGACTCTCCAGGGCTGCGCGGAGCGCCGAGAAAAAGCCGCGCCCAAACCGCCTTGGATAAATGGTTATCCCGAATGCGCGAGAGACGCCGCCGGGCGGCCACCTTTATTCGATATGGCAGCGAAGATGAAGTAACTGCCACCTCCTCCACCGGCGAGATCTCGATGTTGATGAGAGTGGCTTGGGCTTGGTTTAGCTGTCCGGGAAAGCAGATTGTTCCGTCCTGGCGAGTGCAGTCTGTCTCCCGCCCATCGACGGAGGCGTTAAATGTTTTTGCCACGAGCGGTTCACGCTTCGAAAATCGAGCTTCAGTTAGAGACTTCTGCGGAGCCACGCGGGTGCAGGAGCTAAAAAGCCGCACTTCCGGATCAGGACCTGGGGTCAATCGAATCGAACAGGTCTGAGCGACGATCGATTCGAGGCTGGTCCAGGTGAGGGTCGAATCGAGCGCATTGAGTGATTTAACCAGCGCGATGAATTTCTCGTCTCCACCGCGAAAGTAGTTATGATGCATCCCGACCAGGCATGGTTTACCTAATAGTAAATCCAGCGCGAAATTGGCGATCGGTTCACTCGGCGGCCTTCTCAGGAACAGCGGAAAGCCACTGTAGGCCGTGATGGCTGGTTGCAGGAGTTCCTCTACCTTCACGCCCCGCCCGGTCTGAGTGTCGATCAGTTCCGTGTTAACCCCGGCGACCAAAGTGCTCTCACGGAGCGCTTGCATCGCGCTGCCCGAGAACTCGCCGCGCGGGAATATCATTACTTTATCACAAGCCAAGCCGGTGACCTGGCTAAGCCTTCGCATGCGCTCGAGAGAGAGCGCAATTAATTGCCGAGAGGTCGAAACCTTCGCCGCGGAAAACTCATCTCTCACATGATCGCATCCATGAATGCAGAGAGATAGCGAAGGCCAGCGGGCGCGGAAGAGTTCCACTACCGACGGAGAAGTCCGGTTGTAGTTCCAAGGAATGAAGCCGATCGAGACTGCGCAACCCAACTCATCCACACATCGGGCGAGCGTCTTCATCTTGAGAAAACCATAGCAAGCTCTCAGATCTGGATCATCAATGACAATGTTTGCCGTCCGCACCGATGTCTGCCAGAAAGCGACCTCGCAATGCCGCAAAAAAAAGATCACGGGACCAAGCTCAGAGAATCGATCCGCAGCCGACAGGTTCCCGCGGACCTCGGCGGAGACTTCGCAAACCGAGCTGGAGCAGCCAACAAAGAGCTGTGTTTTAGGAAGATCAATCTGGGTAAGAAAATGCGACCTGTCGATACTAACAATCGTCTCGACCGGGTAGCGCAAATTAGAAAGGTGGAGCCCGAAGTCAGAAAGCAAATTGACCGGTCCGAAACTGAGCCCACTAAAAGGACCCGCCATCTCCGAACGTGTCACGGAGTAGCAGCTATCGGCCTTCCGCAGCGGGGCCGCTTTCACCTCCCCGCCTAACCAATCGCTCAGAGCTTTCGCTCCCTCGTCTCGCGCGCCCCAGGGATAGACCAAAATATGGGCGATATCCGCAAAAAGTTGGCTGGGAGAGAATGCCCGGGAGTGCGCGAGGGCGCACGCTTCGATAAGATGCTCCGATGACAGAATGAGTGCGCATTTGTCGCCTGGACCGAGACTGGAAGCCGACAGCGCCTCCTCAACGGAAGAATAGCGATCACAGTCCGCACCGAGCGTCTTGAG
>JBPCLH010000094.1:0-6201 GCA_051003475.1 Bryobacteraceae bacterium
AACGGAATCGATGAGCCCTTCGTCTTCGTGAAGTTCTGGCCTTGCGAGGGCGACTGGAAACCGCAGCTATGAGCACCGTCCGTGAAACTTTGGTCATTGACCGTGTATACGCAGTTCCTCTTTGTTCCACTCAGAGGATAAGTATTGACTCCATCAGTGATGTCTTCATCCAAGTTTCTGAGTAACCGAGGGTTGGAGTTTGCTACGTCCAGAATTGTGCCGCATCCGGAAGGCGGACATACCTCGACGTTCGAGATGACGCTCGCATCCAAGCTCGGGTTCGTCTCGAACTCGAAGATTTCACACGTGCCAGGCTTGCCAGCTTGAGATGTGAGTGTTTGATTGCACGGGAGAGGTCCGGCAAATGACGTGATCGTCGTTCCGTTACCTGGATTAGAAGAGGATACCTCAGGGTCGGATGCGGCGACACTGGGATCGACCAGCGAGTCATGCACAGTTACCTTAATCGTGCTTTGAAGATTGACCAGAGTGGCGGTGAATACCGTTCCTGTAAACGGACTGGGAAAGGAAATCGTGTTGCTCGCCGGTGTGAGTGGCTGCGTGAACGTACCGTTCGCCGGTGGTGCAAAGTTCTGAGCTGCGCTGAACCCGCCATCCACGCACATGCCTCCCAAGGCGGTACCTGTGCCTGTATTGAGCGTGACAACCGTGTTGCCGGTGCTCATGTCGAATTGGATGACGTCATTGGTGGTGGCGTCCCCGACCCAAAACCGTGCAGGATTGGTGGGGTCCAGACTCAATGCTTGCAAATTACTCTCATTCTTGAACTTGAATATCTGCACGGAGGTAATCACGCCCCCCGAGGCTTTCACCAGCTTCACGTTGGTCTGGTCTGCAACAAGAACACCACCGGAGCCGTTGCCCAAGGGCAGGATTCGAATGGCAAAGAGCTTACCGCTAGTTCCGGACCCGTGCAGGGTCGATAAATCAGCGTAGACGGACGACACCAAAGTTGTGGTGTTGAAGGTAAAGATCTTGCGGCCTTCTGAAGTGTAGAATACCGTTTGCCCATCTGAGGCCAGGTCGATCCAGTCGACGCCGTGGTTCTCGACGGCCACGGTTGGGGGAGAAAAGGAAGTTACCAGTGTTCCGTTGTGGCTATACTCCGCGAGACCGGCGCTAGACGCGCTGGTGCCCGCATATCCGACAAAAAAGTTGCCGTGGGCATCGAATGCAACGGACTCATTCTGCGTCAGACCGGGGGCCGTAACACCAGAGGGTATTGTCCCATGACCGTTATCAACGCTGAATCTAACAACTTTCGAATTAGTGAAGTTAGTTGAGAAAAGGCGGTATGCGGAATCAAACGTGCAGCCTGCGGTCGCACCGCCGGTGGGAACAACCCCGTCATTCAGGGTCGTAAGCTTGGTGTAGGACGGTTTCGCGGCGGTCGGATTTGCGCTGTGCCAAACCTGATAGCTGCCATTCCCGGCAGCAACAACGAGATCACCAACTACCCAATCAACCGGATCAGCGGTGGATGCGGATGTAATTGCGGCCACCCGCGGCGGGGCAACCGGTGTGGTTTGCGCGGGCGCAGCAAAGGGTATCGTAAGGGCAAGAAACAGACTGGCAACGGTCGCTTTCATCGGGCTCCTCGGGGAATGATCGAATATGGACAGCTCGGCCCAGGTTGGGGGAGAGCGCTATTCGGCTGACTGTGTATTGTGTAAAGTATATCCTGGAGCGACCCATTCAGCCGGATTACGGTGTACTAGGACTTTTGTCCCATTACAAGAGAAGAAACTCCGATTCGCTGAGCACAAAGCTCTCTTCAACCGTTGTGTGAAAGTGTTGCGCCACGGCTACAGACGCGAATGCCAGCTCTCATACCTCGATTTGCGTCTATCGGTGAGTTCATCCCACATATTAGCCAACCAAAACTCATCGCACAACCGACTCGCGTGCGAGTTGCCGGCCACAAGCCAAAGTTGATTGACAAGTACATCGGGCGAAATAGCCATTTCGACTGGCATCGGAGGCGGCCTACTAACTGAGTCCGGCTGGTATTGGGCGTAGGATGTTGCGCAACAGAGCGCCAGGCATGGACTCAGCGAATCGTCTCAGATGCTGAACAATGACCCCCATAGGACCATAGTGATGAGTGGCTCTTTTACTAAATACGCAAAGCCTTTCCAAAGCCTATGGAGCCGATCCGCTCTTCCGCAATCTCTCAATCAACCTCTCGGAAGGCGACCGCCTGGGTCTTGTAGGTCCGAACGGATCCGGCAAATCGACGCTGCTGGAAATTCTGGCCGGCGGCCGCCAGCCTGATGTCGGAGAGGTCGCGCTTCGCAACAACACGCGCCTCAGCTACGTTTCGCAAGACTCACGTTTCGCCGGCGGCGAAACGGTGAGACAGGTCATCCGGCATGCGTTAGACCAATCCACGCTAGCGGAGAACGAGAAGCACACACGAGAAGCCGAAACGCTCGGCCGTGCGGGCTTTCGGGACTTCGACGAGAAAGCCTCGGCCCTGTCGGGCGGATGGCTCAAACGCCTGGCGCTCGCCAGGGCTCTAGTAACCAATCCCGATATCTTGCTCTTGGACGAGCCCACCAACCATCTCGATCTCGCCGGCATCGAATGGCTCGAAAAGCTCCTCCAAACCGCCAGCTTCGCTTGCGTCGTAGTAAGCCACGATCGGTACTTCCTCGAACATGTTGCCACCGGAATGGCCGAGCTGAATCGCGTTTACCCGGGCGGCGTGCTTCGCGTTCAAGGTAACTACAGCGCCTTTCTCGAAAGGAAGAGCGAATTTCTAGCGGCCCAATCCAAACGTCAGGAGGTTCTCGAAAACCGTGTGCGCATTGAGATGGATTGGCTACGCCGCGGCACCAAAGCCCGCGCCAGTAAAGCCAAGGCGCGCATCGACAATGCACGTGCTTTGATCGGTGAGCTCACCGATCTGAATGCCCACACTCGCACCTCGACCGCCGATATCGATTTCTCCGCCGCCGATCGCAAAACCAAGCGCCTGATTGAGGTCGTGTGTGCCAGCTACGGCTTCGCTGGGGGGCTGTTGTTCGATAACCTCAGCTTCATTCTCACGGCGGGTGCGCGCATCGGATTAGTCGGCCCGAATGGCAGCGGCAAGGCCACGCTTCTGCGCCTGCTGCGCAATGAGATTGCGCCGCTGGCCGGTGAGATCCGGCGAGCCCCGGCGCTCCGCATCGTCTACTTCGATCAAAATCGTCCCCTCGATCCTGAGCTGACTCTGCGTCAGGCGCTGTCTCCCAGTGGCGATTCCGTCCTCTACCAGGACCGCCCAATTCACGTCGCCTCCTGGGCGGCGCGCTTCCTTTTCTCTAGCGAGCAACTTAACCAACCCGTAAGCCGGCTTTCGGGTGGCGAGCGAGCTCGCGTTCTCATCGCCAATATGATGCTCGAGCCCGCCGATGTCCTGTTGCTCGATGAGCCTACCAACGACCTAGACATCCCGACACTGGAGATCTTGGAAGAAAGTCTGCTTGAATTCAGGGGCGCGCTTGTCCTGGTGACGCATGACCGTTATCTGCTCGATCGCGTCTCGACTCTCATCTTAGGCTTGGACGGCACTGGCGCCGCCGAACGCTTCGCGGACTACTCGCAATGGGAGAGTTGGCAAGCGGAACGCAAAAAGAGCAAGCCAAAATTCGCCGCCACGTCCGTCTCAATAACCAAAGCCGACCGCGCAGCGGCTAAGAAGAAACTGTCTTATTTGGATAGCCGCGAATACTCGACCATCGAGGGCCGCATCACTGAAGCAGAGCAGGTGCTCGCCGCCGCGCGTGCTCTGCTCGAAGACCCGCAGGTTGCCCGCGACGCACAACGCCTCGGGGACAGTTATCGCGAGATGGAGCAGGCGCAGTCTGCGCTTGATGCGCTGTATGCGCGCTGGGTTGAGCTTGAGGAGAAGATCGGTTAGCGGTAGGGGCGTTTTCCTGGTAATCCAACCTTTTCTTATAGAGAGCTAGAAAATTTGTGCCACGATGTGTTTTGCAGATTTCTGATGAGCCTCTTGGGCGTGCTCGAACGCCTTAGCCGAGTATTCAAGGGCTTGTCTGGAGTGCTCATGTCCAGTCTGGTGATCCTGCTTGCCGTGATGCTCCATAGCGGTACGGTGGGCATGAGCGGCTCGTTCGTGAAACTCGGCGGCCTTCTGGTGCGAATCTCGGGCATAGCAATTGCTCCTTGTGCGGTTGCGCCACTACAATCATCCGTTATGGGCTCAGGGTGAATCAACGTCGTGTCAATCAGCGCGACGCGCCCCACGTCGACAATTACGGACATGATCAGTTCGCGCTAGAGAATCCACTGAGACGACTGGCTTATGCGGAGTGTTTATGGTCTTATACTCATACTCACGCGAGGTCGGAGGTTACGTTGCGCCAGAACGCACTAAACTCCCACGTAGTCCCTGTCAAAGTTTCTGTACTTGAGCCCGTGACTCAGATCCAGTAAAGCCAACTAACTGAAGGCATTGGAGCCGGCAGAGGGATTCGAACCCCGACCCTCTGATTACAAATCGTTTTCGAGATATTTATCACGACTTACAAGAGTTACTAAGGCGTTATTATCGCTTTCACTTACTGAACGCCACTAGTAAGCGTTACAAGCCCTTCTAAGCGAAGCCTCGGCATAGTATTGGGCATAGCTAAGCCTTGACCGTGTTAAGTGCAGCCTAGGTCCTGATGAACGGTTAGACAAGCTTGACAAAGCTTGCTATACTTATAGGCGCAGTAGAAGTTTTGAGGCTCATTGCGCAGGCAGTGGGCCTTTTCGCTTTTTAGGGCGCGCCTAACCCATGATCAACACTTCACTGACACCTTTATTGAACGAAAAGCAAGCTGCTGCATGCACGGGCCTATCTGTCTCAAGCTTGCGCCGAAGGCGCTGGCTTGACATGGAGCCCCGATACATCAAACTGGGCGGCGCTGTCCGCTATAAGCCCGAGGATATTCAGGCGTGGATTGATGCGCAGCCGGTACGAGGCGGTGTTGCGGTTGCATAAGGGGCGCTGAACATCACGGGTATGGTAAATACTTAGGCTTGAGTTGGCATGCGCATCTGAGCGCGTCCTACGCTCAGTAATGGCGTTTGTATTCGAGGCTAACTAGTGACACTACCTCCGCTCAGCCACTTAAGGGATAACAAGAGTCTTAGCAGTGGCGTTCTTATCTTGCAGTTACAACCGACCCGTAGATTGACTTAGTAACCGATGCATAGTATAATCAAAGTTAGAAGACATTATTTTCTAAATGTGCTCCTTGGCACTTACTTTGCAACGTGCTCCACTTGACATGTCAAGCTTACCGTGTTAACCTTAATATAGAGGAAGGGTTTTAGTTTGACTTGCTAGTAGAGTCAAAATCTAATCTGTCCCACACCCAACGCGCCATCTAGTTTCAAGTGGCCAACAGATTTGCGGGCCGCGCTGCCCATTCGCCCCCTTGCAACCCCGCTATATATGAATAAATCCACTCAAACCCTCAATCTCATGTCCATTCGCGCCGCTGCTAAGTCAGCAGGCGTGCCATATCGCCGCTTACTGGTTGCAGTTAAGGAAGGGAAAATTGGTTGCGTGAAGCTGTCGAAGCATCCGCTCGTCTCGGAGCAGATGCTTCATCAATACATAGCCCGCTCAGTAGGCGAGACTGCCTAGGATACAGCGCATAGTCGCTTCTGCACGGGCTACAAGCCACGGAAGCAAGCGCACAGCCTAAGAGACGGTTGACCTAAGCACACGCATTGCAGGCCCGTCTATGCGCGTTGGTCTGTGTCTCATACACACGCCGAGGCACGTATCGACTTCAGTTTGAAAGATATCTCGCAGGCCATTCATTAGGCCAGCAATCAAGTTTCGGCAGCAATGCCGATTACTCGTTACCCGTAAAAAGGGGAAGCGGGTGCAGTAACGGCTCTTCGGGGCAAAAAATAAAAGCCCCACCGGATCATCACTCCGTTAGGGCTTAATTTCATGAAAGGAGCGCCTTAAAAAAGCGCCATTGTCACTAATGATCGTATCAAATAACGTCCCGGAAATCAATCCTGGACTTTCGGTTGAGATTTGTAATTATTTCTCAACTCCCCACAACAATAAGTCTGAAGCACGCGTAACCGTTGAGCTTGGACCTATACGAATCTCAGAAATTCAGATTTTTCGAGAGGGTGTCCCAGGCTTAGTTGAAGGCTAGAGGC
>JBPCLH010000095.1:0-6719 GCA_051003475.1 Bryobacteraceae bacterium
GCCTTGAAGCCGGAACCGGTGATGTCGATGATCGCTACATCGATTCCGTCGAGCGAAGTCCCGCTCATGATACCTGCTATTCTCATCTTTTTAGCAACTCTTGCTGCAAATCTTGCAGAATCTGCAATGCTTCAACGGGCCGCAGTTCGTTGATACTCAACGTCCGCACCCGATCGGCGAGCCCCTGGTTTACGGGCTCAAAAAGTTTAATTTGTAGGGGCGCGTTAGCGTCGCCCGGGGTCAACTCCTCGGTAAGAGAGTGTTCCCTCCTTTCATGATGCAATAAAACGGACCTCGCCCGCTCGATTACTTGCAAGGGGAGACCGGCCAAACGGGCCACTTCGATACCATAACTACGGTCTGCTGGACCTGGTTCGACCTTTCTTATGAATAAGATCTGATCGCCAAACTCTTTTACGGCGACGTGTAAATTTCTTACGCCAACTCGCTGTTCTGCGAGGTCGGTCAGCTCGTGATAGTGGGTGGCGAATAGAGTTTTTGCCTTAATGTGGTCGTGAATGTACTCGACAATGGCCCAGGCGAGGGCCAAGCCATCGTAGGTGGAAGTGCCGCGGCCGATCTCATCTAACACGATGAAACTTCGGGCAGTTGCGGTATTCAGGATGCCGGCTGATTCCGTCATTTCGACCATAAAAGTGGACCGGCCACGAGCGAGATTGTCTGTTGCTCCGATTCGTGTGAAAACGCGGTCAACAACCGGGAGGAGTGCCGCTTCGGCGGGTACAAACGATCCCATCTGGGCAAGGATCAGGATGAGGGCCGCCTGGCGGAGGTACGTCGATTTTCCGCCCATGTTGGGCCCGGTGATCACATTTATATAATCTTTGGACGAATGCAAGTACAAATCGTTTGGAATGAAGCGGATTGCATCGCGCTGGGTCAGTTTTTCGATTACCGGGTGGCGGCCGGCATCGATTCGCATCTCCCCGGAATCTGAAAAACGCGGGCGGCGGTAACGGTTTTCGATCGCCACTTGGGCGAGCGCAGCTGCGACGTCTAATTTGCTGATGCTGGTTGCAGCAGCTTTGATTCGGGCGGCGTGGGCGGCGGCGAAGGCTCGGACGTCTTGAAAAATTTCCTTTTCGAGAGTCAGGATCTGATCTTCCGCAGCTAAGACTTTGGCCTCGAGTTCCTTGAGTTCGGGTGTCGTGTAGCGTTCAGCGTTCGCGAGCGTCTGTTTGCGCTCATAACTTGAAGGCACTGACGCGAGGTTCGTCTTCGAAACTTCGATGTAGTAGCCGAAGACGTTGTTGAAGCGAACTTTCAAGGACTGAATGCCGGTCGCGCTACGTTCGCGGGCTTCGATCGCGGCTATGTAGTGGCGGCTATTCCGGCTGATATCGCGGAGCTGATCAAGCTCGGGATGAAAGCCGTCGCGAATCGTGCCGCCGTCAGCCAAGTTAACCGGCGGTTCCTCAGAGATGGCCCCGAGGATGTTGTCGCGAACTTCGGCCACGGGATCGATTTCGGAGGTGAGTGTGGCACTTTCGAGCTGTTCGGTGAGCGTACCTATGCGCGGCAACTGGGCGAGCGACCTGCCGAGTGCGAGCAGATCGCGCGGCGGAGCTGTCCCGAGCGTCACCTTCGCGAGCAGCCGTTCCAAGTCCTGAATAGAGCTCAGGGCTTTACGAAGATCGCCGCGAACGATGAGTTTGTTGCTGAGCTCGGCGACAGCGTCGAGGCGCGCTTCGATCTCCGCCTGGTCGCAGGAGGGATGCAATAGATTTCGTCGCAACAGGCGGCCACCCATGCCGGTGCAGGTCTTATCCAAGACGTGGATGAGCGTAATTTCGCGACTCTCGCCAGCAAACAGAGGCTCAAGCAACTCAAGATTCCGGACTGTCGCGGCATCGAGGACCATGTGGTCATGGCGTTGGTAGAAAGCAGGGCGATTCAGATGGTCGAGCGCCGATTTTTGCGTGTCGCGGAGATAATGAAGCACGGCGCCTGCTGCCGCTGCTGCGAGAGGCTTGTCGCCGAGCCCGCAGCCTTCGAGCGAAAGCAGGCCGAACGTTTCAAGGATCAGCCGGCCAGCGTAATCTCCTCCGAAGACCCAGGCATCAAGGGGCGTCTCAAGGCAGGGTGCTCCGACGGGATGCCCTTCCGCGTGAAGTACCTCGCGGACGTTCAGGGTCTCGAGAGCCGGGGCTGATTCCGATGTTTCGAGCTCAGTCGTTCGGAACTCGCCGGTTGACAGATCGACATACGCCAGGCCGCTCCGGGCGGCCTTTGTAAACACGGCAGCGAGATAGTTGTTCTCGTGGGAACGCAGGAGGCTTGAATCCGTTGCGGTGCCCGGCGTAACGATGCGAGTGACTTCGCGTCTTACCAGTTTTTTACCTGGGCCGGCTTCTTCCATCTGCTCGCAGATGGCCACCCGGTAACCGCGCTGGATCAGGCGCGAGATGTAACTATCCGCGGCATGATACGGCACGCCGCACATCGGCACGGCATCACCGCGCTCTTTGTTGCGCGCGGTCAGGGTGATTTCCAGCTCGCGAGCGGCGGTGACAGCATCTTCGAAAAAGAGTTCGTAAAAATCGCCGAGCCGGAAGAGCAGGAGCGCGCCGGGGACCTGAATTTTTGCGGCTTGATACTGCCGCATAAGGGGAGTCGTGGGATCCGGAGTCATGAGTAGAAGCGCAGGCCGTTGCTATGCTCCGGGCTCCAAGTCAGCAATTTATGCGTACAGCCCACGTAACCTGATTGCGTTCGCAACACGATCGAGTGCCAGCATATAGGCTGCGGTGCGATTGTTCACCGCGTGTTTCGCGGCGTACGCGATGACGTCATTGAAGCTGGTGACCATAATCTGCTCGAGTTGCTCATTGACCTGCGCTTCAGTCCAGAAGTATCCCTGGCGATCCTGCACCCACTCGAAGTAGGAGACCGTAACGCCGCCAGCGTTTGCCAAAATATCGGGAATCACGAACACTTTCTTTTCAGCGAGGATCGAATCGGCGACGAAAGTGGTCGGACCGTTGGCCCCTTCGCAAAGGATCTTGGCTTTGATCTGGTCGGCGTTTGAAGAGGTGATGACATTTTCGGTCGCGGCGGGAATCAGAACCTCGCAATCCATGAGAAGAGCTTCGTAGCGGTCGACTTCTTCCGATTCGGGGAAACCGTTGACTGAACCCGTTTCCTGGCGGTGTTCCAAAAGCGCGTCGATATCAAGTCCGTGCGGATTATAAACCGCGCCGTCGTATTCGATGATGGAGATGATTTTGAAACCCTTGCGCATCATGAGGCGCGCGGCCATTCCACCGACATTGCCGAATCCCTGAATGACGACACGGGCGTTCTCCGGCGGAAGGCGGAAACGCTTCAACGCCTCCATGGTGACGATCATGCAACCTCTACCGGTGGCTTCGGGCCGGCCTTGTGAGCCGCCGAGCTCCAATGGCTTGCCGGTTACAACGGCCGTGACGGTGTGGCGCTTGTGCATGGAATACGTGTCCATGATCCAGGCCATGGTTTGCTCGTTTGTATTCACGTCGGGCGCGGGGACGTCGCGCTCAGGACCGATGAACTCAAGAATCTCAGCGGTGTAGCGGCGAGTGATGCGTTCGAGCTCCGCTTCACTGAGCAGATGCGGCTCGCAAATGACTCCGCCTTTGCCGCCGCCGAACGGAATGTTGACGACGGCACACTTCCAGGTCATCCACGCCGCAAGAGCGCGAACCTCATCGGCAGACACGTCAGGGGCGAAGCGAATGCCTCCCTTGGCCGGACCTCTGGCAATGGAATGTTGGACGCGATAGCCGGTGAAGAGCTCAATGCGCCCGTCGTCGAGAACCACCGGGAAATTGACGGTCAGTTCCATGGCCGGTGTACGCAAAACCTTACGCATGCCGTCGTCGAGCTTCAGAAGCTCTGCGGCTTCATCGAAGCGATGGGCAGCCGATTGCCACGGATTTATTTCCTGGTCGGCGGACAGGGTCGCTTCCAAGAGCATCCAGATGTCTCCTCGTGAGGTTGGGCGTTTTGGCAAGCCGCGCAGCTGTTGAGCGGGCGTATACGCCGGGACGGAGCCTCCACTTTTACAGTGTCAGAAGCGGGGCCGGCTTGCAACATTCCTTTTCTGAACAAACAGGAAAACAATCGCGTCTTTCTGGACGTCTCCATTAGAAAGGAAAGACTCACTATGACACCCGATGAACGGAAGATGCTGAGCGACTTGGCGGATAGAATCGCGCAAACAGCCCCGCCGCCCAGAGATCCGGAAGCTGAGGAGCTTATTCGCAAGCGGATCGGCTCGCGGCCGGACGCACTGTATCTGATGACACAAACGGTGCTGATCCAGAACCTGGCGCTTCAACAAGCACAGGCGCAAATCCAGCAATTGCAGCGCGGAGCACAGCCGGCTGGCGCGCCGGGAGGGAGTTTCCTGGGACAGCAGAGTGGGGGGCAAGGTTCTGGTCCGGCTTATTCGACGCCTTCGCCACGGCAGCAATATTCGGCACCACCGCCTCAATATGCTTCGCCTAGCCCAGCGGGACCGAGCCCGAGCGGTGCTCCGAGCTTTTTGCGTGGTGCTGCCCAAACGGCTGCCGGGGTAGCGGCGGGCGCACTAGCGTTTGAGGGTATCCAGGCTCTGTTCTCGCATCCTGGTTACGGAGGGGGTGGATTTGGAGGTTTCGGCGGCGGGTCGGGATTTATGGGCGGTGCTCCAGGCGGAGAGACCGTCATCAACAACTATTACGACAATGACACGGCGGGCGGCGGTGATCCGGTTGGCGCAGGAAATGACGTCGACGCTCCAGACGACTCAACGAATTTCGATGACACGAGCAATGTGCAGGACGTGAGCGACGTAGGCGATTCATCGCAATTCGATGACTCGGGGCAGGATGATGGCGCGACCGATTTTGGCGACGGCGGAGGGGGATTCGACGACGGTGGCGGCGGAGATAGCTTCGTCTGAAACCGCTGTTAGGTTTCGGCCTGCGATTCGGCCGCTTTGTTCAGTCGGCTGAGGTACTGTTCGCGGCTTTCGGCGATCATCTTGCGAACTTCGCGAGGACCGCCCCAGCCCTTGATTTTCGTTTTGTAGCTCTTTGTAGAGAGAAAAGAAGTACTCGATCTCTTTGAGCGAATGCGGAAAGACCTGGTCGATGGTATGGATGCTGTCGAAGCGGGGATTGCGGTTCGGCACCGCCAAGACCTTCTGATCTTTTTCGCTCTCATCGATCATATGTAGGAGGCCGACGGGGCGCACATCCATCAGGCAACCCGTAAAGCTTGGCTCATCGACGAGGACCATGACATCGAGAGGATCATCGTCTTCGGCAAGCGTGCCGGGGATGAATCCGTAATCGCCCGGATAGTGCATGGGCGAGTAGAGCGTACGATCGAGCCGAAAAACATCCAGTTTCCCATCGTATTTGTACTTGTTGGCCGAGTTCTTCAGTATCTCAATGATCGCCCGACAACTTCCGGGCGATCGGGGCCTGGATCGATGTCATAGAGTTTCACGGGTTCACTGTAGCAGAGGCGCAAAGGCGAGAAGCGGTGGTGCGAAACTCAGGAACATGGCGAAAAAAGTTCGGTGGGGCGTGCTCGGAGTTGCCAACATTGCCACGAAAAAAGTGATTCCGGCGATGCAACGCGGAGAGCGGTCGGAGATGTTCGGGATTGCTTCGCGAAGCCTGGAACGAGCCCAACAAGCGGCGGAACAACTGGGTATCGCGAAGGCGTATGGCTCGTATGAGGAACTCCTGGGTGATCCGGGGGTGGAGGCAATCTACAATCCGCTGCCGAATCACTTGCACGTGCCCTGGTCGATCAAGGCGGCCGAGCGTGCGAAACATGTTCTGTGCGAGAAGCCGATCGGGCTTTCGGCCAATGAAGTAAAAAGCCTGATTGAGGTTCGCGACAGGACCGGAGTCAAAATCGGCGAAGCATTCATGGTGCGTACGCATCCCGAGTGGCTGCGAGCGCGGGAAATTGTGAGAAGCGGCGAGATAGGCGAGCTACGGGCGATCATGAGCCCGTTCAGCTACTTCAATCGCGATCCGAAGAACGTAAGAAACGTTTTGGAAATCGGCGGCGGTGGTTTGCTGGATATCGGATGCTATCCGATCACTATGTCGCGATTCCTGTTCGAGCGTGAGCCGGCGCGGGTTGCGAGCGTCATCGACCGCGATCCGGAGATGAAAGTGGATCGTTTGACTTCGGCGATCTTGGACTTTGCTCCCGGGCAGGCGGTTTTCACTTGCAGCACGCAACTTGTGCCGTTTCAACGAATGCAGATCATGGGCACGCGAGGGCGCATCGAGATTGAAATTCCGTATAATATTCCGCCCGATCGCCCTACCCGGATCTTTGTGGATGACGGGTCGGAATTGGCCGGAATCGGCGCGCGCGTGGAGGAAATTCCGACGTGCGACCAGTACACCGTGCAGGGTGATCTGTTCTCGAAAGCCATTCAGGAGGGGGGAGACGTGCCTGTTTCGCTTGAGAACGCACACGCCAACATGTTGGTGATCGAAGCCGTGTTCCGTGCGGGGGAAACGGGGCGTTGGGAACGGGTCTGAGCCTCGGAGCGGTGATGGGGAATCGTTAGGCGGCATCCTTTTGAGAGAAGTAAGTGTGTTGGCGAATGGCGATGCGCTTCATCAGATCATCCAAGTGCTGCTCGATCTGCTCGATTGAAAATTCGAACCCAAATTCGACGGGATCGAAAGGCTGATCGGCTC
>JBPCLH010000096.1:0-5913 GCA_051003475.1 Bryobacteraceae bacterium
GTGTTTCATAAAACATAACTTTATGCGAATGTTCGATGAAACCAGTCTTCAGGCGGCCTACTTTTGCTCCGCCATAAACGCCGCTTACGCGGCGTTTACTGGTCTATTTTCACTCCGCCGCGTACACGCGGGCTCGGCTAAGCGCGCACCGAGATCCCTGCCCCACAGATTTCCGTAGCGAATGCCGCGGAAGAGCTGGTTTTTATGGAAGCGGTCGAGCTGCTTGCGAAAATCCGGCTTGCCGGGCTCGAGATCACCGACAGTGCCCACGATGATGGGATTCTCCGCCGCGATATCGAGCACCCACTGGTTGTCTTCGAGCCACGGGCTGGCTTCGATCTCAATGGCGCCGACGACGCCCAAAGGTTCAGCGATACTTCTGAAGCGCGCAGGCAGCGCAGGCTTATATAAGACGGGATCGTCTTTCGGAGGCCAAGGCACCCCTCGCGGCCGTGTCGGATCGAAGAGATGGATATGTGTGTCGATGATCGGAATCGACGAAGGCTCGGCGTCCCCCTCAAAGGGAAGCAAGGCTGCGGCCAGACTAACGAACGCCCTCCGATCCACGCTATTTGAGGCTAACGGACGAGACGGTCAGCGGACCGATCAACCCCGACTCGAGCAGCGGCGAATCTTTCGTGTAGGGACGATAGTCGGTCCAGGTGTATGTTTTTTGAACGCCGGGCTGCTGATCTCCGATGATGCGGTTAGGCCAAAGGTTTGTGACCTTGATGTCGAGGCGGTTGACGCCCGGCTTTAGGGTGCCGGTCACGTCGGCCTGGAAGGGCGGTTTCCAAAGGACGCCTCCCACCGGTTTGCCGTTGACCGAGAGTTCGGCGATTTCTTTCACGCTACCGAGATCGAGAATGAGTTTGGCACCGGAAGAGAACCAATTTTTTGGCGCTTTCAGTTCCTTGGTGTAGGTAGCGGTTCCCGAGAAGTATTTCACGCCGTCATCGGTGGAACTGGTCCAGGACACGAGTTTGTCGAGAGTGAACTGCGGCGGAGCACCCCAGTTCGGAGGGAAGCTCAGCTTCCAGGGCCCGTCGAGAGTCGCGAGTTGCGTGCTCACAGAATGCGGGAACGTTCGGGATGGAGCCGTTGCCGCGTGACGGAAGACGACAAACACGGAACCGTCGGGGTCGAAGTGCAGCGGCACGGTCGTGCGGCCGTTTTCAAACTTATATGCGGCGGGCTCGATTGCGCCAGTGTCAGGATGCCACAGCTCAGCCTCTTTGCCATCCAAACGGAAACGAGTTTCCACGTCTTCGGCGTGCGGCTTCTGGTTGGCAACGAAGTAGATGTCAGAATCGCCGACATGCCGGTGTATCCAGACCAACTCGCTGTCGATGTGCGGGCGGTTGTACTCGAAATCGGGAGGGATTTTTTCGACGTCAAGGATCTCCTGGACTGCTCTGCCCCAGTACGCCTTGCCTTTGCCGCAGGCGTGTTCCGTGATGCTTTTGCCGTCGATGCCACCCCAGACTTCATTGGCTATATTGCGAATTTCGAGATCGCCAGCAGGATATTCGGCGAGGCTCGGAGAGCTCAGCGGCGGGGGTGCAATCAGGATCGCGCCATCTTGCACAAGGCCGCGAATTTTCCGCAGCAGCGGGAGCGTGAGTCGATTGACGTCCTCCGGTAAGACCAGCGCGCGATAACTCATGCCGCTCGGCAGCGTTAGTCGTCCATTGGCAACGGACATGCCGTTCAGCAGCACGTCAGCGTTGACGTAATCGTAGCTGTATCCCGTGGGCGGCGAAGGCCTAACGTCTTTCCAGAAGGGCACGGTTGCGGGAGCGCCTTCGCCGTAGAAATAAGCTAAATCGGCGACGTACTGGCCCTGTTGCAGCAGATGCGAACTGCGCGCCAGGTACGTGTTCCAGGCAACAGCCTGCTCGGCCCAGGTGATGTTGCGCGTGTAGTGCTGGCCGAACATCCAGAGCGTGATACCCGGCTTGTGAGCGTCGTCGACGAACGGCTGATGATCGGACGTATGAAAGACAATGCGATTGACGCCCATGGCGAGATGCCGATCGGCTTGAGGCTTCAGGAAGAAGGGCGATTGCCCCCATCCAGGGATGAACGGCATGGACGTGAAGGACTCGGTTGCGACGATTTGCTTGCCGTAGATGTGCGCCGCCGAAGCCGCTTCGTGCACGTCGGCATCATGGTCGGACGTATCGTTCTTCCCGGGTAGATGCGTCCAAAATTCGCCCATTGGGATATCCACTTGTCCCTTATTCTTGAGCCCGTCGCCCGTAGTAGGCAGGCCTGTTCCCATTGCTTCCGCATAGAGACCGACACCCCGAGTGTGGAAGTACTCCGCTGCATTACGGTAATGATTGTCGGCGAGCAGGTCGGCGAGCGTGCGCCGAAAATCCCAGAGGAAGCGATCACTTACGTCCGCGCTCTCGACTATGTGGCCCGTTAAAACCGGGAGATAGGGCGTCAGATCGTAGCCGCGGCGCTTACGAAATTCGCTAGTCAGATCTTCGGTCCAGTTCTCTTCACCGGCCTCCCAACTGTCCATCAAAAAATAGCGGAAGCTTTTGCCGAAGTATGGCCCCAACGCGCCGGAGATCATGTCGGCATACGAGCGAACGTAGGCGTCGACGTCTTTGTGACTCAGCTTGTCGACTTCGAGGCCAGTCGCCTCGGGGGTAGCGGGATGGTTCTTCTCTCCGGTCAACGAATAGCCCATGCGCAGAATGACCCAATTGCCCTCGGGGACACTCCAATCGAGCGTGCCGTCTTTGTGCATCTTCGAAGTAAGATCGATGACGTCTTTGCGCGCGATTGCCTCGCTGGGAGCTACGGCGGGGGTGGGCCCGGTATCTGACCCGAGCAACGTTCCGAAGCTGGCCTTGTCTTCCCAGAAATTCACGCGGGGCGCTGATGACAATTCGATCTCGGCGATCTTGAATTCCCGGGACGTCGGAATACCGATCATTGCCAAGAATGGGTTCGGCCGAGGAGGCACGAGCAGCAGGCGATAGAGCTTGGCGCTTGTCTCAGGAAAGGAATACGTGCGAACCGGCAAAGCACCTTGTATGGGGCCTGGCAGGTTCACGAGCGTGATCCAGTTGCTGCCATCGGAACTGGCCTGAAACTCGCCTTGCGGGATGCTTGCCGCAAAAGCGAAGTCTCCGCTGCCGAATACCAGCGAGAGGGCCTGGGTCCTGAAGGACTGAGGAAATTCGAACTGAATCCAAGCGTTCTTAGCGCCTGCAGTGTAAGGTAACGAAGCCGGCGTGCTGAGATTGCCATCCATGATGCGGGCCCCATCGAAATTTGGCGAGCTCGAAGTGACAACCGGGTGCAGGTCCGCCATGCGGATTTCTCGATCGGGCAGCCGATAAGCAACCACGGCAGTATCGGCGTAGAACGTTGGATTCTGGGTCGGCGGAGGCGGCGCGTTCGGAGTTGGCGCCACAACAGTTGCTTGCTTTGCACCTGGCAGACCCTTGATCTCCGGGACTTCGAAGGAAGGCGGAGCGGGAATGTCCTGAAATTTACCATTGAGGGATGGAGGACTTGCAAGCGCAGACGAAAACTTTTGCGGTCCTTGTACACGCGTTTCGCTCCAGACGAACTTCTTCATGCCCTGTTCGGGCTTGACCCACGGGCCGGCTGTTTCACTCCAACCTCCCGAGGCGGCCATTGACATTTCGAGTCCCAGACGGTCGGCTTCAGCGGCAGTATGACGAAAGGCGTCCTTCCAATCGGGCGTCATCCAGACCAGCCGTTTTTCGGTAAACTGCGGCACCGCTAGGCTTCCATCGAACATTTGCATGCCACCGATGCCGACGCGCTTCATCCATTCGAGATCCGCAGTGATGCCTTCTTTGGTGACGTTGCCGTTCATCCAATGCCACCAGACGCGGGGTTTTGCCGAGTCCGGCGGATTTTGGAAGGCACGCTCCAAGTCATCCGCAGGCGCCTGAGCGGGAAGATATGCTGTCACACACAGCGTGCCGATACACACGAGCTTCGATAATTTGGCCATTTTCTTGCGCGGTATATCAGTTTATGTCGAGCGATCAGGTTGAGCAACAGAAAACAGCCGCGATGTCTGTGTTTGACATTGCAAAATGTCGCAGGGGTGGAACTCGCGATCGAAAAAGAGTCGTCTCAAGGACTTAGGTAGCGAAGGTTGGCCAGCGGAGGTTTGCGAGAGAAGGTAGGGGCGTTGCGGATGCTGAAATTGTGGGAGTGAAGCGGCGATGTTTTTTTGGGAGGAGGTGTCATGAGAAGGGAAGTTCGGGGAGTGGGTCTGGTTGAAGAGCTCCTGGGTTTTGCCGGGCGCGTGACTTGTGCAAAATTGTTCGAGATGGCGTTAGATGTTCGTAAGGCATTCGGTAGTGGGCTTTCAAAGTAGCCCCACTACCAGGCATTCCAGCTGATAGCCCACTCTGTTACTGTTGGCCCACTGTTTCGAAGTGCATCAAGATCGGATACATTGGGATGCAAAGTAAACAATGGCTACTTGATAGCTTTGAAGGCTTGCAGCCGAAAACTCACCGGTCCCCAACTCAACGCTTGTAGTGCTTCTAGTTGCTGTCACACGCGCGTGCGGTACAACTCGTTCCCCATCGATAGCTGCTACTCTGCCTCTTCCGAGTACTCATCGAGGACGCCGTCCGAAATGTGCTCGAGGTGCTTCAGGCCGGCGATCTCCTTTAGACTGTCGTACGAGAGAAAAGTGCAACTCTCGGCGAGTGGTCCCCGATCAAGTAATGAGAATACTGGCCGCCTAATTTCCTGAAAAACTTTGTCCCGTTTTGCCTCGGGTGCGACGATATGGAGTTTGATCTCCATGTTGGGCTGCAGCGCCATAAGATCGGCCATCCGCAATATCCCCGAATACACTGAGGTTGTGTGTTCGACTTCGAAAGCGCGGACAATGGAGCGCCGCCGAAGCCATAGAACATCGATTTGTTCGATTGTTCGCAGCGTCGTATCGTCATAGTTCAATGGCAGCCTGTCAAGAAGCGTGCCGTCAGCGGCGTGCCACTCTCGCACGACTGCATTGCGGTCAGCCTTGGGAATCCAGATTGACATCCCCATCTGCTCACCGATATTTGCAACGCGAGCCTGGATGCGAATCGATTCCTGCCTTCCGCCTCCGGGGGGCCGCTAATCCCTTCAGAAGGGCCAGAATCGTCTGGGACGGAAACTGTGACAACTTTGTCCGATCGAACGACTGTATGAGTCGCGAGCTTTCGCTTCTCTTGTTCATCAATCGGAAACAGCCTGCCGTCATCGTCGTCGAGGCGCACCAAACTCCCCCGTACCTCACCAGTCCAGGCGAGCGATCCTTCGTGCAGGTCCTTGGTGAATGAAAGCGTTTGCTAGATATCACTGTCGTGAATTGGAATGGCGTGCTCAAGGTCGAGCCACGTCGAAGCCTTCACTCGGAAGCGCACCACAAACGGATCATTCTCCGAAACGAAAATTGGCTCATGATCCACAAATGGACCTTCGACCACATCGAGCAGTCCGACCCAACGGGAAAGGCGTGTGACATAGCAAACTAGACAGTCGCCCGGTTTGATCTTTGCAGCAATGTTCTTTTGGCCCTCTCGGAAGCCTGAAATCTCGCGCTTTGAATTGGTGAACGCCTGATAAGTATCAGGCGAGAAGAGGTCGATGTAGTAGGCCATTTAAGAACTCCCACTAGTCTCTCAGGAACTGTTGAGCACCCAACAGGGAAAAGGGGATGGAATCGCTCGCGAATTAACGCGGTGCGTTTAGCGAACCATTACTTGTCTGCGTAGTACTTAGCCTTCGCGTAGCGTCCGCCGCGCCAGCGGCTTAGTTGTGTGCTGAGCATGTTCAGCAGCTTAAGGGTGAAAGTCCCTGCCCAACCTGATGGAGGTGAAGGGCTAGAGATGATGCAAGGGCTACCGC
>JBPCLH010000097.1:0-102052 GCA_051003475.1 Bryobacteraceae bacterium
CATCTGAGGACATACGGGAAAACCCCTCCGCAAGGACAGTAGCATGGCGAAACAAGCGTTTGGAGCTAAATAGTTGAAGCCGTTACGCAAAATCGTTGTGACTCAAAAATGGGCGGAGATGGAGGCGTGCGAAATTAGCCGAACGGCAACGTACTTTTACCGCCGATCGTTCAGATAAACGAGAGCGATCGGGGAAGAACCGGCGCTGAGTTCTCTTTGCAGTGTCTCGAGAATAGTCTCTAGATGCTCTGGAGCGATCAGAAAGGAGTCATTGGTGCTCAGCGTGAATGGGACTACAGGGTGCTTCTGACCTGATCGATCGACGAGTTGACCCGTAATTTCATCCACGACCTGCACTCCTCTGAGGTGCGGGTGACGGATAATTTTCAAAACTTCGATATTGTAGCCGTTCAGGTGCGTACCGGCTAGATGCGTGTAAGCAGAATGTGTGTGACCGAACACAGCAGATAGGGGCGAATGAACTCTTGCCAAGAGTTTACCCCGAACGCTCGTAGCGGCGATCAAAATTCGCAGATCAAGAAAGGGCGCGCCAACAACGCGACTGTGAACTGAGTATGGATCCTAGCGGACCAGAGAGTTCTCTCCCCGGTTCACGTTTCGAGGTCCTGCAAGAACACGAAGTAGAAGCAGCCGTCACAGCGCACCTTGACGGTTCGGGCGTCATATCCGTCTCCACAACAATCCAGAAGTGAGCCGGGACGCAGCTGTGAAACATTGCCCAGCCGGCCCTGCTTACCTTCTACCGGGACGAGCTGAATTCCTGCGATGGTTCTCGACAAAGTGTAGGATCGCTCAGGGACGAGGCAATCCGGGATCGATAAGATATTACTGTTCAGCACAGTATACTCCTTCCTTGAATTGCGGTTCGTTTAGGGGGCGTAATCGCGAAGAAACCTACCATTGCATTTTCAGCCGATCCACGGAGGGAGTAAATGAGGGAATGACCTATTTCTGAGGGGTTTTGGGAGGGAAGAGTACTATACTGTCCCGCCTCTCGATCGGTCAGGAAAGGACGGGTGGATGCCGCCGAATCAGGGAACTAGGCTAGATCCGGCCGGAGGCGAAGAAGTTCTTGGAGAAGCCTCGGGACATCACGCCTGATGACAAGGCGAAGTGCATGATCCCACGGCAGATCTTTGACTGCCAGGTCTGCCACAAGCAGTTCGGCGAGCTTCCACCTAATCATGATCTCGTCGAGCGAGCCATGATCGAGGGCTTGCGCCGGAGCAGCTTGGGGCATGGCACAATGTTAGACCGACCTATGGATTTGGGCTACTGGGTAATATTCGTAAGGGAAACGCGCCGGGCGAGCCCGTGAAGCTACTCATCAGTCGTACAACGATTGGGCTCTCGCGGTGCATCATCTACCCGCGCTTGACACCGGAACGTAGCGGAGGGCCTTGCTTCTGTGGCGCACCTAAAAGCCGAACGAATTCTGCCTGAATCACTCCGTAGCATTCGCAGGAAGCGGCCTCAAGCCCAGCACGGTCCACGATCTCAATGGTGCCGCGACTATAACGGATCAATCCAGCCTTTCGCAAAGTCGAAGCAACCTCGCTTACTCCGGCCCGACGCACGCCAAGCATTTGGCCGAGGAACTCCTGAGAGAGCGGGAACCGCTCGGCCGCAACCCGATCATGTGTCATCAGCAGCCAGCGGGCAGTGCGCTGATAAATCTGGTGTATGCCATTGCAAGCCATGACTTGCGAGATTTGCACCAACAAGGCTTGCGTGTAAAGCTGCAACATTCTTGCTAGCCCTCCTTGCCTCCTGACTTCTTTCTGGAACACGTCGGCTTTGATCCTGATGCTATCGCCTGGAACCTGCGTAAATGCTTGGCCCGCAGTTCGATCAACGCCCAGGAAAAGGGGCAGACCAACCATGCCTTCATTTCCAATCGTGGCCACCTCGACGGCCTTGCCGCCTTTCATGACGGTAACCATTGACGCGAGTCCAGTGAGCGGGAAATACGCGTATTCGATCGGCTTGTCCGGTTCGTACGCGACGTGTTTCATTTCGAGATGTACAGTCTCCATGTGAGGTGCAAGGCGTTTATAGTCGGCACCAGATAGGGCAGAAAGGAGCCGGTTCGTCGGCTGGCCAATTGTTCCTGAGTTCGGCAAACCGTGTTTCTGTTTGGTCGCTGATCTCTGCTTGCGCTTGGATGACGGCATAGAGTCTTTTCTATATCCGATTTCGTTTCTTCGCTTGGAGAGCTACGCAAGAGACCTTGAATAGAGGCGTGATCAGAGTCTCTCTACACTTACCAATTTGATTATATGCACGGCACCGTACAATGTGATATGTTCTAGTATGTACGGATTCGGACATAGCGCGACGGACGCCTGTTTCTCGCTAAGCCAGGAGGAAAAGTATTGGAAATCCTAGAGGAGCGAGTCGCAGGGCAAACGTCAGAAATCCTGGAATTGCGTCGACGCGTACTCACCGCCGAACAAGAGCTAGACCGGTGTCGCGTAACGGAGGAGCGATTTCGATTGTTTATAGATAACGTGCGTGATTATGCCCTCGTTCCGGTAGACACAACGGGCAAAGTGTCTGGCTGGACTCGGGCGCGGAAAGAACGTTTGGTTACACCGAGCAGGAGATTGTCGGCCAGCCGGTTAATCTATTCTTCACGCCAGAGGACAGGGTAAGAGGCGAGTCAGAAAAGGATCTAAGCCGGGCTTTGGCTGAGGGCCGGGCCGAGGACGATCGCTGGATGGTGCGTCGGGACGGCAGCCGATTTTGGGCGCGATGGGTTACAACCCCGATGCACGACACGTCAGGAAACCTGCGCGGTTTTGCGAAAGTGCTTCGGGACGAAACCGAACGAAAGCGAGCCGAAGACCTGCTAAAGAGTTCGCTTCAAGAGAAGGAGCTTCTTCTTCGAGAAATTCACCACCGGGTCAACAACAACCTTCACGTCATCACCGGCCTTCTTTCGCTGCAAGCCGGTCAAGTGCAGGATGGCAAAGTCCAGCACATATTCGATGACTTGCAGGACCGAGTGCGAGCCATAGCTGCATTACACGAAACACTTTCCAGCTCGCGAGACTTGGCAAACATCGCTTTCGGACCCTATATGCAGCAGCTTTTGCACGACCTGGTTGCATTTTATGGCATTGATCGGGAACGCATTCAGGTCCGGATTGAAACCGATGATGTAGTGCTTTCTTCGGAGCAGGCTCTTCCTCTCGGTCTCATTGTGAACGAGCTGGTATCCAACTCACTTAAGCATGCTTTTCCCGGCGGCCGTCGCGGGGCAATTGATGTCAGGTTCCATTACGCGCCTAAGAGCATGCAGGCGGTAGACGCGGGCGATGCTGCCTGGTGTGAGCTCTTGGTACACGACGACGGTGCTGGTATCAAAAACACTGATCGAATCCGGCAGCGAAAGTCCATGGGGCTGCGTCTTGTCAATCTTTTGACCGAACAGTTGCATGGCACCGTGAGCCTTGACCAGAGCCACAGTACGCAGTTTTCCGTTCGATTTCCGCTCGACGAGTTCAAATATGCTGCGGAGGCTCAAAGTTGATCGAGCGTGCCGGGTCTTGTGCTAACTCTGTGAGAAGCTCACTTTTCTCAGAGTGATGGAGGTGTCTCCGCCCAAACGTTGTGATGAACACGAGCGAACATCCACCGAACTACGACTGCCTTCCTGACATTCTTCTAGAAGAACTAAAAAACGTCGGCGCATTTCTGATGGATATGGAGCGGCGGATTACGAGCTGGAGCCCGGGAGTCGAACGAATTTTAGGTTATACCGAGAAAGACTTCGTTGGACTTGACGGAAGCGAGTTATTTACGCCGGAAGACCGCGAACGGAAGGCCGATGACCGGCACGGGCATTGGGCTATCGTTATGCAAGAAAATTGTCGAACACCACGGCGGCCGAATGTGGCTAACCTCGGCTCCCGGAAAAGGCTCGACTTTTTTACTTCACTCTTCCCGCAGCATAGGTTTTCGCAGGGCAAAGCGCGAAACGATCAGTTCGACGGCTTGAGCCCGGCCGGAGCCCAGC
The DNA here is from genome assembly GCA_051003475.1 of Bryobacteraceae bacterium. GTDB lineage: Bacteria > Acidobacteriota > Terriglobia > Bryobacterales > Bryobacteraceae > Bog-105. The sequence continues at coordinate 4,043 of JBPCLH010000097.1, forward strand.
CATAATGGCGCGGCAAAATGAGTGAAAGAAGTGTTAAAGCGCGCTCCCTCATACTGAAGGAGAAATGACGAAATCCCGAATTGACGCTACAGCTTTGATTGCCGCAATGATCGCGGCCGGTTTGGGTCTGATGCTGCTGACAGGGCCGTTAGCATGGGCCAGCAGCATTGGTGGGATCATGCTGCTTCTGATTCTCTTTGCGTATGACCGGGAGGGTTACCGGTCTATGTCTCAGAGCCTGGCTTTTTCTGCCGTATGTGGATTCTGTTTCGTGCTCGCGGCCACGGGGCTCTGCGAGTTAAGCGACTTGTTCGGACCGAATGCGCGAGTGGCGGTTGAACGGATCGTATTTCAATGGTCGATCTTGACGTGGGCGTGCTCGACCGTCGTGTTTTGGGCAATCGACCAGGCGCGGGTGAGTAGTCGCAAAGCTGGTGAGGGCGAGTATGCAGGTGAGGCGGTCAGACGCGCTCGAGGGAGCAATCTAAGTATCACCGGTGAGCCTACGCCGATTCGTCGTGCTGAGGTTGTGATGGAGGAAGCGCCTATTGTGCCCGCTGCGGCACCGACGCCGGTTTCGGTTGTGCAAAACGAAGTTGGACCTGTGCCTATGTCTGGATCCGCGTCGACACCCATACGAGAGATGGTTTCTGAAGTTCGCGGCCCGGTGCGGCCGGCGAAAGAGGTGATGGTGTATGTGGGTCTGGTCGGTGAAGGCTTGAACGTGTTGCGCTCGGTGAGAACTGAGCACTTGGGGCGTAATTACTACAGAATCGTCGAATCGATGCCGGAGGGGGAAAGGTGGGAATATGGGCCGGGGCAAGTCGTGCGATGCGAGAAGCGAAGGCTTTCAAGCGGTAAGGCGCTGGTAGCGGTGGAAGAGGCGCCGCGGAAGACGTAAAGTTCGGGCATGGCGAAAGGCAGAAACCGGCGCGGGCCGGGCAGTCGACTCCTATGCCGAATTCCTATTTTGTAGCGCTGCTGCGGCAAAAGGCGGAGGCTGGAAAACAGAAAGAATCTGCTGGACCATTTCTTCCCGATTCTTGAAGCGCGACTCTTCGTAGCATCCCAACGGGTTCATCACGGCATTTACCAGACATTTGTTGCAATACGTGCATGGCACGGCGGGACGGTCCGCGCCTGATGCGAACTGTTTGACCAAATCGTTATTTGCGATGAGTGGACGAGCAATTGTTACGGCATCGCACTTCCCACTCTCGATCGCGTTCCGGACCACGGAAGCTGTCTGGAAACCGCCCGTACAGAGCACTGGGATGCCTACTGCTCTCTTGATGGCGGCTGCATCTGCCAGGTTGATTCCCTCGATGACGTCGCCGCGAGCGTGTAACCACTGCTTGTGGAACAGTTCTCCAGTCAGGTCGTTGCGAATCAGAAGATAGTTCCGAAACGTCTCAGTGCCGCTTGCGATTATCGCGTCATAAACTTTGAGGAAATCATTAATGGGCAAATCTCCCGCAGGGTTCTGCGGATGGGGAAAAAATGCTCCGCGAGAAACATGAATCGCGTCCACTCCATCCTGCTCCAGCCATTTTGCGACGTCAATTGACTCGTTTATTGTGTTTCCCTCCGGTTCAGTGAGAACCATTGCGTTGGCGTTCTCAGTCGCGCTAAATTTGGCCTGAAGATGGAAATCCTGCCCGACTTTCAGGCGAATCGCCCTGACAATCTCGCGGAGGAATCGGGCTCGGTTCTCGAGCGGCCCTCCGTATTCATCCTTGCGGTCATTGATCGCGGAGGAAAGGAACTGCGTGATGAGATAGCCATTTGCCGAGTGGAGTTCCACGCCGTCCAATCCTGCTTCTCGGGCGCGCCTTGCACCTTCGGCGAACGCATTGACCGTTTCGGCAATCTCTCGTTTCGTCATCCGCTCGGCTTGGAATCCATGGAGCGGATCTGCGCGATCAGTGGAGCTGAGCCCTACGGGAAATTCAAATCCCGGGAGGTCTCGCTGGCGTCCGCCATGACTTAGCTGCAGGATGAATTTGCAATCGTATTCGTGAACGCGCTTCCCAAGCTCGCGCCAGAACGGGATGCACTCGTCGCGATCGAGCGTGGCGTAGTTTGGCAGAATACGCCCGCGCATCTGCACAGGGACAAACGAGGACAAGATTGCGCCCACTCCGCCGCTGGCAAACTTCACTTCCCAGTTGATACGGGCCTGGTTTCCGGAGCCATCGTAATTATCAAATCGTCCAGAGACATTCGAACGGAGAATTCGGTTCTTGATCGTCAAATTTCGGAACTGAAGCGGCTGAAACAATGTATCTGGCACAATCCTGCCCTCGAAAAGTTTACTGGGATCGAAATCAGGCCAACCAGTATATATGAAAGATCAGGGCCCCGCGTTAACCCTCGCCGGAGTGAAAGGGAGATGGGCGCCTATTCGTAGCGTAAGGAAACGAGCGGGTCCACGCGCGTTGCGCGCCGGGATGGCAGATAGCAGGCGGACACGCCAACGACCCCGAGAATCACGACGACGGCTAGTAACGTGACGGGATCGTACGCCGTCACCCCGTAGATCTGACTCTTGAGGAGACGCATCAGGAGGGATGCAACGACTAGTCCAATGCCGACCCCGATCACAATGAAGCGCATGCCGCTCATCATGACGAGACCTCGCACACTCGCAGCCGAGGCACCAAGGGCCATGCGAATGCCAATCTCGCGGTGCTGTTGGGAGACGGTGTAGGAAACGACGCTATAGACGCCCACAGTCACAAGAATCAAGCCAACGCCAGCGAAGACTGAAAAGAGCTGCAGACCGAAGCGCGGCTGTGCGTATTCGAAGGTGTCAAGCGCCTCATCCATCGTACTGGTCTGTTGCGGCAAAACACTTTTGTCCATGGCGAGGACCTCGCCTTCCAGAGCCTTTGTCAGGGCTTTGGGATTTCCGGCGGTGCGAAGATACGCAATGAAACCGCCGTAACTGGAGAGCGTGTAGGGTGCGTAAGCCTCAGGCAGGACATCTTCGCGCACTCCATGGTTCTTGATGTCCGATGACACACCGACAATTTCGAACCACGGATTGGATATCGGTTCAGGGGCCTGCTCAAGTCCGGTCAGCCTGATTCGTCTTCCAATCGGATCCTGCCCAGGGAAAAACTTCCCTGCCAAGGTTTGATTGACGATTGCGACCTTACGTTTGCCGGCGACGTCAGCCTCCGTCAAAAATCTGCCCTTCATCAATCGAGCGCCAACCGTTGCGAAGAACGGGGGATCGCAGAAACCGACTTGCCCGGTCCACTTCTCGGAGTGCGTCGTACCAGCAGCCTCAAATTCGGTGTTGATGCCGCCGAAAGGTGGAAAATCGAGCGCTCCGGATGCGCTTACGACCCCAGGGAGAGCCTGGACGCGAGCGATCAGTTCCCGCAAAAAACGCGATTGTTGGTCCGCGGTTCTGTACTTTTTGCCCAGGAAGACCTGCGTCGTCAACAGTCTTTCAGGCCTAAGTCCCAAATCGGCCTGCCGCTCCAGGAAGAAGCTGCGCATCAGGAGTCCTGCACCTGTCAACAAGACGAGCGAAAGCGCCACTTCAGAAACGATCAACACATTGCGCATGCGACCTCGACGGAATCCGCTGTTTCCGCGTCCGCCAGCTTTTAAGGGCTCGCTCAAATTGCGGGTGAAGGAACCGATGGCAGGTGCCAGGCCAAAGATCAGAGCAGTTGCGATTGCGACGACCACAGTGGCCGTGAGAACACGCAAGTTGAGATGGATATCGGCCTCATCGGGGAATGTGAACTTGGGTAGCGCCGCAATCAGGATTTTCAATCCGCCCCAGGCAAACAGGCAGCCCGTCGCAGCTCCGATTAGCGCGAGTAATACACTTTCCGTCATCAATTGGCGGATGATTTGCACGCGGCCGGCACCGAGCGAGGTCCGAATCGCAAACTCCTTCTCACGCGCAGTCGCCTTGGCAAGCAGGAGATTTGCCACATTCGCGCAAGCGATTAGCAGCAGCAGGCCAACGGCGGCCAACAGGGTGTATAGGGTTTCCCGAAATCTGCCGACGACGTTATCGATTAGAAATGGAAGCCGCACATCGAACTTCTTCGGATATACCTTTGAGAGGCGCTGAGCCAAGATTGCGACATCAGGCTGCGCCGATTTCTGGGTCAGCCCCGGCTTCAAATGCCCCAACAGGAAAAAGAAGGAGGCGTTGGGATCGGTGTCGCCGCGATCGACCGTGGCCGGAATCCATAAGTCTGCGCCCCAAAAGACAAACCGGCGAGGCATGATACCGACGAGCGTCGTTGCCTTGTCGTTCAGGATAAATGTTTTCCCGATGATGCCCGGGTTGCCGTTGAAGGCTCGCTGCCAAGCCTTATAACTCAGAACGAACACCGGCGGGGCGCCAGGCTTGGCGTCAGACGGCGTTGCGGCACGTCCGAGCAGGGGGGCAACCCCCAGGAACTGGAAGGTGTTGCCGGTGACGGTAGCGCCGTCGAATGATTCCGGCGTGGTCCCGTTTCTGGTCATGAGGACGCGATCCTGGCGAACGCCAATGGATCGATCGAAAATGTGGTTCTGCTCCTGGTAGTCCAGAAACTCGGGCGGTGAGAAGAATTGGCGGCCGAATGGGTCCTTGCTGGCCGAATCGTGTATTTGGATTGCCATCAGCCGCTGGCCGTCCGTATAGGGGAAGGGCTCGAGCAGCACGTTGTCGATGACGCTGAAGATAGCGCTCGTAGACCCGATACCCAAGGCAAGGGCGAGAACGGCCGTGACCAGGAAGCTTCGATCCTTGATCAGCGTGCGCAGGCCAAAACGCGTGTCTTGCAGAATCCAGTGCATGGCCCTGATACGCAGTACGGGGCCGCACGTGTTCAAAAGAACTTCTAAACTTTAGATAACGGCGGAGCCGTTTGATACTAAGGAAAATGCAAGCCGGTTGAAGACAAGGGACAGGCCGGCGCGCGTTATCAGAAGTCCAAGCGAACTGCCAATTGAAGGACGCGCGCACCCGCTCCTTCGGAAGGTTGAAGAGAGTTGATGACTCCGAAGGACGACCGGTTAGCCGTCATGCCAGGCGGAGCGAAATTCGGGTGATTCAAGACGTTAGTGGCGGTGGCTTCGAATCGGAGCTTCAAGGGTTCTGCGAGAACAAAATTCTTGGCTAGTCCGGTGTTCCAAAGAACCGTGCCGGGCGCTTCCAGAATTCCAACACCCGAGTTGCCGAAGCGGCCGATGGCATCCGGCCAACCGTAATAGAAACAGCTTCCTTGCAGGAGGCGCGCGTCACTGGTTGACAGACCAGAGCAAGCGGAGGCAGGCAAACGATCCGGCCGCTGCGTTCCGGGCCGATCAACCGCATCGGTTCCGGAAGGATCATTACCGCCTGTGTACGTCGGTGTCTGGTATGGGCCGGTCTGCAGAATCAGAATGTTTGAGGATTGCCAGCCGCCTACGAAACCGTCTAACACGCGATTCATGTTCGCGCCATATTTCTTACCACGTCCGAACGGAATCTCGATGTTCGCGGTAGTCAGCCAACGGTGGCGGCGCGTGTAGGCGACGTTTCCTCGATCCGCCTGAATATCGAAACGATTGGAAAGACGCCGGCCCGTTTCGCCAGTAAAGCCGTCGTTCGGGGCGTCACCGTCTGCGTCGGATAAATTTTTGGACCATATCCAGCTCGACTGAAAGAATAAGCCCTGCGAAAAGCGATGAGTGACAACCGTTTCCAACCCGTGATACTGGGATGTTCCTGCATTCACGTAAGTTTTGACGAACTCCCAATTCGGGAACGGTTTTTGGCTGGGATCGTACGGTTGGGCTTGAGGCCGAATCTGATTCCAATCGGGACTGACGAGCAGGCCCACTGAATGAAGACCTGTGTAGGTGACGCGAAGACCCGTCGAGGCACCCAGATCGCGCTCGACCGTAAAGCTCCACTGTTCTGAATAAGGATCGCGAAGATCCTGCTGCGTGGCGGTGCCGAAATCTGCGTTTCCGGCGGGGAGAATCTCCCCGAGGCCGCCCTGATGCGTGTTTGGGAATACATACGCCGGTTGGCCACTGCCGGTGATCGAGTTGAGATAGGTTCGGTAGTCGCTGGTGTGAATGCCGATCAACGCATAGAAAATGTCGCCGAGCAACGTTTGGTCAAAGAGCCCGCCCCCTGCGCGAATCACGGTCTTGTCGTTCAGACGGTAGGCGAAGCTCAGGCGGGGCAGAAATTTCGTTTTATCGGAGAAACGCAATGTTTCCGGAAATCCGGCCTGTTTGGCAGTTTGAACAGGAGTACATGGATACAAGCCATACGAAGTGGGATTCGGTGCCGGAAGTCCACAGGCGTTAATCGATTCCAGGAAGGTAGTGCTGGCGAGCGAAAGAGACTTCGCGTTGGGAACTATGACGGCGCCCGTGATGTCGTTGAAATTTGTCATTTGGAGAGTATTGTCGTGAAAGGGCGGATGGTATTCATATCGCAACCCGTATTCGACTGTAAGCTTCGGATTGACTTTAAATGAATCCTGGACGAAAAACCCATAAGCCTTCGCGTGTCCATCATAGTTTGAGCCGGCGTTCGCGATATCGGTCTCCGTCGGCAACCCCAACAGAAAATCGGCGAAATCGTAGCCTGTAAAGGTGTCGTTGAAATAGTAATTCCCGAAATTGTCGGCACCCTGGAAGTTAATGTAATCGGAGCTCTGTAGAATGCGTAGATCGAAGCCCGTTTTGATGGTGTGGCGGCCCCGGATCCAGGTCAGGTTGTCTGCAATCTGAAATTTATGTTCGGATAGGCGTTCCTCTCGAGCGCCGGGGGTACCCGTAAGACTGGATGAACCCTCGAAATTGAAGTCCGGCTCTGCGGAACCGGGAGGAAATGGGCCTAGCCCCTGCAGGCCCAGACTCGAGATGAGCTGAGCTCCTTTGGGAAACTTCGGATAAGTATAGTTTGTTCTTTGTTGCAGGTATCCAAATCGGAATTCGTTCAATAAGTTGGCTTTGATCGAATAATTATGTGAGATAGCGACGCTGCGGGCGGCCAGATCGACGTCTTCCGAACCCGTCTTTGTCCCCAGATCCTGAGCAAAGCTAGACGGCTGATTTTTCCAACTAAAACGTCCGAAGATCGACTGTTTTTCCGAAAGCTTTTGATCGAGCCGGATGTCGTAGAGATCCGTCGTGATGGGCTGCGGAATATTGACTAAGTAATTGTCAGTCGGATCGAGAGGATCTGCGTTCAGCGTTGTTGGGGATGGGAAAAAAGTATTGAGGATATTCTGGGAAACCGGATTGAACAGGCTCGTTGGGATCCGGTTTCCAGCGAAGGGCGTATTCGTGAAGGGATTGATCAGCTGAGTGCCCAGTGTCGAGAAATCGCCACTCAACATTGCCGGAGTGGGAACGCTATTGACCAGACTCGCCTCGCTTCGTTGCATATTGCGCTCGTAATCGACGAAGAAGAACGTCCGGTCCTTGCCATTGAAATGGGGGAGTAGCACCGGCCCCGAAATCGCGCCGCCGAAGTTGTTGTCGCGCTTCTTAGGCTTATCGCTCGTGAACAGCGGTTGAGCATCCAAGGCATCGTTTTGAAAGTATTCAAATGCCGAGCCGTGGAATTGGTTTGTCCCACCCTTGCCAATGAAAGCTATATCGCCGATCTGCCCATATTCAGCTGGAGCTAGCTGAGAGGTCACCTTCATCTCCGAAATCTGCTCGGTCGATGGCATCACTTCGACCAGTGGGCCGTTGGAGCGAGGCGAAGTGATCGAGAAGCCATCCACTGAAACTTCGTTTTGCGCTGGATGATTGCCTGCGATAGAGAAGCTCGCGAAACCTAACGCGCCACCGGAATCGACCTGGACATTGGGAACGATTGTAATTGCGTTGAACGGCGAAGTGCTGTTGGCACGATAATTGATCGGAAGTTCACTAATCTCCTTGCCCTTCGCTACGTCGCTTACTGTCCCTGATTCGGTGGTGATGACGGGCGCGGAAGCTTGCACTTCCACGGTCGTTTTCGTCGAGCCAACTGCGAGAGTGACATCCACGCGAACCGACGCGCGAGGGTCTAGTGGAACGTTGGCACGCACGTATTTGTCAAATCCGCTGGCGATTATCGCGACTTGATACGTCCCCGGTTGCAAGTTCGGGAGCTCATACGTGCCGTGGCTATCAGTGGTCGTCTCTTTCGAAATTCCGGTATTTGTCTCCGTCACCTGGATGCGAGCATTGGCGACTACTCCGCCACTGGAATCGGTTACGACGCCCAGCAGGGTTCCGTACGTGGATTGCATCCAGGCAGCCGGACAAGTGAGTAGTGCCAGTAGCAAACAACGCAGTACAATGCTTTTCACGTGATCCTCCAAATTGAACTGGCGGTCTCGCCTAAACAGGGCCGAGCGTAGAACCGGGGAAGGAGAATTTTAGCAGCATTCCGGCGGAGGGGCGAGAAAACTCTGTAAGCTGGAAACAAAGTTCTTCGCCGTACGTCACTCAGTCGAATGCGGCGGCCATTGGTTGCTCTCCTGATAGGACTTCTCTCGGGTTGCGCCGGTGCGTTTTCGCAAGATTCCAAGGGCACCCCCGCAATCAGGCCCGCTCCGGGAGTAGACATACCGGCACTGGAATCGGCCGAGCGACAAGATTGGTCGTTGCGCAAAGGACCGCTCCGGCTCTGGATTCGTCAAGAATCTCACAATCGAATCGTTCGGGTATGACGCGTCCAGGATAGGCCAGGGATTCGAATTTCCGCTGAGGCTTATGGACGGCGCGTTCGCGTCGCACGGGTTGGAATGCGCCTTTTGCATTTCACGGCCGACATCGGACCGAACTCGGTACACGCTGCCGCCATTTGGCGCTCAAGCAACTCTGTCGCTGTGGCATGACCGAGGGCAGCTATTTACCGGGTTCGGCGGCGTGAACGCATGGAAACCGGACAACACGCTGATCCAACCGAACCGTCGGGGTACTTCGTTCAATGATGCATGGTTGGCACAAGGCGCGGCTGGCGGTAGGGTCGCGGTAGACCGTAATCGGTATCTCTGGCCCGGACCAGCAGGCCGTTATCAGAGAACTTCGGAGAAGGCAAAAAACACTGGAACAGCGTCGGCGGGAGTGCTACTTTCCAGTTCGGGCATTGAAGAATCAGTGTTCGGCGCCATTCACGAGACCGCCAGTTTCCTCTCCAACAAGTAGGTGCGGATCTTCAAGTCGAGCTTACCGGTATTTTTCGTTGCATCCGTCGCGTCTGTATTGAAGGCGACGAGATACGCAGCACGAGACTGCGGGTCTAAATAGAAATGGCTGAGAAACCCATTTTGGTTTCCGCCATGCCCGATGTATAGCCGGCCTCCCTCTTCATGGCGGAAGAATCCAAGCCCGATCGAATCTGTACCCTGTGCGCCGGCCAGCTGAGAGGAGTCGCTCGACGTAACATTGAGCTCTTTGCCGAACATTTCATCGAGCGAGCTGCGTTTCAGAATCGTGTCATATCGGCTTTCTCTCGGATCACCAAGCAAAAAGAAAAGATATTTCTGCATGTCGGGGAACGGCGAGTTCAGACCGCCATTTGAAACCGTAATTCCCGTATCGAAATCGAACGGAGCCTCGCTGAGTTTTCCCTTTTCAAGGAAGTAGCTGTGCGACCGGTATCGCAAGAGGTGGTATGGAGACTGGTCGAAGTAAGTCTGATGCATCTCGAGAGGTTTGAGAATGTTCTTGTCGATATAAACTTCATAATCATCGTCCGTTAACCGCTCGATGATCTGGCCGAGGAAAATGATGCCGAGATTGGAATAACTGTGCCGGCTGCCAGGAGGAAATTCCACATTCGTGTATGGCAGCATCGCCAAGATCTGAGACCATTTTGTTGGTTCGAATGGTTGCCACGACTCGGTTCGCCAAGGCCAGGTCGGGTTGCGGAAACCGGCGCTATGCGTCAGGAGGTGGCGAATCGTAATGGACTCAACCGAGCCGTATGGATTGTGGATTTGCCGCAGTTCCGGTATGTAGGAGCTGACTGAATCATCGAGGCGAAGACGTCTGCGGTCACGAAGCTGCAGGATAGCGATGGCTGTATAGGTTTTGGTGATCGATGCCCAGTGATAACAGGTGTTCCAGTCTACAAGTGTCTTGTTTGCCAGGTCTGAATAACCATGGAATTGCTTGATGGCGGCAGTGTTGTCGCGGATCAACAGAAAAGTGCTTCCCACGATGCCGTTGCTTTGAAGTGCGGCAAAGTAAAAGTCACGAAACTCCGCGGGTTGCGTTAGAGCGGCGGCGGAGAAGACATTGACACTGTAGAGAAACTGTCTTCTCGTCGCATCATCGATGGTCATAACCCCACATATTACTTGAGATCGGGGCGTTCGAGGCGGTAACGGCAGGCGCTGCCGTTGGTCTAACCGGTAGGCTCGTATGGATTTCAGTTTGTGTCGTTGGGCTTCTTTATATTGGCCATTATCTGCCTTCCCGTGTGGCCGTACAGCACAAACTGGACGATCTACCCGAGCGTGTTTTGCGCGTTCATCGCGGTGCTTACGTTCCTGGTGAACCTTTTTGGTAAACGCGGCAGTAGCATTTGGAAGGGGAAAGGGCAGGGATAGCGCACAGGCCTGCGGCAACGATGCTGTGATGGCCGCGCGCGTTAGGCGGTTGTGAGAGTCGTCGAGACGGACGCTTTGCCCCAAGCGAATGTGAGGGCGGCCGTGTTGCTTCCTTGCTTCGCCAGTGTAATCGTGAATTGCTCGACGGGGGACGGCGGCAGGGTGACTTTCACGTCAAAGCGGCCGAGATCCTGCGATTGGTCGTACTTAAATGCGCCCCATTGGTCCGGGACTTTGTCGACGATGAGGGTCCATTTGTCGGGCTGCGGAATTGCGAAGAGCGAATAGCTGCCCGGTGCAAGTTCCAAAGAATTTCCAATCTTAGTGCGTGCGGTGACCGTGATCTTGGTCGCTTCATCCGCGCCAAGACGCCACACTTCGTTGAACGGCGCGACTTGTTCACCGACGTGGCGGCCTTTCAAGTAGGGCCGGCCGTACATGATGGTCACTTTATTGCCATCGAGATCGACCGAGACGGTTTCGTGAGGACTAGCGCGCTTTTGGGCCTGCGCCACGGCACAGGCGAGAAGAGGCGAAACAGCAGTGAGCATGATTGCGGATCTACGAGTCATGTGTCCATTTATGTCATAACGCGAGCCGGATGGAAACTACGTTACGAACAGTTTCTTAGCTTGGCTGTATTCTTGGGGCGCAAATCGGGAACGGTCTGGCGCAATACGCGGACGGTATCGCTCTGACAACTCCCCCAAGTGAAGCGATCAATATCGGCGACTCCAGTGATGGCCCTGTCGAGAGCGTTTTCGCCATTGGGCAGAGTGGCGAGGGCATTCGCTCCATGCTCGAGCAGAATGCGAACGATTCCGGTATAGCCGTAACCGGCTGCCATTATCAAGGGCGTGTCGCCGTGCCCTCCCGCGAGGTTTACATTCGCACCATTGTTCACGAGGGCGAGAACCGCACGCGGTTGGTCCTTGTGGATGGCGTGCATAAGAACAGTCCAATCATTTACGCCCGATGTCGTGTTGGGATCGGCACCGTTCTTGACGAGAACGGAAATGGCTTCGGGCTGACCGAAACGCGCGGCCCACACCAGAGCAGCCTGACGTTCATTGCTCGAAGGGTGTTGCGCGAGCTGGCGATTTAGCTTAGTCAAATTGCCCTGGACTGCGGCTTTGCCGAGAGGGTCATCGGGGTGCGGGGTGCAAGCTTCGGCGATTAAAACTGCGGCGGTGGCGAGAATGGATGCGCAGCATTTGTGCATGCCTCTCAGGGTAACCTGTTAACTTTATGTTGTAAAGTTGTTTGCCATGACTGAACCCAGAGTGCTAGAGGTACTACGGCGGTTGCGGGTACGCTCATTTGGCGTAAGAAAGGCGAATACAGTTACTTAGAGAAAAATCCTATGAAAAAAGGTATTGCCATCGACCTAGTACCCGTGCGAGGATCGATCCAGTGGTTTAAAGAAGTCAAAAGTGGTCGGAAGTGGCAGAAGAGAACGGTCTTACAAGCACGGGGATGCCGGTCGAAGCTCCTCGCGGGTTTCTGAGCGCACGTGTCGACGAAAAGGGCCGGCTGAAGCTCCCGGCCGCGATTATGCAGTATTTGGGAGCGCTGGGCGAGCACAAGGTATTTGTCACGACGTTAAATGGCTCAACAGCCAGAATTTACCCCATTTCGGCATGGCTGCAAACAGAAAATGTGCTGGAGGAAGCGGGCGAGGACGCAGAGTCCCGGGAGGACGTCGCGTTCGTCGCGTACCACTTCGGCGCGGATTCCGAAGTCGATCCGCAGGGGCGTGTGTTGGTTCCGACGGAGCTGAGGCGAGCATTGAAGCTCGAAAACGAACAGGTCTATCTGCGCTGTTTCAAGCAGCGGATCGACGTAATCGGGCGCGAGGTTTACGAGCAGAGGCTGACAAAGGCGATGGAAGGGCTCGGCGAGAAGGTGCAGGGGCTCGAGAAGCGGGGGCTGCGATAGCGGCTATGTATGGGCGCGAAGCGCAGGGAGTTCGAGGCGCAGAACCACGTATCCGAGCCGCCGATGCGGCACTATCCGGTGATGTTGAAGGAATCGCTCGAGTATCTCGCGATTCGAGCGGATGGAATTTATGTAGATGTGACGGCCGGCCTGGGAGGCCACACCAAGGCTATCGCGGAACGGCTGGACGCCGGGCTGGTGATTGCGTGCGACCGGGATGCGGAATCGCTTGAAATTGCGCGCGCCAGAACCGCCAGCCGAGCGGAGCGGATTCGGTTTTTCAACGGACCATTTTCAAAATTTCCTCAAGGGTTGGAGGAGAACGGCATTGAACTGGTGGATGGGGTCCTAGCGGATCTGGGGGCCAGCCGCTATCAATTGAGCAGCGCGGAGCGCGGCTTTTCGTTGATGGAGGATGGGCCCCTGGATATGCGAATGGACCGCAATCAGGGTGTCAGCGCCGCAGACTTAGTGAACGAACTGCCTGAAAAGGCGCTCGCCGATTTGATTTATCAGTTCGGCGAAGAAAGGAGGTCGCGAAGAATCTCCAGAGCAATCGTTCGCGCCCGGCCGATTCTGACGACCGGCCGTTTGGCGAAGGTCATCGAAGAGGTCGTGCCGCGAACGGGGAGAATTCATCCTGCAACGCAGACATTCATGGCGTTGCGGCTGAAGGTAAATGAGGAGTTGGAGGAGTTAGAAAAATTGCTTCGGATGGCGCCGGAGCGAATACGGCCGGGCGGACGGTTCGTCGTCTTGACGTTCATGTCGGCTGAGGACCGGAAAGTAAAGCAAGCGTTTCGGTCGCTCGCCCGGGAAGGGCGGGGGACGATCCTGACAAAGCACGTCGTCAGGCCGAGCGAAGAAGAGATTACGGAGAATGCGGCGTCACGCAGCGCGAAATTGCGGGCGCTGGAATTGCAATAAGGGCTGGCTTAGAAAAGAAGAGGGAGCATGGCGTCACTAGCAAGTTTCGTGAATCGTTTTGTCGGTGTAAGTGAACTGGCTGAGGTGCGGCCAGCGGTGTGGACGCGGGCAGACTCTTGCCGGCTGCGGCCGATCGCGAACGAGGACGTATTTCTGTTCGTGAAGCGCATCGACAATAATGCCGTGGTACGGGCAGCCGATCCGTTGGCGCGGCGTGCACGGAGCCGGTCTGTGGCTACAGGTCTTGTGGCGGCGATGCTAGTGATTGCGGGCTTAGTGCCATCGGCATACAACACGATGGCTGGGTTCGCGGTGCAAAATCTGGAGCAGGAGCAGCAAAAGCTTAAGCAGGAGCGGGCGGCATTGGATCTGGACGAGGCCAAGCTGCTCAACCCGGCGCGGCTAGAGCAGTTGGCGAAATCTCTCAAGATGATGGAGCCGGTACCGCAGCAAGTTCAATATTTGGATAGCAAGGCCAAGAACGACGCGCGAAACCGTCTGCCGCTCGGTTCAGAGGCAAGCGCGCGCTAACCTGATGCGCCTTGGTAGCACTCCGGGCTCCGTCCTCTCTTGGATACCGGTAGAGAAAAAATGGAAATGGAAAGGCCGCCGTTTGCGCCGTTGAACAAATCGACGCAACGGTTGTTACATACAGGGCTCATCCTATGCGGATGGGCCTTTCTTATTCTGTTGCGGTTATTCGATCTACAGGTTTTCGCTCACGATCAGTACGTGAAGCTTGGAGAATCACAGCAAGAAAAGCTGGAAGTGATTGATGCGCCCCGTGGCGCGATCCTCGATCGGCATGGCAATTATCTGGCGATCAGCTCGTCATCCCGATTCGTGGTAGTCGATCCGCAGCGCATTCCAAACAAGGAGATTGCCGGGGCCCTGCTGGCTCGGATTCTCGGCTTAGACGCGGCGAAGTTGCAGAAGGACTTGGAAGCGGCTGCGGCATCAAAGCATCGCCACGGATATTTCGTCGTCGATCCACACGTCTCAAACGAGAAAACAGAGACGCTTCGGGGCATGAAACTCGACTGGCTGGAAGTTCGGGAAGGGAGTCTGCGGAGCTATCCGAACGGTGAGCTGGCGGCGCACGCGATTGGCGACGTGGGAGGGGACGGCAGAGGCGCCGCGGGAGTGGAACTGAAGCTGGACAAGGATCTGGCTGGAAAACCAGGGTTGATGCGCCTCAAGATTGATGTGAAGCGGCGCGCGTACGCAGGGGAGATAGACAAGGCGCCTGTTATCGGCAAGAACGTCGGGTTAACCATCGATAGCCAGTTGCAGCAAGTGGCGGAAGAAGCTCTAAAAACGGCTGTTCTCAAGAACCATGCGGCGCATGGAAGCCTGGTGGCGATGGACCCGAAAACGGGCGAGGTGCTGGCACTGGCAAACTATCCGACATACGATCCGAATGAACGCCTGCATTTTGGTGAACCGGCGCGAGGACGCGAGGATTCGGCGGTGGTAGCGCCTTTTGAGCCAGGGTCGGTGTTCAAAGTGATTACGCTCTCGGCTGCGCTTGAGACGACAAGGCTGCGTCCGGAGACGATTATCAATTGCGGAAATGGCTCAATGACGATCTTCGGGCGCGTCGTGCACGATCACAAGTCCTATCCGGCGCTGTCGATGGAAGACGTGCTGGCGAAATCAAGCAATATCGGGGCCATTCGGATCGGCATGACAGTCGGAGCGCAAAATTTGTATGACTACATCCGGCGATTCGGGTTTAGCCGGCGCACAGGAATCGAATTGCCGGCGGAAGCGCCGGGGATGGTTCGCCCGCTGAAACGGTGGCAACCGACCTCGATCGGTTCGGTGCCGATGGGCCACGAGATCAGCGTCACTTCCGTTCAACTGGCTCAGGCGGGTAGCGTTATTGCAAACGGTGGTTTCCTGGTGCATCCGCACCTGGTTGCCTGGAAGCAAGCGCCGGGAGCCCTGAGGGAAACGACGAAATTTCCACGGCCGGTCCGGGTATTGCAACCCGAGAACGTAATGACGATGCGAATGATGATGCATCGAGTAGTGATGCCGGGCGGGACAGCGCATCTCCTGCATATTTCCGGGTATACGCTGGCGGGGAAGACCGGCACGGCGCAGATCTATGATTTCGCTCATCGTGTTTATACGCATAAATACAACGCCTCCTTTCTGGGGTTTGCGCCAATGGAAAACCCGGCCATCGTAATTGTGGTGACCGTAACCGGGACCACGGGCTTGGCAGGTTACGGCGGGGTCGCGGCTGGACCGGCGTTTGAAACCGTTATGTCGACGGCCCTGCGGCTGATGGATGTTCCCAGGGATGTGCCACAAGAGCTTGAAGCAGAGGAACTGATGGCGGAAAAGGCGAAGGCGAAAGACAAACAGATCGACGATCTGCCATTAGCGGAGCTGAGTAGTCCTCCGACGGAAGAGGATTTGAAGGAAGCGGTAGGGAACGCGGAATCGAATTCAGCCGGTACCCAAACCGCGGCTTCTAGTGGTCCGAAGGTTCCGAGCTTTATCGGTGAAACAGTCAAGAACGTGATGCAAGAGGCCACTCAGAACGGGATCGAGGTGGACATGCTCGGTGAAGGCTTGGCACGGGAGCAGAATCCGGCGGCCGGCTCTGCTCTGAATCCAGGCGAACACATACACGTGAGGTTTGCGCGGTAGCGACGCCAGCAGTAATGGAGCTGAAACGCGTTTTCGAAGGAGTTCCGACAATCTCAAATTTGCCGGTCGGATTGCTGGATGCCGAGGTGCGGGGACTGGCTTACGACAGCCGCAAGGTGGAACCAGGCTACTTGTTCTTCGCATTCTCAGGAGCGAAGGCGGACGGGGCGCAATTCGCGAATAAAGCGATAGAAGGAGGAGCGTTGGGAGTCGTCAGCGATCATCCCAGCCCGGGTGGATTCGGCGGCACATGGCTGCAAGTGGTACACGGGCGACAAGCGCTTGCGACGGCTTCAAAAAACTTCTATGAAAAACCGGATCAACGGTTGGCATTAACGGCTGTGACCGGGACGAATGGGAAGACGACAAGCACATCTCTCATTGACACAATGCTGCGCGCGGCAGGCAAGACGACCGCGCTGATCGGCACGATTGAGTATCACTTAGCGGGCCGTGTGCTGCCAGCGGTCAATACGACACCAGAATCGCTGGACCTGTTCCGGATGTTTCATGATCTGGAGCAAATGGGCGGGACGCACGCAACGCTTGAGGCCTCGTCGCACGCCTTGGACTTGGGACGCATCTACGCGATGGATTTTCACACCGCTGGTTTTACGAATTTCACTCGCGACCATCTGGATTACCACCACACGATGGAAGGGTATTTCGCGGCGAAACAGTTGTTGTTCAAACCGCGGAACGGACGTCCTCCACGCTTCGCGGTTTTGAATGCTGACGACGAATGGGGGCGGCGGTTGGAACTGTCATCCGAAACGAGCGTCTTCTGGTACAGCATGGACGAAGATGCGGATCCGAGGAGGGCCGGTGCAAGCGGCACGCGGGTACGCGCGGTCGAAGTCGAGTCTTCATTCGACGGCTTGCGGTTCGTGGTCGAGGCAGACGAAAAGCGGTTCATCGTAGAGTCGCGGCTGGTCGGGCAGATCAACGTGTACAACATTCTACTGGCTTGCTCAGTGGCGCTGACACACGGATTAAATGAACAACAGATTCAGAAAGGATTGGCAGAGTTGCAAACTGTGCCGGGCAGATTTGAAAGGGTAGAAGAAGGACAGCCCTTCGCGGTTGTGGTCGACTATGCGCATACTGACGATGCGCTGCGAAATGTGATAGCAGCAGCACGCCGCATGAACCCCAACCGTGTAATTACGCTTTTTGGATGCGGCGGAGATCGTGACCGCTCCAAGCGTCCGCTGATGGGGATGGCAGCGGCGGAACTGAGCGATTTTGTGGTGTTGACTTCTGATAACCCGCGAAGCGAGGACCCGCTCGCGATCATGAACGACGCGAGTGTCGGTTTAAAGCGCTTCGATACGCCACATCTAGCAGAACCGGATCGTGAGCGTGCGATCAAGAAGGCGATTGAGGCGGCAAGCGCTGGCGATATTGTGATCCTGGCGGGCAAGGGCCACGAAACGTATCAGGTTCTCAAGGACGGGCCCATTCCGTTCGATGATCGCGAGGTGGCGCGGCGAGTGCTGCGATCGTTCGGGTACGTCCGCGGTGCCCAGAAAGCGCGTGCGCCTGGAAAAAAGACGGCAGAGCATTCGTAGGCGCAGGATGGAGTTCTCGCTGGCGCAGGTCGAAGGAGCGATCCGCGGGCGAAGCTCAGGTGCGATTCCAGATTTGCGCATTCGTGGGTGGAGTATCGACTCACGAACGACGGGAGATGGTGATTTATTCTTCGCCATCAAAGGTGAGCGGCGCGACGGGCATGCATTTGCGAGTGCGGCGCTGAAACAGGGTGCGATCGCAGCAGTGGTGAGCGAACCGGCCGAGGATGCGAAGGGAACGCTACTCAAGGTCCCCGATACACAGGCTGCGCTGCAGCAATTGGCACGTTGGGCGCGAAATCAATGGGCTCGGCCGATAGTTGCGGTTACGGGCAGCGCGGGAAAAACCACGACTAAGGATGTAATCGCGGAACTGCTCGGCGTTCGATTTCGCGTGGGAAAGACGGCAGGCAATTTGAACAATCACATCGGACTGCCGTTATCGATCTTACGCATTCCGGAGGATGCTGAGATCGGCGTGATTGAGCTTGGGATGAACCATGCAGGCGAGATTCGCGCATTGGCGGCAATATCGCAGCCGGAGATCGGCGTTGTCACGAATGTCGGGTTTGCGCACATAGAAACGTTTGCTTCGATAGAAGAGCTTGCGGCGGCGAAGCGGGAGCTGATTGAAGCCTTGCCCGCGACTGGCGTGGCGCTCCTGAATGCGGACGATGAGCGGGTAGCGGCGTTCAGCGCAGTTAATGCTGGGCGTACGTTGACGTACGGCTTTTCGGAACACGCCGACGTACGGGCGACGCAAGTAGACATGAATGCTGATGGCGCAGCGTTCACCGCAGGCGGCGTGCGCTTCCGTACAGTGCTGACGGGGCGTCATAGCGTCTCGAATATCTTGGCGGGCCTTGCAGTGGCTAGCGTATTCGAAATCAGTTTCGGGGAACTTGTGCCGGCCGTGGCGGGTCTCGCGCCGGGAGAAATGCGGGGCGAGCGAAGCCAGTGGCGTGGTGTAACAGTTCTGAACGACAGCTACAACTCGAATCCCGAAGCAGCGCGGAGCATGATCGATGTGCTTCGGGCCGAGCCGGCCAAGCGGCGTATAGCAGTACTCGGGGAAATGCTTGAACTCGGTGGCATGTCCGAAGCTTTACATCGCGACATAGGACGCTATGCCGTGAGTGCGGGTCTCGACGTGCTGATTGGGGTACGCGGCGTGAGCCAGTCCATGATTGAAGAAGCGCAAAAAGCGGGTCTTCATCCTCACGCCGCGTTTTTTTTTGAGGAGCCGGAGAGCGCAGGAGAATTCTTGCGAAAATTCGTCCGGCCGGGCGACGCGATCCTGTTTAAAGGGTCACGCGGGACTCATATTGAAAAAGCACTCGCCAGAATGGAAGCATAGCGATGCTCTATTGGCTGCTGTTTCAAGTTCTTCATAATTATGTCCCAGCTTTTCGCGTATTCGGCTACATTACGACGCGCGTGGCCCTGGCGAATTTGACCGCTTTGTTCATAGCGCTGGCGCTTGGGCCTCGGATGATCCGGAAACTGAGCCAGCTTAGTTTCGGGCAACATATTCGCGAAGAGGGCCCGCAGTCTCATCAGAGGAAGTCGGGAACACCGACTATGGGTGGCCTGTTAATTGTGGTGGCGATTGTCGTGCCAACACTACTCTGGGCAAATCTTCAAAACAAATATGTCTGGGTTGCGCTGCTAGGCCTGCTGGGATTTGGCCTTATCGGATTCGTTGACGATTACGCGAAAGTTGCGAAGCGGCGGAATCTAGGGCTAACGGGAAAGCAAAAATTCTGGGCTCAAGTTGTGTGCGCGATGATCATCGGCTTCTTCTTGCTGTTACTGCACGCGAATCAAGCTTATTCGACGGCGATCAACGTTCCCTTTTTCAAGCAATTCAAACCAGATCTACTTATCGAACCGTTGACGAAGAGTTTTTGGACGTATCCGCTGGCCTTCGTACCGTTCTACGTCTTTATCGTGTTTGTCATGGTCGGCTCATCAAATTCGGTGAACCTGACGGATGGGCTGGATGGGTTGGCGATCGGGCTGATGATTATTGCATCGGGAGCGATGACGGCGCTGACTTACGTTTCGAGTCATGCGAGTTTCTCTCAATATCTGGACCTGGCGCGCCTGGCGAATTCGCAGGAGCTGACGATTTTTTGCGCATCGATCTTCGGCGCGAGCGTCGGTTTTCTGTGGTATAGTTGCCATCCCGCGCAGATGTTCATGGGAGATGTGGGATCACTCGCTTTGGGCGGTGGATTGGGAATCGTCGCCGTGCTGATCAAGCAGGAGATTCTGCTTGTGTTTATTGGCGGAATTTACGTTATCGAAGCGCTATCGGTGATTCTGCAAGTGGGGAGTTATAAGCTTCGGCACGGAAAGCGCATTTTCAAAATGGCGCCGATTCACCATCATTTCGAGGCCTTGGGGTGGGCGGAATCGAAGGTGATCGTGCGCTTCTGGATCGCTGGCCTCGTCATGGCGTTGTTTGCACTGGCGACTCTGAAGCTGCGGTAGTAAGGCGAGAAGTTTGGAACTGGTTGGACAAGACGTTTTGGTAATCGGAACGAAGAGGTCGGGGATGTCCGCGATGGAATTATTGCTGAAGCAGGGCGCACGTGTGCGGGCGATGGACGAGAGGCCACTCAGCCCCGAAGAGCAGGCTAAGTTCGATGCGATGGGCGTCCCGGTTCTGCTTCAGGGAGCGGAGAACATAAATGTTAATGACCGTGCGGCGGACATGATCGTGCTCTCGCCCGCCGTTCCGTACGATTTGCCGCTGCTGGATTCAGCAAGAGCGCGCGGCATTCCGGTCATCGGTGAGGTTGAGCTCGCTTCTTATTTTCTGAAGGGCCCGGTCGCCGGAATCACGGGCTCGAACGGTAAAACGACCACGACGGCGTTGACAGGGCATTTGCTGGAGCAGTGCGGGATAGCTTGCCAGGTGGGCGGAAACATCGGCCGCGCCGTGACGTCGATGGTCGATTCGTCAGATGAACGCCAATGGAATGTCATCGAGCTATCAAGTTTCCAACTGGAGTCGATTGACAGCTTTAGAGCGCAGATCGCGGCTTGTCTAAATGTGACACCCGATCATCTGGATCGGCATTACACGTTGGAAGGTTATGCGAGCGCCAAGTCGCGTTTATTTGAGACGCAGCGGGCGGAAGATCTTGCCGTCCTGAATTACAGCGACAAAATCTGCCGCGCTTACGCGAGCCGGACGAAAGCGAAAGTGTATTGGTTCAGCACGTCTGAAAAGGTTCCGGCGGGCGTTTGGATGGACGGACGGGAGTTGTATTTCGATGGCCGGCCGTTTCTGAAGCGATGCCAGATAAAGCTGCGAGGGCTGCACAACGTCGAGAATGTCATGGCGGCAGCGGTAATCGCGCATTTGGCGGGCGCGAATTTAGAAGATATCGCGGCGGCAGTTGAGTCCTTTCCGGGCGTGGAGCATCGCCTTGAATTCGTGCGCGACCTAGAAGGCGTGAGCTATTACAACGATTCCAAAGCGACGAACGTCGACGCTACGTTGAAGGCGATTGAGGCGTTTCCCGAGCGCTTGTGGATCATTCTGGGCGGCAAGGATAAAGGCAGCGATTACACACCGCTCGCCACAGCGCTCCGGCAGCGGGCAAAAGCAGCGCTCTTGATTGGCGCAGAGCCGCCATACCCGCATGCAGCCGCACCATTGATTAAGAAGGCCTTGCGGGGCGCAGTGCCGATGATCGAGTGCGGCACGTTAGCGGGCGCGGTGAAATACGCGCGAGAGCATGCGGCGCCTGGAGAAGTTGTACTGCTTGCCCCGGCTTCCGCCAGCTTCGACCAGTTTGAGAATTATGAGCAACGCGGGAGTACATTCAAACAATTAGTGAAAGAATTGTTTTAGATCAAAAATGGCGCAACGGCTCAAAACCGATTGGATTTTATTTCTGACCGTGCTGTGTCTGGTTTGCTTCGGCCTGGTGATGGTGTATAGCGCGTCATCAATCGTCGCCGAGCTGAAGTATCACGTCTCAAGCACTTATTTCTTCGTGAGGCAGTTAGGGTGGGCAGCCTTTTCGTTCCTGATATTGCTGTACTGCATGAAACGGGACTACCGGCGATGGAACAACGCGAGATTCGCCTTTGCAGGATTAGGCCTGGTTTTGTTGCTGCTGTTATTGGTCTATTTCACAGACAGCTCGAGCCACCGATGGTTGAAAGCCGGGCCCTTCTCGTTGCAGCCGTCGGAATTGGCAAAGCCGGCTTTGGCACTGTTCCTGGCGTTTTTCCTTTCCCACCGTTTAGGGGTGGTCAACGACAAACACACGCTACGTCCGATCGCAGTCTCAATCTCGGTGATCGCGCTCGCCGTGGCGGTTGCGGATCTTGGCACCGCTGTCGTGATCGTTGCGACGAGCATGGCGGTTCTTTTCGTGGCTGGCTTAGAGTCGCGGTATCTCGTCGTGTGCGCGGTTCTGGCTGCGCTGCTAGGAACAGGATTCATTCTGATGAAACCGTACCGCCTGGCGCGCGCGATCGAGTTTTTAGATAAAGATCATAAGCTATTAGCGAAGATCGACCCGCAAGGACGTATTCTCGGATACGCGAAAAATACAGCGTCGACGAGCGATCCGGGGTATCAACAGCGCCAAGCAAAGATCGCTGTCGGGTCGGGCGGACTCACTGGGCTCGGGTTAATGGAGAGTAAGCAAAAGATGCTCTATCTGCCCGAGGCACACACGGATTTTATATATGGGGTGGTAGGGGAGGAGACTGGGTTCCTCGGCTGCGGTTTTCTCTTGTTCGGGTTTCTGGTTGTGTTGTGGCGCGGTATTCATGTGTACTTCCATGCGGCGGATGATTTCGGGCGATATCTCGCACTCAGCGTGACTGTGCTTGTCGTGATTCAGGCGCTGATCAATATCAGTGTGGTGCTCGATCTCGTGCCTAACAAAGGCATCCCACTCCCGTTCATCAGCTATGGCGGCAGCTCGCTGTTAAGCACATTGGTATCGATGGGAATGCTTTTGAGCGTGAGCGAACATGCCGCATGAGAGGGGAACCGGCCACTTCGTGCCGAGTGATGGCGGACGGGTGGGGGGAGCTGCTGATCCGGGGGATGATTGCCGTACACGTTCGTGATGACGGGAGGCGGCACGGGAGGTCATGTATTTCCTGCACTGGCGGTGGCGCGGGTATTGCGCGAGAGGGGAAACGGGTTGCTGTTCATCGGCACCCGGGAAGGGATGGAGTCGCGGCTGGTGCCGGAGGCGGGTTTCGAGATTGAATTCATTCGCAGCGGCGGGCTCAAACGCGTGGGATTGCGGAGACAAATCAAAACGGCGGCACTGTTGCCCGCGAGCATAGGCACTGCTTGGCAGTTGTTGAAGCGGTTTCGGCCTGGAGCGGTGTTCAGCACGGGAGGCTATGTTGCGGGACCGGTGATGGCGGCGGCACTAATTTGTGGAATTCCCTTGATTGTGATGGAGCCAAATGCGCTTCCGGGGCTTGCAAACCGCAGGGTTGCGGGGCGGGTATACCGGGCGCTAGTGGGATTTGAAGCAACGCGAGCGTGGTTTCCGCGTAATAAATGCGAAGTCACCGGCTTGCCCGTACGTCCGGAATTTTTTCACATTCCACCGAAGCGCGATGGATTGTTTACGGTGCTGATTACGGGCGGGAGCCGAGGGGCGCGCACACTAAACCAGGCGTCGCTAGAGAGTTGGCGCTTATTTCGGGAAAGCGGGAGGCCGGTGCGCATCGTGCACCAGACGGGCGCAACTGAATATGAACCCCTGGCCAAGGCGTTTTCTGCGGCGGGTGTGGAAGGCGAGGTGGTTCCGTTCATCAGGGACATGCCGGAAGCGTTTATGAATGCCGATATAGTGGTCGGCCGGGCAGGAGCTGGAGCTGTAAGCGAGATTGCGGCAGCGGCCATGGCCTCGGTGCTGGTTCCGCTTCCGTTTGCGGCGGACGATCATCAGCGACGGAACGCGGAAGTCTTGGTAAACGCGGCTGCGGCGCGCATGGTGCCAGACGCAGAGATGAACGGCACGCGATTATTTCGGGAAATCGAGAGCTTGCGCGAGAATCGCGGGCAATTAGATGCGATGCGGGCGCGCGTTCGCCAGTTTGCAAAACCTGGTGCTGCTGAGCGGGCGGCAGAAATACTCGAGGAGGCTAGCATCGCGAAGAAAAGCTTGAGGGAATCGATAAAGAGTCGCTTTGCACGTTGACACCTTGCGAGAAAGCCGAAACAATACGTTTGAGAAATGTTTTTTCAGCCCCAGCATGTGCACTTCGTGGGAATCGGGGGCATTGGAATGAGCGGGATCGCCGAGGTTCTGCTCAGCATGGGATATCAGGTCTCGGGATCGGATGTCAGACTAAGCCCAATTACCGAGCGTTTGACCAAACTTGGCGCGACGATTTACCTAGGCCATCAAGCGGGAAACGTCGCCGGGGCGAGAGCAGTGGTTGTTACATCCGCATTGGATCCGGACAATACGGAGGTCGCCGAGGCGCGGCAATTGCAGATCCCGGTGATTCCGCGTGGCGAGTTATTGGCCGAGTTGATGCGGTTGAAATTCGGCATAGCGATTGCGGGCAGCCACGGAAAGACGACCACTACTTCGATGGTTGCGTCAATTATGAACGCGGGCGGTCTGGACCCGACCATAGTGGTTGGCGGACGCGTGGCGGCGATGGGTGGCTCGAACGCGCGTGTGGGCAAAGGCACAATCCTGGTTGTCGAATCTGACGAGAGCGATGGTTCTTTTTTGAAGCTTGCGCCAATAATTGCTGTAGTCACGAATGTAGACCGCGAGCATCTGGATCATTATGCCTCGCTAGAGGAGATCCAGGCAGCATTCATAGACTTCGTTAACCGAGTGCCGTTTTATGGGGCGGGCGTCTTGTGCATGGAGGACGAGAACATCCAGCAGATTTTCCCGTCCATACGACGGCGAACGATCACATATGGACGATCCGCACAAGTGGATTTGGAGATACAAGAGGTTGTTCTTTCGTCAGCGGCTAGCGAATTTCGCATCCGGCGGAGGGGCGAGGATCTCGGAATATTCCATTTAGATGTCCCGGGAGCACACAACGTTTTGAATGCGACCGCGGCAATCGCCGTAGGGTTGGAACTGAACGTCTCCGTGGAGCAGATTCGTCAGGGTATCGCGTCATTCAGCGGTGTCGACCGGCGGTTCTCACTGCGGGGGGTAGAGCGCGGGGTCACGGTGGTGGACGATTACGGACATCATCCGACAGAGGTGAAAGCGACCCTCGCGGCAGCCCGGCTTTCGCCATACCGTAAAATTCGCGTCTTGTTTCAACCGCATCGCTTCTCACGAACTAAACACCTTCTGGACGAGTTTGGGACAGCATTCCATCAGGCGGACGATCTATACCTGCTCGATATCTACGCGGCGTCGGAGCCGGAGATTGAAGGAGTGACGACCGAAAGTTTACTTGAAAAGATTCGCTCCTACGGGCATCGGTCAGCGCACTACGCGCCCAGCATGGAGGAAGGGATAGCGGCGATTACCGCGGCATCAGGTCCTGGAGACCTAATTGTTACTTTAGGCGCGGGCAATATCTCGCAGGCCGCGGAAAAGATTCTCGCGAAGTTGCAGGAGGCTGCGTAATGTCGCGGCACGTCCAAGATGAACGAGGCAGCCGCAGTACGCGTGAACGCGGAGAACAGGAATCGCTATGGGCGGAAATTCGGTGGGGCCGCTTCATCGGTTGGCTGATTCTAGGCCTGTTCCTTATGGTGAGCACACTTTTCGCGTGGCGCCGCACAGAGGAGTTCCTGATCAAGGACAATCGCTTTCGAATTATGGAGGCGGAGGAATTTGCCGGGCAGAGCCCGAATCTGATCGTTGAGGGGATACACTATGCGTCGGCTTCCCAGATCCGTCACGTCTTCGCGGCGGATTTTGGCCGCAGTCTTTACCTCGTCCCATTGCAGACGCGCCGTGAGCAGCTATTGGAGATCGACTGGGTGGAACAGGCGAGCGTATCGAAGATATGGCCGAACACGATAAAGGTTTGGATACATGAGCGCATTCCAGTTGCATTCGTCCGCTTGCGGCCGAACCCAAAGGATGGGATGTCGCAACTCGCGCTCATCGACAGAGATGGATACCTGTTGCGGCCAAGAGTGGCGGCGAAGTTTACTTTACCGGTGATAACGGGCGTTCGCGAGAGCGAGGGCCTGGAGAACCGCCGGGCTCGCGTTCGACGGGTATTGGGAATGCTGAAAGATGCGGGGCCGCTGGCAGAACAGATATCAGAAATCAACGTGGCCGATCCAAACAACCTGATTGTCGCGGAACACGTGCACAATCGCGTGGTAAACCTGATGCTCGGCGACGAGAATTACGCCGAGAGACTGCAAAATTTTCTGGCAAATTACAACGAGATCGAGCGCAAGCGCTCGGATGCAAGAACAATGGACTTGCGTGTTGACGGTGTGATCACGGCGGTGGGAGACGAACCCGGTGGGAAATAAAACAAAACTGGCTGTAGGGCTGGACTTGGGCAGCACGAGTACCCGCGTGCTGATTTGCGCGGTGGAAGAAGACGGGATCAAGTTTCTCGGCTATGGAGAGGCCCCCGTACAAGCATGGAATAAGGCGCGACTGGCCGACCAAGAGGCGCTCGCGGCGAGCATTCGCTTCGCGCTTCAAGAGGCTGAACAGCGGGCGCAAGTGTCTCCCGAATCCGCGGTCATGGGAGTGGGCGGAAGCGTCACCGGCGTGAATAGCCGCGGGCTGTATGAGTTTGGGAGGAGGCGCAGCATAGAGCCCGACGATCTACGCTACGCCGTGGAATTAGGGGCGCGCGTGCGGCTGGAGGACGAGCGCGAGGTGCTGCAAATCTGTCCGCAGGACTTCACGCTTGACGGCAGGGCTGGTTATCGCAATCCAAAAGGCATCTCGTGCGCGCGACTGGAAGCGAATGTGCATGTGGTGACCGCATCGGCTCAAGAGCACCAGGGCCTGATCGCGGCTGTGCACCAGGCGCATTTGGCGGTCGAGGAATCAGTCTTCGAAGGGATTGCAGCGGCATATGCGGCCGTATTGCCGGCCGACCGGGCGCGAGGCGTGGCGGTGATAGATATCGGGGCACAGTCGACGCACTTGGCGGTATACGATGGCGACGCACTGCTGCTTGCGACTGCGTTTCCGCTGGGTGCAGATCTGTTTACACGCGACCTTTCGTTGCTGCTGAAAGTCAATTATGAGGACGCCGAGAACCTGAAACGAGAGTACGGCTGTGCGGTGACAAGTCTGGAGTCGGATCACAGCTTAATCGAGATTCCGTCGGCCGAAGGGCGTGCTCCGCGGGAAGCACCGCGGCACCAGTTGAACGAGATTTTGGAAGCGCGCGCGGAAGAGATCGTCGAGCGGGTTTATGCCGAAATTCTGCGCGTCGGCATGGAGCAATCGCTTCTAGAGGGGGCGATTCTGACCGGGGGCGGCGCGTTGCTTGCGGGGATGTGCGACGTTGCCGAGCGCATGATGAACTGCCAGGCAAGAAACGGGTTGGCGACCGGAATCGAGGATTGGCCTCGAGAACTGGATACACCGGTTTGGACGACTGCAGCTGGACTTGCGATGTATTCAGGAAGGTTGAAGCTGAAACGCGATTGGAAACGCGCCACGGCGGGATTGGCGGGCTTGGTGTTGAGATAGCGAGTGATTGAGAGAGAAGAGAAACGAGGGCAAACAATGACAGACGATTTGAAATTCCTGATCGAAGACGAAGTCCAGCTTGGGACCAAGATCAAGGTAGTCGGAGTGGGCGGTGGGGGCTCGAATGCTGTGGCCCGAATGCTGCAGGAAGGACTCGGCGGGGTCGAGTTCTACGTATTGAACACCGACAAGCAAGCTCTGGGCGCGTCGCCAGTGGCTAACAAGATAGCAATCGGGAAGAAGCTAACGAACGGACTAGGGGCGGGAGCGGATCCCTCGGTTGGCCGGCACGCGGCACTCGAGGATACGGAGCAGATTATCGAAATTCTTGAAGGCGCCGATATGATCTTTGTCACAGCGGGACTCGGAGGCGGCACCGGTACAGGCGCCGCACCCGTTGTGGCGACGCTCGCGAAGGAATTAAACGCCCTCACAGTCGCGGTAGTGACGAAGCCGTTCGCATTCGAAGGACCGCGCCGTATGCGGCAGGCAGAGCGCGGCTTGGCCGAACTTGCCGGCAACTGCGACACGCTGGTCAGCATTCCCAATGAAAAGCTTCTTGGGCTGGTGCCGAAGGGAACAAGCTTCTTTGAGTCCTTCCGTCTAGCCGACGACGTTCTTCGCCAGGCTGTGCAGGGTATCGCGGACATCATTACAACACCCGGGTTAATCAATCGCGACTTCTCGGATATTCGAACAATTATGCTCGGCATGGGCTACGCCATGATGGGGACGGCGATAGCGTCAGGTGAAAATGCGCCCGTGGATGCGGCACGAAAAGCGATTAACAGTCCTCTGATGGAAGAAGGCGGCGTGTTGGGCGCCCGTGGCGTCCTGATCAATATCACGGCCTCGAGCCAACTGGGTATTCACGATGTGAATGAAGCTTGTAATCTGATTCGAGCAGCAACCCAGAATGATGACTGCCAAATCAATTTCGGCGTGGTCTTGGAGGAAAGAATGGGCGACAAGGTGAAGGTCACGGTGATTGCGACAGGATTCCAACGAGACACGCTTCCCGAAATCGATCGCCGGAGTCCACATTTTCCGTTTACGGCGCCAGTTGTCTCGGATGCCGTTCCAGGTTCCGCGGGGGTCGAGCCGGGATCGGTGGAAGCGCGGGACGTTCAACCGGAGTCCGCAATTGACGAGATGGCACCTGCGAACGATTACGAGCTGCCAGCAATTCTGCGGAAACAAAGAAGAAGGGGGCAGGAAATATTTTCCGAAGGCAGTGGCGGTTGCGACTACCGGAGTCGTCGCGCGACGATTTCCGCAGCCGATCGGCGATGTGCAATGTCGTTCGGCTTGCCTTCGTAGTAGTGGAGAATTTCCCAGCCATCGAAATAGGTTCGTAGCTCGTTCGGTCTTGCGCGTGTATGGGTCGGCTCTTCACCTACTTCGGTGATATGAACGATCGCAAGCAAGACACCGCCGGGGACGATTCCTTGTTTAGCCGGTTCAAAGAGATCGCGCTGGAGGTAATAGCAAACAGCGATTAGGTCCCAGCATGAGGGTCGAATCGTGTATTCGCATCGCTCAAGGTTCGCCTTCCGCGCATCCACCTCGACGTCCATCTGTGAAGCTCCGGCGCGAAGCGTGTCGATCGCAGCAGCGGCGGCGTCCACAGCCGTAACGCACCAGCCGTGTTTCGCCAGCCATAGCGCATTTCGACCCGTTCCGCATGCCAGGTCGAGAGCGTTACCAGGTTTCAGCTGATTCGCAGTTTCGATTAATAATGGGGTGGGCGGCGCATCAAAATCTTCAGAAGGTTGTTTTTTGCGACGGTAACGCTCGTCCCAGCCGCGGATGTCCATACTTGGATTTGGTTGCGCTGGTCGTTGCGGCAGCGCTCTATCAGGCACCGACCAGCCGCGCATAAAGGCTGCGAGCTACGCCAACATCCGTAGTCCCCTTAATAATCGCCCGACCGTCAGGAAAGAAGGTCAGGTGATACTTAGGCAGCACAATCCGTAAGGCGAATTCGTTCACGCGCACATTGCCAAGCGGCCGGAGACGGGTGGCCAGCTCCGCGAGATTGAGAGGTCGGGCACTCTCATGGAGTTGGACCGCGTTTCGTCCGCAAAGGCTCACGGGCGCTCGACGGCGGCCCTCAAGGTAGTGGAAGTTGCGTGCAGCGCAGACCTGGCATTGAGGATCGCGCGGATCCGCAACAATCTGTCTGCTTGTACCTTCCCAAACGTCGAGCGTATGGATGCGGCATTCGAAGCCGGACCAGCCCACGAGTAGACGTAAAGCGATCGCGATTTGCAAAGCAGCAACAGCCGCCGTTGTCGACGCGAGCACACCATTGATATCGCAGGTAAGCTGAGGTCCGGTGGGGGCGTCAGGGTATACGCATGCAAAACACGGCCCTCGCTCGGGTACAACCGGCATCACGATGCCATAGCTCCCAATCGCAGCTCCATAGATCCACGGGGTATTTCGCTTCACGCTAACATCGTTAAGAAGGTATCGAGTTTCAAAGTTGTCCGTGCCATCAAGGATGAGATCACATCCCTCTGTCAGTTCCTCTGCGTTGGATGGACTCAGATCCGCGACGAGCGGTTCGACTTCAACGTGATGATTCAAGTCATGGAGCCTTCGAGCGGCCGCAATGGATTTGGGTGATTCGGTCTGAGCGTCCGACTCGCTATACAG
Organism: Bryobacteraceae bacterium; assembly: GCA_051003475.1. Lineage (GTDB taxonomy): Bacteria > Acidobacteriota > Terriglobia > Bryobacterales > Bryobacteraceae > Bog-105. Next base: position 34,052 of record JBPCLH010000097.1, read on the forward strand.
CCATTGCCGTTGAAGGTTTGAATAATCGACGTAATCGCGATCGATCAGCCGCAATCGTCCAATGCCTGCCCGTGCGAACGCCTCTGCCTGTAAGCTTCCCAGTGCGCCGCAACCGACAATGCATACAGATGCGTCTAAAATTTTGGTCTGTCCTGCTTCTCCGATCGGGGCGAATAGGATCTGCCGGGAATAGCGCTCCTTTTCACCCGGAGTCATATACGACGATGGTAGCAACCTAAACCGTGAATTCTGTTGGCTTCCATAGCCTAGCCAGAGGGAAGTGCGCGACCGCTTTACGGTTGTTATCGAGTCTTTTGCCGGTTGCGATCTTCGCTTCCCAACCCCAGGACTCCGGGACGCTCGCCGCGGTAATGAAGTATGAGGGACAGCGGATTGCAAGCGTCCAATTTGAGCCCGCAGACCAGCCGCTTACGAATGCCCAGCTTTCGCGTACGCTGCCTCTCAAAAGCGGATCGATATTTCGCGAGCGCGATTTGCGGCATGCAATTCAGAATCTATTCGCGACGGGACGGTTTTCGGACCTTGCGGTAGACGCGACGGAAGCCCGCGATGGGGTAGCCCTCAGATTCATCACGAAACGGGCTTACTTTGTTGGCCATGTCGTTATCTCGGGAGTGAAAGATCCGCCTAATAGCGGGCAGCTTGCAAGCTCTACGAAACTGAGACTTGGCTCGCCATATGTGGATGGGGATAAGGCTGAGGCGGTCAGCTCTTTAACGAATTTGCTCCGGCAAAGTGGTTTTTATCACGCCAGCGTTCAGGCTGAGGTTAATTACAAACCGGAAACTGAGGAAGCGAACTTAACCCTCGATGTAGTTCCAGGGAAGCGCGCCCGCTTTGATTCTCCAGTGATTACAAGCACTCCAGAGCGCTCGGACAGGAGCATCATTTCCGCAACACACTGGAAGCGGGTTTATGGGCTACGTGGATGGCAGGAATTTACTGACGCTCGCGTCCGGCGAGGTTTGGATAATGTGCGGCATCTCTATGAGAAGCGAGATCGCCTTGGTTCGCGAGTGTCGCTGACCCGTCTTGATTATCACGATCAAACGAATACCGTTAAGCCATCAATTGATATCACGGCCGGGCAGCCCCTTGCAATACGTGCAACGGGCGTGAAAATCAGCAGCCGCAAACTTAAAGAGCTTGTACCGGTGTTTCAAGAGCGTTCCATAGATCCGGATCTGCTGGTCGAAGGTGAACGCAATATCGCACAATATTTTGAATCACGGGGTTACTTTGAAGCGCACACGACGTATCGAATTGAACAAAGCGAAGCGGGTTTGGACAAGCGGATTATCACGTACCAGATCAGGCCTGGCGCGCGGCACAGATTTGTATATCTGGGCATACAGGGCAATCACTATTTCCCGATTCAGACGATCCGCGAACGCCTATATCTGCAACCTGCGGAGTTTCCGCGATTTCCTTACGGACGGTACAGCGATGCGTATCTACGAGAGGATATTCAGGCCATTGACAATCTGTACAGGTCAAACGGGTTCCGTAATGTGAAAGTGACATCGAGAACGGCAGACAATTTTCGTGGTGCGCAGAATCATCTGGCTGTTTTTATCAATATTCAAGAAGGAGCGCAGTGGTTCGTATCGGGATTGTCGATCGAGGGAGTCAGTGCGAATGATCTGTCAAGCCTTCATTCCATGGTGGCATCTTTGGCCGGCCAGCCGTTCAGTGAAATGAATATCGCTGATGACCGGGACAATGTCCTGAACTATTTGTACGATCGCGGTTATCTTAACGCGACGTTCGATTATTATGTCGAGCCGGCCGAAGAAGCTGACCACGTTAACGTCCGATACCTTCTGCATGAAGGGCCGCGCAAGTATGTGCGCGACGTACTGATCAGCGGTCTAGAAACAACGCGTCGCAAGCTCGTGGACGATCGCATCGAATTAACAAAAGATGAGCCACTGTCGCTGGCGAAAAACACGGAAAGCCAGAGGCGTTTGTATGATCTGGGCATCTTTGCGCGCGTCAATACAGCGGTGCAAAATCCCGATGGAGAAGAAGATGAAAAATACGTTCTCTACGATTTCGATGAGGCGCGGCATTACTCAATGAACGTTGCCGTGGGGGCGCAAATCGGGCGAATCGGTGGAGGCGTTACGACCCTAGACAATCCGGCCGGTACAGCGGGCTTTGCACCGCGGTTCGCATTCGGCATCAGCCGCATCAATTTCCTTGGATTAGGCGAGACCCTGGGTGTTCAAACGGCAATTTCGACAATTGAACAACGTGCTGCGCTGACGTACTTCATTCCGCATTTCATTTCAAACGATCGTCTGAACTTCACGGCCACTGGGCTTGTTGACAATTCAAACGACATCCGAACCTTTACCGCGCATCGGCTGGAAGGCTCCCTTCAACTCGGTCAAAGACTCTCGCGCGCGTATACCGTGCAATACCGGTTAGTATTTCGCCACGTAACACTGTCCGACGTTAAGATTGAGCAGCTGCTTGTACCACTTCTTTCGCAGCCGGAAACAGTGGGGCTTGCAGAGTTCTCGCTGATACAAGATAAGCGCGACGATCCAACGGACGCGCATCATGGGATATACACAACCGTAAATATCGGCTACGCGCCCAAGTTTTTAGGCTCGCAGACAGAATTCGGGCGTGGGCTGTTTCGCAACGCAACCTATCATCAGCTTGGTCGCGATCTCGTGTTCGCACGGAGCACGGAATTTGGTGTAATCACTCGAACTGGCGGCCGGCCGGGCATCCCGCTAGCTGAGCGAATCTATTCGGGCGGCTCTACGTCCATTCGTGCTTTTCCTGACTTTCAGGCTGGCCCGCGCGATCTTACAACTGGTTTCCCGATTGGCGGTAACGCAATGTTCATAAACAACACGGAGCTGCGGTTTCCCCTCTATGGAGAAAACCTAGGTGGCGTACTTTTCCACGATGCCGGAAACGTCTACAGCGCCCTCGGCGATATGAGCTTCCGGTTCCGCCAGGAGAATCTGCAGGACTTCAACTACATGGTGCAGTCGGTTGGATTCGGTCTGCGTTATCGGACTCCGATCGGCCCGTTTCGGGTTGACTTATCGATCAGTCCTGATGCGCCACGCTTCTTCGGTCTGAAGGGAACCGAACAAGATTACTTGAATGGAACTGCTGTGGCGACGGTTCAAAAGATTAATGCGTTCCAATTTCACATTTCCTTGGGACAGGCATTTTAGTGCGTCGTCTACTAATTGTTTTTTGCTTAACGATGGCGGTATCGGCGGAAGTTGTCGATCGGCTAGCAATTACTGTAGGCCGCGAAGCGATAACAGAATTGGAGCTGGATGAAGAACTTCGAGTCGCCGCCTTCTTAAATCGCCAGCCTGCCGTACGCGATCTAGACACGCGACGTGCCGCGGCCGACCGCCTGGTTGAGCAGCTTCTCGTAAGACACGAAATGGAAGTGAGCCGTTACCCTCTGCCCGGTGAAGAAGATCTGAATAGCTATTTCGACCAAATTCGCGGGCAGCTTAGCGGCAGCGAGGAATTTGATCAAGCGCTCGGTAAATACGGCTTAAATGAACGTACATTGAGAGATCACCTGGCCCTTCAACTCACCACGTTGCGGTTCATTGAATTTCGCTTTCAGCCTGAGATTGATATCTCCGAGACAGAGATCCGGACGTCTTACGAGCGCGAATTCGCAACTTGGAGGAAAGCCCATTCCGGTGCCCCGCCAAATCTGGAGGCTTCACGCGAGTCGATCCGAAGAGCCCTGACGGAGGAGCGTATCGACCGCGCGCTGGAGGTTTGGTTGCAGGAGAGGCGCAAGCGAGTGCATATCGTATATGTCGATGCTTCGCTTCAGTAGCTTGTTATGACGAGAAAGCGTCGCCTGATTCTGATCACTGCTGCCGGCGTCTGCAGTTTTCTGTTGCTGCTGGCCGGCGCTGCATTTTATGTATTACAAACAAACTGGTTCAGAGAGAAGGTTCGCAACCGAATCATCTCCGTCATCGAAGAGGCCAGCGGAGGTCGCGTCGAACTTGGTGCGTTCAATTACGATTGGCGCACGCTCACAGCCGAATTGAGCAACTTATCAATTCACGGGACGGAGTCGAAATCAGGGCCGCCCCTCTTTCGCGCTAAGTCCGCTCGCGTCGGCTTAAAAATAATTTCGCTCTCGAAGCGGCAAGTGGATATCAGTTCCCTGACGGTCGAGCATCCAGAGGTCTACTTTCTGCTACGTGCCGATGGAACAACAAATATCCCTTCTCCGAAGCCCCTGCGCACAGGTGAGATTATGCAGGACCTGCTTAGTCTTAAGGTGCGGCATTTCGAATTGAATCAGGGGACGATTCAAGCCGACGCACAGCGAATTCCACTCAGCGTGCGCGGCGATGATCTTAGTGTTTTGTTTAGGTATGATTTCGCGGGACCTCGATACGATGTGGCCCTTTCTTCCCGTCCGCTCCGCATCCATTCTGATCGGTTTCCTGCGGTTTCGGCTGACCTGGATGCGCGTGCCACGGTTGAAAAAGACCGGATCGTTTTTCCGCAGATCGTACTCAAATCGGACGCCTCGAAAATCAGCGCGAGTGGAACACTGGCGTACTCCACCCATCCGATTGCGGATTTTAGGATAGACGCACAGATCCGGGGTACCGACTTTTCCCGCCATGTAAAATTTCCGGAGTTGCGCGGCGGCGACTTAACGCTAAACGGCACGGCGCACTACGATCAATTCACGAAATTCATGTTCAAGGGCAAGGCCGCCGGCCATGACCTCACGTATGCATTCCGTTCAGTCGCATTGAAACGCGGTGAATTTGAATCTGATGTTGCTGGGTCCCCCCAGGATTTGAGATTCACGCATCTGTCGCTTTCGGCGCTCGGCGGCAGAGTTGTGGGGGCAGCAACGCTCAGGCAATTTCACGAGCTTCAGCTTGATGGCAGGGTCAGCGGTCTCAACATTCGTGACATCGGCCGGCTCTACACAGCAAAACCGCTTCCCTGGAGTGGGATCGCGAGTGGACCGGTTCATGTTGAGGCAACACTCGATCGGAATTTTCCGCAGTTTGACGTTCGCAGCGCTCTGCAGATTACTCCCGGCTCCGGCGGAGTTCCAATTTCCGGCAACGTTGGCGTGTCGTACAGAGAACGAGGAAACATATTAGAGCTTGTGGAATCACGTCTCGACTTCCCCGGCTCGCATTTGTCAGTTTCGGGTACCGTGGGCGCAACGTTACAAATGACCCTCGATTCCACGAGTTTGGAAGACGTCCAGCCGGTGCTGGCATTAGCGAACGTTGGGACTGGAGCGGCGGCTCTGCCATTTACATTCGAGAAGGGAAGCCTCCACTTCGACGGTACGGTTGCCGGTCCCCTGATGAATCCCAAGATACGAGGCAATTTGGCACTGGCTCACTTCCGAACGCGCGGACAACTGTTTGATGATGTTCGGTTGGTTATCAACTTATCCGCCGACAAACTGGACTTCACTTCGCTCGCTCTAGATAAAGGGATGCTGCATGCGACTGGCAATGGCCACCTAGGACTAGCGAATTGGTCGATGCGAGAGGACGTTCCACTTCGGGTGCAAGGGCAATTTAAGGGTGCGGATTTAAGGGCGATCAGCGAACAGTTCAGAATGCGGTTGCCGATCAGTCGCGGCATGGCGTCCGGCTCACTCGACCTTGCCGGTTTGCCCCATGCCCTTAGCGGAAACGCGCGACTTACAGTTGAAAATCTTGATGCGTACGGTGAGCGGGTCAACCACGTAGAGATTGCGACCAGGCTGACTGGCGACACGCTGCAGATCACGTACGGCCGAGTTCAAGCTGGCCTGGCGCTTCTATCATTTTCCGGTACCTACGAGCATGTCCACCATTCGTGGCGAGAGGGACAAGCGCGGGTGAGAATAGATACCAACGGATTTCCGCTCGTGAGCCTTTCGACCGTGCGCAAGTACGAACCGGGAGTGACGGGTGAGTTTGAGATCCATGCCCAAGCGGCGGCTCACGTTTCCGCTGATCACATCGAGCCGAGTGACCTCAACGGGAAAATTGTGCTCCGAAACGTAGCTGTCCAAGGAGTGAAGTACGGAGATATGACGTTAAGCGGCGCAACGCACGGGCAGATCCTAAATGCGAAATTTTCCGGTGACTTGCGTGAAAGTAAGCTCAATGGCAGTGCACAGGTGCAACTCGTATCCGGGACGCCAGTCAGAGGTGACTTGCACCTGGATCGGATCGATTTGGCAACACTGTACGCGTTTATCCATTCCGGACATTCAGACTCGTTGCCCGTTCACGGTTTTCTGAAAGGCGGACTGACGTTTGAGGGACCACTTCAGAGGCCGGCGGAACTGCGTTCCATTATTCGCATCGAGCAAGTGCAACTGAGCCCGTACGCCGGCATAAAAACCAGAGGGCAGGCGAAGTCAAGCGATCTGATCTTTCGTAACCAGAGTCCGATCGTATTGGAGGCTTCGAACGGCGACGCGCTGATCCGTAGCTTTCAAATCGTTGGACGGGGTACGAATCTGATGCTTAGAGGATCGATTCCCTATCTCGGGGAACGCCCAATGGATTTGAAAGCAGAGGGCTCGCTTGACCTCGGAGCTTTTGAGTTATTCGATCAAAATATAGAATCGTCCGGTCAATCTCAGATTGCAGCTTCCATCGGGGGCACGCTGAAGAATCCTGCGCTTACCGGCACTGTCGAACTGAAGAACGCTTCGTTCTTTCTAAACAACATTCCGAATGGGCTGAGCGGAGTGAATGGGACGGTAAAGTTCGAACACGATCGAGCGACTATCCAGAAACTCACGGGACACAGCGGAGGTGGTGATCTCTCATTGGGCGGATTTGTAAGCTTCGCCGGAGGGGGGCCTCTGATGTACCGCCTTGAAGGATACGCCGATAATGTGCGGCTTCGTTACGCGGGCGGTATAAGCGTGACGGCCAATTCAGGCCTTCGATTAACGGGCACGAGCAAGAGCAGCCTCCTGTCCGGGACGATTACGGTCTCAAGGGTGGCGTTCAACCCAAGTACCGATGTGGGCAATTTGTTGGCTCGAGGCATTGCTCCGGTTCCGGCTGCAACGAATCAGAGTGATTTCCTAACCGGCCTGCAACTGGATATACGGGTGGAGAGCGCTTCAGACCTGCGATTGAGCACTACTCTCAGCCAGGATGTCGAGGCAGAAATCGACCTTCGCATACGCGGTACGCTTGACCGTCCGCTTGTATTGGGAAACGTCTCGGCAAACCAGGGCGACATCAAGGTATTCGGAACCCAATACAGCATTAATCGCGGGGAAGTAGATTTCGTTCATCCGGTCAAAATCGAACCTGTGCTTGACATGGATCTGCAAACTCAGACGCGTGGAATTACGGTGGACATCACCGTTTCGGGCACGCTCAGCAAGCTGAACATAAATTACCGCTCCGATCCCCCTCTTCAGCCGAGGGACATTGTTGCTCTGCTGACGATTGGGCGCGCGCCAGATATCGCGTCCAATGTGACAAACGTACAAGGGACAAATGACTTCAACGCGCTACAATCCGGCGCGAATACTGTTCTGGGACAAGCGATTTCTCCTGCTTCAAACCGCCTCTCAAAACTGTTCGGCATCACGAACATCAAAATTGACCCGTTCGTGCAAGGGATCATCACGAACACGCCTCAGGCGCGGCTTACGGTGGAACAGCAAATGTCGAGGGATATCACGATTACATATGTCACGAATCTTTCCCAAACGTCGGAACAAATCTTCCGCTTGGAGTGGGCGCTTAGCAGACAATACTCGGTGATCGCACTCCGAGACGATAATGGCGAGTTTGGCATCGACATTCAGTACAAGAAGCGTTTTAAGTAGAAATGAGGCTTCGGGCCGCACAAGCAAGCTCAAGGTGGAGCACAGCATTATCGGGGGCATACGCCCGGTGCTTGAGCGTCTATTGAGCGGGAACCCGGAGATACGGTCTGTTATTCCAGGCATCATTCGTCCTGTACGTGATGCGCGCGGTGATCCAGCAATTCGCGTGACCGTTCCAACCACGAACGGCTGGAAAGCGATTGCGCTGAGTGCTGGTGCGCGCCAGGAATTGTTTATCAGTACGACTTTATCGAAGCAAGCCTTGGAAAAGGTGATCGGCGATGCACTGGCCGCCTAACATTTCTTGCGATGCGAAGTGAAGCGCGTGAGGTCAGGCCCCGGCGGTAGCCTTCTTGATGTCCGCCTCTAGTCCGTTCGGCTGCGGCTGCTCTTCGCTGTCTACGATTTCGATTTTTCCCTTGAAGTAAGCACCTTCCTCAATGATGATGCCGGGGGTTCGGAGATCGCCAACCAAACGACCTCCCTTGCGAATTGTGATCTTTTTTGAAGCTTCCAGATCACCGGCGACAGTGCCTAGCACTTCAATCTCCCGAGCCCTCGTATCCGCACCGACTCTCCCGTGTGGCCCGACTGTAAGGCGAAAATCCGGCAAGTCGAGAGTGCCGTCTACCTGACCATCCACGTGCAAACTTTCTTTACTCGTGATTTGGCCTTTGATCACCATCGCTCTTCCGATTACCGTCAAGTTCGAAACGGCTCCCACGGAATCCGAAAATGGTCCCGCCTCCTTGGGGTGTGTGGAAGATCTTCCCGGGAAGTTGAATTGTTTGCGGTCACTCAAGATAGACGTGCTCCCTTCTACACCGTTTTACCAGAGGTACAATTTTTCGGGTAGTGGGCTACTTTGAATCAATCTGCACGCAAAGCGCAGCTTTCCGCCTGACGGTGGATCGGCAATTCCAACGACGTTTGCAGAGCTGTAACGGTATCGGTCGCGCTACCTACCGGATAAGAATGGTGACTTGCTGTGTTTTGAGATCATAGACGCCTCCCGCAATCAGCAGGGTGCCGTCGTCAACCATTTTCTTGAAGAACGGACTCGTTCGCAGAGCCTGCACCTCAAGTATGACGTTTTGGTCGGTAGCGACCGGAATTACTTGTGCGGGATCGTTCGGGTCGCCGCCCGCCTCCTCCACTATGGATCTGGCACGAATCACAGCCGGGAAGATCAGTCTTACAAACTCGAGCTCGTGGTGCGGGAAGTGGGTTACCGCATATCTCACCGCGGCGCAGTCCGAGTGGCCAAGCACGAAGAGTACCAACGCACCCAGAACGCTAGTGCTGTAATACAGGCCCTCGGCCAACGTTCCGGTCGCACCATTGCCCGCGACACGCGCGACGAACAGATCGCCTATTCCCTGATCGAAGACCAGTTCTGGGGGGACCCGCGAATCCGAGCAGGAGATAATCGCTGCGAATGGACTCTGCCCGGCCACCGCGCACTCGCGGCGCTCTTCGTCCTCGCCCGGATGCTCCTGAGAAAACGTCGCCCATCGTTCGTTTCCCTTTATCAATGCCTTGAGCGCATGCGCGGGAGTCTTGGGCCGATGCTCATTGCAAAACACGGGACAATCCGCGGCTTGCGCCTGGCTGAACCGAAGCGCGGGCGACAGCCCTACCGCGGCCCCGGTGAATGCAGTGCGCTGCAACAAGTTCCTCCTGCTTCTAGCGAATTTCTAAACGATGCCATTCGTGTTTCCTCTCCGACGCAGAGTCTCTGCGCGGTAAAGCAGACTTTCCGTTTTGGCTTCCGCGCAGCGATTATAGCCTACACCCGAAACTGCCTTCGCCCGGCCTGTCTGGCGCAAATTAAAATACTAGTACCATTGGGCCTCAGCTTTTTCGGTGTTGGATTACGCCGCTCTTTCTAACCTCCTCTCTGCAGATTCGATCAGCGCAACGAGATCGCATACTCCCACAACCGATTTGTCACACCAGCGGCAATTGCGGGCGTAATGCATCCGTATGGTTGCTGAGCGGTGGTGCTGGAGGAGGGGGTCGAACCCTCATGAGAAGTGAATCCCGCGGGATTTTGAGTCCCGTGCGTCTGCCAATTCCGCCACTCCAGCAGCGTGGTCAGTAAACACTTTAGCGACTACACAGAAAAGCTTGCACGGACTTTGCCGTATTTTCCGGCTCATGATCTCTTTTACCACGTGGACGGCGTGAAGAAATCGCCGGGGTAGCCACGCATGGTCGATAAGATTCTGCGCCATCCTCCTTGCCTTAAGAGCATCAGCGCCGCGTTCAGCCAATGGTACTTTTGGGCAATCCTCAGGTCAATTTCTAGTTGAATCGTAGTACCTTCTCAGGCATACTAAGACAAATCTATTAGCTTGGCCGATAGCCGGGACTTGTTCGCTGAGCCCGGAAGTCGTGCGTGTGTGTCTGCGTTTGGCAATGCACGAAGAGATCGATGGATTCAAAGAAGAAAAACAATGATTTTTCAAATTTTTAGGAAAAGGAACGTTTTATTGTGTTTAGGACAAGTATCATTCTGTTCGGATTCAGCCTTGGTCTGCTCACCACGCAGGTTCAAGCAACTACTTACTACATCGATGCCGGCGCTGGAAACGATTTCCACGCGGGGGCTCAAACCACAGCCGCTTGGAAAAGCTTGCGGTACGCAAGTTCACCCCTGTATCACCCGGGGGATCAGATTCTCTTCAAGGCCGGCAGCGTTTGGCAGGGCGAAACGCTGGATATTGCAACTTCGGACGAGCCCGGTGATCCGATCGTTATCGGCTCCTATGGGACGGGCGCTCAACCTGTCATTGACGGTTTGAGCAGTGCATCGTCTCCCATCACTCTGCGCAACGGTCACAACGTCACGATCAGCAACCTTACGATTCAAAATGCAAAGATTTTGATTAACATTACGGGTGGCAGCAATATTACTGTCCGCAACTGCACATTGAGAAATGCCTCCACGTATGCGGTTGATGTGGGACAGACGACAGGGTTTACCTTCTCAAACAACACGTATACGACTACAGGAACGTTCAAACAGTCGGGCCATATGCTCCAGATTGTGGCTTCGGTAAACGGTGTCAAAGTAACCGGCAACCGGGTGACTTTCAATCAGGCAAGCAGGGGGGCGGTAGGCTTCTACATCATCAACGTCGATAACGCTGTGGTTTCAGGGAACACCGTGATTGGAGGTTCTCAAGGCATCGGCGTGAAAGGCGTTAACCGTAGCGTGACGGGCGCGCAAGTTTACAACAATTCTATATACAATAGCGATAATCGTGAAGGCGATGGCGAATCCATCGAGTTCACCGGGTGGAAGAATACTTCTTACCGCGTTTCAGGGTCAATCCATCACAACTTCATTAAGGGCGGAGCGTATACAACCAACGCGATCGGCGCGTACCAGTCATCGAACGTGTTGTGTTACAACAACGTCGTGGTGGGTCCGATGCAAAATGCCGCCATCCACTGGTCGCAGTACTCGACAGGTGCCTCGATATATGGGAACACGATTCACAACGTGCGGGTGGGCTTTGGAATATTTTCCGGCTCCTCGGCAACTGTTCGCAACAACATCGTTAGTAAAGCCGAGGTGGCAATGTCGGTTAGCAGCGCGAAGGTCACTGAGGATTACAACATTTTCTACGGAAGCGGCGCGATCTCGAGCACGGTAGCGAAAGGTGGCCACAACTCTACCGCCAACCCGAGATTTGTCTCCTCGAGCCCTGCTGGCCCGCTCGACGTCCGACTGCAATCTGGCTCTCCGGCCATCCACTCGGGTAGCGCTCTAACCTCGTCCTATAGATACGCGCTCAATCCAGCCTCAACCGCCTTCCCTTGTTCCATGTTCGATCAGAGTCTCTACGGTTGGGATCGCGGCGCATTCGGCCACAAATAAAACTGCAGAATTGCGGGAGTTGCACGTCCTAGCAGCTACATCGCACGGATCATGTGATCCGGGCACCCAAGTTGTACCTCATTCATGAGACGCTGTGGCAAATCCAAGCCATGCTGCGCGAGAAAGGGAATGATGGAGTAGAATCTTTCCTGCAAATGGCGATACGGAAAGATCAGATTCATTAAATAGGTAGCATCACGCTGCGAACGCTCGTCTCGCAGCATCCTTTCGCGGGCGACCTTTTGCGACAGTTTATCGATCTGATAAAGAATCTTGGCGGTGCTCTTGTTCGCCGCTACTTCGAGAGTTGGATCGAACTCGCACAGATTGGACTGCAGCCCCGCCAGTGACGATGCGACCGCTGATCGCACAGAGGCAAACTCATCCGTAAGACGGTCTGGTACAAGCTGCGCGGCGATACGGCTAGTGACTTCCTCCTGATGAGAAAACAGATCAGGCACCCGAAGGCCGTAGCGCTCCAGCAGCTTCGTCGCTCGGGAGTTCAGCAACGTAAAGCTATTGCGCGGGAAGATCACGGGCATCCGGCCTAGAAGAGCTTCATACAGGACTTGCGCCTGCGCCATATAGGCGACCTCCGAAGGTCCGCCAACATAGGCCGCCGTAGGGAGCAGGTAGTCCTCCATCACCGGTCGCAGCAGCGCATTAGGGGATACCCGGCCGTCGAGCAGGGCTAAATTATCCGGCGTGTACGAGTTATCCCTTGCGAAAAATCGGCCATTCTTCCAACGGAGTGGAATTCGCTTATTTTCCTCGATCAGAAACACGAGCGAGGTGCTGTCGTCAATGTGCACTTGGGCGTGGTAACCGGCTTCCTCAAGCTCACGATTCCGCTGCTTAAGCACGCGAATCAAATCGGGAATCCGATGTACCGCCTGATTGATAAAGGGAGCCGCGATTTCCCGAACTGCAGGCGCCAACGGGTCCAGATAGAGAAGCCCGCAGCCCCTCAGAAGCTTGCGCAAAAATGCCCCGAACGCGGAGCCAAACGTCGCGTTGGGATCATGGACCTGCTCCAGCAAGGTCAGCACCTCGTCCGCGAATGGCAAATGGCCCAGTGCTTCTCTTAACTCCGGAAGCGGTACACGCCCGAGCTTCACCTGGCCGACCGGGCCACCCGTCGCAGCAGTTTCGGAGATCACTATTTTTGCGGGTTCGGCAGCATGGTTAAAAACCCATGCGTGATCGACCTCCTCAAGATCATGATCTTCGGTAGCCAGCCAAAAGACAGGCACAGCTGGGATGCCAATGTCGCTTAGGTGTTCCGCCAGCTTTACTGCAGTTAACGCTTTAAAGATGGTGTAGGCTGGTCCCGAGAAAAGTCCGACTTGTTGACCTGTTACTACTGCGACAGTGCCTGGCTTAGCAAGTCTTGAGAGCGTTGGGGAGTCGCCATTCTGCTCCCGCAGCGCGGCAATCAGAAGCGCCCGTCGTTGTTGTGGAAAATCTATGTGCTTCGCAGACGCCGCAAGCTGCTCGGTGTCAGTGAAATGAGCCGGATAGAAGCTTTGTACCTTATCGAACTCATAGAGATAGTCCGCATAGAGTCTGGTGGTGCCGGGAATAAGGGTCTGATGGACACACGAATACTCCATATCGCACTGTGCAGTTACCAGATGACAACTGACGAAGGAAAGTTCCAGACTTTCCGCGCGGCTCAGAAGAGAATGTAAATAAGACCTATGGACGAACAAGAATTTAAGACACAAGCAGACGCGGCGCTGCAGGCGCTTTACAAAAAACTGACAAACGCGTCCGAGCGCTACGACTTCGAGCCGGACTTCAACGCAGGCGCGCTGGGGATTGAATTCGAAGAGCCGAAGGCAAAATTCGTTGTGAGCCCGAATACGCCAGTTCGACAGATCTGGGTCTCGGCGCATTCGAAGAGCTTCAAGCTGGATTGGGATGCGAGTAAGAACGCTTTCGTCCTGCCGCAAACGAAGGAAACCCTGGATGAGCTCATTGGCTCAGCCATTGGGCAACACTTGGGGGAGTCAGTTCGCTTGTAAGGACATGCCGGGCGTTTCTCTTTCGTATCCGTTTTGCGATCAGAAGTGCAGCTTCTGTAACTTTGCTTCCTCTGTGTCTCCGGTTGAGACACGTGTGCTTTACGACCGAACGCTATTGAAGGAATTGCAATCCCATTTTTGGGACTGGTTGCCTGACACGGTTTACTTTGGCGGCGGTACACCGAGCTTGATGCCGCCGGAAACAATGGCAGCGCTCATGAAGGAGATTCCCGGCGCTAACCTGCAGGAAATGACGCTTGAATGCGCACCGGGAACAGTGAGTTGTGAGGCTGTGGAGCATTGGAAACGCTGCGGAACCAATCGCGTGAGCCTCGGAGTGCAATCGTTTGTAGAAGCCGAGCTCCGCCAAACTGGCCGCCGCCACACCGCGAAAATCGTGCAGAGCGACGTTGAGACGCTACATCAAGCCGGCATTCATAACATCAATATCGACCTGATTGCCGGACTGCCCCATCAGAGCTTGGAATCGTGGGAGTATTCGCTCGATTGGATCGAACGCCTCAAACCGCCGCACGTTTCTATTTATGTTTTCGAGATAGATGAGGATAGCCGGTTGGGCAACGAGGTCTTACTTGGCGGCGTGCGTTACGGTGCCGGTCATCTCCCGAGCGAGGGACTGACGGTTGAGCTTTATGAGCGCGCTGTTGCACGGTTGGCGGCACTGGGACTGAATCGCTATGAGATCTCAAACTTTGCCGCAGCTGGATACGAGTCGCGGCATAATCTGAAATATTGGCGGCTCGATCCCTACGTGGGCTTTGGACTTGATGCCCACTCGTTCAATAGAAGAGAGAGATGGTCGAATGCCGGCACGCTTCCAGCCTATTTCGAGCAGCAGAGCAACGCATACATCGAACGGCATGAGCTAACCACAACCGATGCTTCCGAAGAGCATTTCTTTGTGGGGCTACGTCTGATGAATGGAATAACGCCTACAGCCGAAGAATGGTCCCGGTTTGCCGAACCAATCTCAAGATGGGTGCAAGCCGGTATGTTGGAGCGCGACGGCCCACGCCTACGACTGGCGGAAAGCGCGATCGTGCTCTCAAACGAGATTTTTCAGGACTTCATACATGCGTGAGCAAGAGTGGATCGACCTTCGCAGCGACACTGTCACAAAGCCCAACCAAAAGATGCGCGCGGCAATGGCCGGTGCCAAAGTTGGTGATGACGTCTATGGTGAAGACCCAACGATAAACAGTCTTGAGGAGCGAGCTGCCGAAATTTTCGCTAAAGAAGCAGCTTTGTTTGTTCCCACCGGCACGATGGGCAACAACATCGCAATCAAGCTGCACACCAATCACGGTGAAGAAGTTCTCTGCGAAGCGCGATCGCACATTCTCGATTGGGAGTTGTCGATGATGGCTTGGTTCGCAGGCTGCGTAGCCCGGGCCGTGCCTACAGAGGATGGAGTAATGAGCTGGAAGCAAATTGAGAACGCTCTCCGGCCGGCTGGCCCGCATAACGCGGCTACGACTCTGATCGCGCTAGAGAACACGCACAATATGTTAGGCGGCACGGTCTATCCGCAGGAGATGATCGACGAGATCTGCGCGAACGCGCATGAGCGGGGATTGAAAGTCCATATGGACGGAGCGCGTGTGTTCAACGCGTCGGTCGTGACTGCTACGCCTGTCTCACGTATTGTCCGGGATGCAGATTCAGTGATGTTTTGCCTTTCGAAGGGTTTGGGCGCACCGGTCGGTTCTTTGCTGGTCAGTACGGCGGACGCCATCGCGCGAGCGCGGCTGTGCCGGAGGCGGCTAGGCGGGGGTATGCGGCAAGCAGGAGTTCTTGCGGCGGCTGGGCTCATCGCCCTCAATGAGTCGCCCGCACGCTTGCACGAAGATCATCAGAACGCTCACTATCTGGCCGAGCGCTTGTCTCAACTGCCCGACATCAGGATCGATCCTTCCCGCGTGTCCACCAATATAGTGATTTTTGATATTTCCGGCCTCGGCCTCTCAACGACGCAATTCAGCAGAGAGTTGAAACATCGAGGAGTTCTTGCGAACGGCGTCAATTCAACTCAAATGCGCCTCGTAACACACATGGACGTTTCGCGTGAAGAGTGCGAACAAGTCGCGGAGATTTTCACGGAAGTAGTCGCTCGACGATCTGCGGTAGTCGCGGCAGTTTGATACTATTTCTCGAATGCTCATCTTGGCGGCCACGCTGGCCATCTTTGTCTATGGCTTAATCGCACCTATATTGGGCGCGCTCCTTCCCTCCTATGCGCTGACGCCCACACAACAGGGCAGCCTCGGAATGGCCCAAGCACTCGGATTGGTGATTGCCTCCTTATCCGCGGGACCGGTTATCGATATCAGAGGCAACAGAATGGCACTCGTTACCGGTCTTTCGCTAGTCGCAGCTTCGTTGTTTGCTGCTCCGAACGCAGGCGGCTATTCCACTCTGCTGATTGCCTATTTCGTGCTCGGGGTGGGGGGAGGTATCGTCGTGACGGCGGCGAACTCACTTGTGGGTGCCGTAGAACCGACCCGACGCGGTTCCGCGCTCAACTTCCTGAACCTATTTTTCGGATTGGGCGGAATTATTACGACTTTCGCGGCGAGCTATCTGACCGCGATTGTTCTTTGCTACTCCGTCGCTGCGCTGACAGTTGTCGCTCTAGCGGTAAATGGAGCAACGCGCATGCCGTCTCCTTCGGGGGAGGCCAGCTTCCGCCTGAACGAAGTGCCCACGCTACTTTCCCGGCCGGCTCTGATTCTTTTGTGTCTGTTCCTCTTCCTCTATGTGGCGTGTGAGGTGGGTGTATGGAACTGGTTGAAAACTTACTTAATCTCGATGCACTTCGATCCTCGTTCGGCGGGCGGGATCGTAAGTTACGGATTCGCGTTTGGAATTCTGGTCGGAAGAGTCGTTGTCTCACGAGTACTAATCAAGATTCCTGCGTTGACGGTCACGCTGGCATCTTCGATTCTTATGGTGATCACGACCTTCGCCATGTTGCACCTCCATTCGCAAACCAGCATTACTATCGCGGTATTTTGCGCTGGCCTTACGATGGCGCCGGTGTTTCCAACTACGCTTGCGATCACCGGAGACACCTTTCATCGGGGCGCCGCGACTGCACTGGGAATAGTCATTACATGCGGCTGGATCGGGCTTGCCGTGAGTTCCCCGATTATCGGCGCGCTAGCGGAAAACCAAAACTATCAGCGCGGCCTCATGCTGCTTCCGTTTTTTTCGCTTCTTATGGTACTAGTAAACTTGGCGCTCCGGCCGGTGCTCAAGCGCCATGTAGTAGCGTAGCCTTTGCATCAGATCTGGAATACACTCAAAAGAATGGCTTCTAGCCAGGAGGGTTCTTATGGCATTTTGTCCTAATTGCGGTGCACAGGCAACGGGTACTTTTTGCCCAAACTGCGGCACCGCGATAGCTGGTGGAAGCGCGGGCAGTGCAGCAGGAGGAACGGCGTACTCGGCTCCTCCGCCTCAGCCGACCGCCGCAAGTTCGGGACTTACTAATAATGTGGCCGGCATGCTCTGCTACTTCCCGTTTTTCATAGGCCTGATCTGCAGCATCGTGTTCCTGGTTGTTGCGCCATATAACCAGAACAAGACCGTTCGGTTCAATGCATTTCAGTCGCTATTTTTGCACTTAGGCCTTTTTGTGTTCTGGATGGTCCTGCACCTGATCATTGGCATGTTTGCCTTCATCACACACGGTGTCGGATTTCTGCTCATCGCGCTTTATCCGATACTCTGGCTTTGTATTCTCGTGTTATTTATTGTTTTGATGTACAAGGCGTATAACAATCAGACAGTCAGATTGCCTTTCATCGGCGACCTCGCCCAAAAGCAGGCGTAAACGAAAGCTTAACGAACCCGTCTCATACTGAAGTGGTGAGACTCTGGCTCGGCATTTTCACGATTTCGATCGCCGCTCTCGCGCCGTGTACCGTGGCGGCGGCCGAAGACATCAGTCCGCGCATCGGTGTCATCGAGGTCTATGGCGCCCGTAAGGTTTCCCTCAAAAAAATCAAATCCGCCCTCGGGGTTAGCGAAGGAGATGTTCTTCCCGTCTCGCGTGAAGAGACCGAGGATCGGATCAGCAAAATCCCTGGAGTGGTTGCATCGCGCATAGAGGCCGCGTGCTGCGAAGACCGAAGGATGGTTCTTTATGTGGGTGTAGAAGAAAAGGATGCGCCCCACTTTGAGTTTCGGCCAACTCCCAGCGGCGATATCGCGTTGCCTGAGGATATTGCTGATAACTACCGGGCGCTTCTGGATGCTGTTGCCGCAAGCATTCGCGGGCGCAATGCGGATGAAGACCTCACGAACGGCTATTCACTGATGGTCGATTCACAATGCCGCGAGCTGCAGCAAGCTTTCATCGCTATGCTCTCTCGAGATCTTGCCGTTGTCGATCAGGTCTTACACGAATCGCAAAGCGCGGAGCAGAGGGCGATTGCCGCTTACGTTCTGCAGTACGGCCCGCGTGATGCCCGAACCGCGAAAACGATGATTGACGGTCTACAGTATGCGTTGCAGGACCAGGATAATACGGTTCGGGAAAATGCAATGCGGTCGCTCAAGGCAGTAGCGGTTGGCCAAAAGCTTCACCCGAATGAGGGGATTCGAATTGAGCCTACATGGTTCGTTGAATTGATGAACTCGATTGTTTGGTCTGACCGCCGCAACGCTAGTCTTGCACTTGTAGATCTTACGGATCAGGGAGATCCCGGCACACTTGAGCTTCTTCGGCAGCGTGCTCTCATGTCTGTTGTCGATATGGCGCGCTGGCACGACCTGGAACACGCTCTCCCGGGCTTCATTCTGGCAGGACGGCTGGCCGGGTTAAACGAAAAGGAGATTCAAGCCGCCTGGGTTAGCGGTAATCGCGAAGCTGTGATTCATAGATCTCTGAACCCTACCAGAAAGGGGATGGGCGCAGGCGCGTTCAGCTCGTTTGTGCATCTTCAATCGGCGCGGCAGGAGCTACAGCCATGATGCCGTTGGAACCCGAAGGGGTAGTGGCGAAATGCGAATCAACCTCGCCAGTCCGTTCGTGGTTCCGGAGCCGCATCGCGCATTCGCAGCAATCACTGCATCGGTGACAGCGCTCGCACAGGTGATTCCCGCAAGCGTCTTTCGTGCAGAAGACGCAAATGTCACGGGAGCTTTCACCGCAAATCGAACAAGTGAAGTTACTTACTTCCATTAGTTTCGTCTAGGCTTTGCACGGGCTCCGGTGGGAGTTTCCTTGCTGATCATACCGCGGCAACGCTGTGCCTCAGCGTCCGCGATCTTGAAATCCTGTTCCTTGCTTGAAGCGAGATCCCGAAGGTAATCCCGAAACCGTTCCCGGTTGCTGAAGTTGCGAGCGATTAGTTCGCCAAGCTTATCTGCGACAGCCCGATCTGCGTACTTGTGAGCGCCCTCGTCAAGCGATCGGGCACTGGTCTCGAGAGCCTCCAGGCGAAAGTAAGTGTCAAGCGCCTGTGACAAGCTTTCGGTGTTCTGGGAAAGGAGACGGCTGGCGATTACCACATCGTTCGCTTGTCTTTGCGCAGTTGTCCATTGAACAATGTAGGTGCTTGGAGCGCCCTTTTGGTCGTACCACTGCTGCGGATTCAAGTCAGCAAGCAATGACTTCAGCTGCTCGTTGTCTTTCACCACCGCTGCCAAGATGTTGCGCAAATCCCAGGGGGACTCTATCCCGGCTGGCGGGAGTTCGTGTGCACTCGATGCAGCAGGCGCATTTTGAAGATTACGAGGAACCTGGCCCGGCTGCTGAGCCGCGAAAACCAGCGCAGCAGTCCAAACGAAAAGGGCGAGATTCATGGCACGCGGCAGGCGGGCGCCCATCGGCCGGAACTCTGAACGATAGACAAGTGTGAAACCTGAGCCAGGATTTTATTGCTTCCGGACGGATCAGCTTGTCCGCTGCGTCCAGAATGCCCGAGTGTAATCGCAGATAAAATGTCTTTCAACGGTTTTACGGCATACCGGTAGAGCGAACCGCGATCGAGCTGGTGCGAGATCTGCTGATCTTTGTGTACTAGGACTGCGTCGACGGCGGTCACAAGCACGGGCTCGCTGCTCGGTAAAAATGCATGCTGAACACCGACGACCCCTTCAATGACATCGATCCGAGCCGTGTCGTCTTCGTCCACGGCCAGTGCGATTGTGGCAAGCTCGTGGGCGGTTATGGTGGCGACCGGGCAAAAAATTCGTTGCTGCAACTGGCCGGCAGTGGGCTGGAGATGAATGCGAACGCGCCCTGCAAGCACATCTAAGAGATCACTGCTGCTAGCTGCATTTTGTCGAAAGATAACGCGAGAGTTGGCAAAAACATCGAAGCTGCTTCCGCCGGCAACCTTGAAGTGCGCATAGCCGTCGCTGCCTGTCGTGATCACCTGCTGAATAGGTATTCGGTCCCCGGTGCTCACGGCCCAGGGCTGTCCATCTCGAACCCGGCTGACCTGACCCGTGACCGATGTAGCGCGCGCCTCGCGTATCGGCATGGCGCTCCAGTCCCCTTCCGGGCTCTGCGCGAACAGCGTTGAAGCGCTTCCGATCGCTAAGAGCAAGGAGACTGTTCGCATCAGCACATTTCATTCTTTCACAGCAGAAGCTCATTCAGGTTGCGACTCATGGCTGACGTGCTTTATGTCATCGGCGCGCTCACGCGCTTGGATCTGCTCCGACATTGCAATCTCGCGGGATGCATCGGCAGAGCGGCCGACTTTGCGATAGGCTGTACCGAGCGAGTAATGGGCTTGGACGTAATTGGGGTCAAGCTCAATTGCCTTGCGCAAGGGTTCTATTGCCTCCTTCGGCTGATTGAGCATAAGCTCCGATTTCCCAAGCTCGAACAGTGCTTCTTTGTAGTTGGGATTGGCGGCAATCGCGGCTCGAAAATGTCGCAGAGCTTCCACGGGATTGTTTTGCTTTCGCAAAATCTGGCCAAGCAGACAGTGTGAAACGGGATCAGTGGGATACTTTTTCAGTTCCGTCTCAAATTCTCGTTTTGCAGGCTCTATCTTCCCTTCCTTCCAATAGATGAGGCCCAGGCCGGAATGGACGCCTAGAAGATTCGGGTCCGCCTTTGCGGCGGCTTCATATTCGGCGCGCGCTTCGTCATCGCGAGACAGCTTGTCGTATGCCATGCCCAGCATCGCGTGAGCTTCAGCGGAATTGGGATTCACGGCCATGATTCGGGCGAAGACATCTGCAACACTGTTGTACTTCTTCGCCCGCGTGTAGGCCTTGCCCAGCATGTCGAGAGTATGAAGGTCCGAGGGATTGACTTTGCTGGCTTGCTCCAGGTATTGCGCTGACTCAGAATAGCGGTCCAAGGCGAAGAGGGATAGCCCGGCAAGTTCCAAGGTCTGAAAATCCGGGGCTGACTTACAAATCGCCTGCAGAAGCGGCAACGCATTCTTGTACCGCTGCGCCCGGAAGTAGGCGATAGCTAAATTCCGCGTCGTGGTGGGATCGCCTGGTTTGATCTTGAGCGCGCGATCATAGATGGCGATTGCCTCCGTCTGTTTGCCCTGGCGCGCGAGGGAAATTGCTAAATCATTCAAAATTTCAATGGAGTCCGGCTTTGCGGCCAGCGCTCCGCGAAAGGCAACCTCGGCTGCGGCGTTGTCGCCCCTTTGAAGAGCTTGAGAACCCTCTATCAGCGAAGTTCGCAAGTCCGTCGAAGGCTGCTGAGCCAAGCCTGAAGCCAATGGTAACAGCATCAGCGATACACCAAAAAGGAAGGCCGTCCAAGAACGCCGAGGTCCTCGAACGGCCCTGAACGAAAAGCAGTTCACAAACTAAAAATACAACTTTAGTCCAAGCTGAATATTGCGCGGATTGTGCGTGCTGGTGACTTGTCCAAAACTGGCGTCGCTACGGTTGGTGTCAATCACGTTCCAATTTGTATGATTGAAGGCGTTAAAGAATTCACCGCGGAACTGCAGGCTAAAACGTTCGGCGATCTTGATGTTCCTGATGGCGGCGAGATCCCAATTCTGTAGTCCCGGACCCAGCAAGGTTCCAACACCCGCGCTACCGAAATGGCCCACGGCCGGAACGAACGCTGCAGGATTAAACCACTGCTGAAGGGTTCCAGGACCGCTGGCCGAACCGACTGCGTCAGGCCGGACCTGTACCGAGCCATTCAGAGTCCCAATACCGATTCCACCTGGATAGGTTCCGGGAACACTGCCCGCGACACACCCGCCCATTGTCGCCGTAGTGCAGGCAAACGGGTCGGAATTCTGCGTAATAGTCTGTGACTGACCGGATTGCACTGTGGTGATGCCGGAAATCTCCCAGCCACCCAGAACGTGTCCGACGACACCTTTCTGGGCCTTTAAGAACGGCAGTTGGTAAACGTAACTCGCCACGAAAACATGGGGTGTGTTGTAGGTGCCCGGACCATAACTTTGGGCGAAGTTGTAAGTGTTGTAAGTTGCTGTATCGCGGTCCACAGAGGCATTCGTCAGAAGCTTCGACCACGTGTAAGCAACCCCTAAGGTCAAACCCTGAGTTACATGGCGGTTTAAAGAGATCTGTAGCGAGTTATAGTTACTCAGGAACTCCGGGAGCCTGCTCTTGAAGAATGAGTAGCCAAGAAACGGCCGGATCGCGTTCACGTTGACATTCGGATTAGCTTGGCGGACGGAAAGTGGCGCCTCGTTCAAGTCCGCTTCTCCGAGCAAATGCCTGCCCAGCCCGCCTACGTAAGCAACTTCGAATTCAGTATTCGGAAGAATCTCCTGCTGTATTGAGAAATTGAAATCTTGGTAGGACGGAACTTTGAAGGTTGGTCTCCCAGTGGATTCTAGGAAATTGGGTCCGAGAGGCAGGCTTAGGGTTCCGGCGAGAGGGTTGTCGAAACTGGTGTTCTGAATCGTGGTGGATTGAACAAGAGGCGGATTGACGAACGCATTCTGTTCCCAGATGCCGTTGAGCGTTCGATCGTAGAAAATACCATATCCTCCGCGGACAGCAGTTTTGCCCTTTCCGGTGGGATCCCATGCGAATCCAAAACGAGGAGTGAAATTGTTGTTCGAGTTTGGATTTACCAGATTCCCGTAAGGCGAACAGGTGACCTGGGCCGAGATTGCCTTCGCGGTATTACACGCGGTGCCCGTCGGGAAAATGATGCCGTTGGTATATGTCGCCGGAACGATTCCCTGGCCCGCAATGAAATTACCGGTTGCCGGATCGATGGCCGGAGCCAGCGCAGAGTTATACAGAAGCGGGTCGAAATTGTTCAGAGTGTTATGCACATCGCTGGGAGAGGGGAAGAAACTGTACCGCAGGCCGAAGTTCAGCGTCAAACGCGGAGTGACCTTCCAGTCATCTTGAACGTAACCTTCCAAGTTGAAGTAATGCAGATCTGGAACAATGTCACGGTTCGACTGTGAATATTGAGCCGCATTACCCAGCAGAAAATCGCCGAAGCTGTTAAAAGTGAAGCTTGCCGCGCCATTCGAGGCATTCTCGGTCTTCAACATCCATTGAGTGCTGAACCCGGCTCGAATTGTGTGATTGCCTGCGGTTACCGAGAAATTATCGAAGACGCTTCGATCGAAATTCCGTTCGAAGTAAGGGGCGACTCCTTCCGAAAATCCTTGAATTCCGGTGATCGTTACGCTGGGTACACGATGATAGGGATCCGCGTATGCAGCAGGGGTAAGTGCATTGACAAAGCTAGGCGAAACGGCTGGGCCCGAAAGGGCGGCGTCGATAGCACCCCAGGAATAGGCGAACTCTGCCTCATTGACGACCCGCGGCGAAACAGTCCAGGTTAAATTTCCAACGACATTTTTGCCCGGTGCATCAAGGGCGACGCTGCTGACGCCGGGATAATTCGCTCCGGCGAACAATCCCTGCGGAAAGTTCTGCGGTACGTCGTCCTGCATGAAGCGTGCAAAGAAATGAATCTTGTCGCTTATGTTCTGATCCAACCGGACAATGTCCTGACGGAAGTTGTTCTTCTGGGAATAGTTCGTGATGAAATTGTTCCCACTATTGGCAGCGAATTTGTTGAAGATGTTGGTGAGATAAACCCGCGCATTCTGGCTAAAGCAGGCGGGGTTGACGGTGCTCGTATTCGCGGAGGCGTTAAACGTGACGCACCCAGGAGCGGCGGGGCCCGTGACTTGTCCAGACACCACGCCGCCCAATTCAGCCGAGGTAGGAGCGACCTGGTTGAATGTCGCCGGAGTGCTCGTCTTTCGCCACTCTTCTGACCAGAAGAAGAAAGTCTTTGATCGTTGCTTGGTGTAGAGTTTCGGCACAAAGAGCGGGCCACCCACCGTGAACCCGAAGTTGTTGTACCGCTCGATTGCTCTCGGCGTGCCTGTGCTATTCGAAAAGAAATCGTTCGCATTGAAATAGTCGTTGCGGACAAACTCGTAAGCACTGCCGTGAAACGCACTCGTTCCCGATTTGGTTGCGACCAGCACCTGGCCGCCCCCGCTACGCCCGTATTGCGCGTCATAGGTACTTCGCTGGAGTGTGAATTCCTGGATCGCGTCGACGCTGGGCAC
The DNA here is from genome assembly GCA_051003475.1 of Bryobacteraceae bacterium. Lineage (GTDB taxonomy): Bacteria > Acidobacteriota > Terriglobia > Bryobacterales > Bryobacteraceae > Bog-105. Next base: position 58,385 of record JBPCLH010000097.1, read on the forward strand.
GTTTAGCAGTGTTCCATTCGAACCGCTGTCGTTGATATCCGCTCCGTCCACCGTCCAATTGTTCGAAGTCACGCGTGCTCCATTTACGGAGATAGTGGTTGAGTTGGAAAGGCCGAATCCGACTTGGTCCGGCAATCCATTGGTCACACCAGGCTGTAAGAGCACCAATTGCTCAAAGTTGCGATTGTTCAATTCAAGCTCCCGAACCTGCGTACCGGTAATCGTGCCAGCTTGTGCGGCAGTCGAGGTCTGAATAGGCGTCGCGGTCTCCTGAACTGTGACAGTCTCGGTCACCTGGCCAGCTTCCAGAGCCGCGTTCAGCGTCCGCTTCTCAGCGACGTGGAGAGTCACATTGTTTGCCGTGAAGCTTCGAAATCCAGCGGTCTTCACAGTGACCGTATACGTACCGGCAGGAAGATTCGTGGCAGTGTAATTCCCGCTACCGTCTGTAGCGGCCGTTCTGACGTCGGTATTCGTCTCGTTATTGTGAATGAGAACTGTGGCTCCGGCGATTACCGCCCCGGAAGGATCGGTTACCGTACCGGTGAGTGTGGCGTTGAGTTCCTGCGCAACGCTCATCGCCGGCCAAACCAAAAATGTAAGCAGAAAAACAGTAAGCGCGAAAAATCGCTTTGTCATCGGTCGAAACTCCTCTGAAGCAGAAAGACAGCTTTAACGGGGTGACGTACGACTCTTCTTAAAAATTTCCGATTTAATGATTCCGGAGCCTTCTCGGATAATTACGAGGCGGTTCGCAGCTACATTGGCGATTCGTTCGTTGCCGCCGTTGGGCCAGCGAATATCGAGATCCACTTTCTCTACTGCGCCAAGGCCGAAGTGAAGCCGCAGGTCATTGGCCGAGTAGAAGCTTGCCTGACTCAGTACTTCCTGCGCTTGAACCTTGTCGCCATAACGGGCCGTCACGCGAGCGCCAATTGCACTGCGGTTCGATTTCGTTCCAATCAGCTTGATTTTCAGCCAATGTCCATTGCCGCTGACATCGTTGCGCAGCAATGACGGAGGCTCGTTCAGATTCATTACCAGAATATCGACGTCGCCGTCATTGTCGAAGTCCCCGAACGCGCAGCCTCGACTCGCGTGCGCGGCCGCGACACCCGGACCTGCTTGATCCAACAGTTCTTCGAATTTCCCGTTCCTCAAATTGCGAAAGACAATGCGTGGACTCTTGAAAGGATAATTCGGCAACGCCGCCTCGATCTCCGGATAGACACTCCCCGTTACCCAGAACAGGTCCGGATAACCATCGTTGTCGAAATCGAAGATGCCCGCCCCCCAACTGATGTAGCGCGTTTCGACCCCCAGGCCAGCCGAATTCGTCACATCCTCGAAACTCCCCTTGCCGTCGTTTCGATACAGGACAGCGGTATCGTCCGCAAAGTGCGTCTTTAGGATGTCGAGGCTCCCGTCAAGGTTGTAATCGCTAATCCCCAAGCCCATCCCGGCCTGTTCCATTCCGTCCTCGTTGAGCGCGACACCGCTTTCGAGTCCCACGTCTGTGAATGTGCCATCGTGATTATTCTTCAGAAGGAAGCTGGGGGTGGAATCGCAAGCAACGTATAGATCGGGCCATCCATCGTTATCGAAATCCGCAGCTACTGTCGTCATGGAGTAGCTTCCTCGCGCTTTCGCCACTCCTGACTTCTCGCTGATGTCCGTGAATGTGCCATCGCCATTGTTGTGATAGAGCACCGGAAGACTGGTTGGCAGTCCACGCGGGCCGCAATTCACTGGGATGCCTTTCCAATTGCAATACGGGTTTTGGCCTGGTTTAGGAATTTTATTCACGTCGAACTCGAGGTAGTTTGCGACGAATAAATCTAAACGCCCATCACGATCGTAGTCGATGAATGTGCAGCCTGAGCCCCATTTCATTCCGGTGTGGAGCAAACCCGCGTTCTCCGTGACGTCGGTGAAAGTGCCGTTGCCATTGTTTCGATACAGAGCGTTCTGGCCCCAATAGGTGATAAAGAGATCATCGAATCCGTCGTTGTTATAGTCGCCAACCGCCACGGCAGATGCCCATCCTGTGCGGGCCAGGCCGGATTTCTCCGTCACGTCGGTGAAGGTACCGTCGCGATTATTCCGGTAGAGTCGATTTGTCGCCCCCGCAGCCGGACCCTCCAATCGCGAGCCGCTCAGTAGAAAGATATCGAGCCAGCCATCGTTGTCATAATCAAACAGCGCGCAGCCGCAGCCTACCGTCTCAATGATGTAAGTCTTGCGGTTGGGATCGCCATAGATCAGGGGCGCAGTCAAGCCGGCTTGCGCCGCCACGTCCACAAAATGGGCATTGAACGGGAGACCGGAGGGTTTGCCTCGCGGCATGGCTTTGACACTGCGCGTAGAGACACCCTGGCCAAAAGCCCGCATCAGCGGCGCTCCCAACACCGCCATGCACGTTCGCCTTGTCAGACCTCCTTGCCTCATCGATTTGCAGTTTAGCAGTGTGGCCGCTTAGTCCCGGAGCGGCGCGAACGGCTGCACTTTGATCGGCAGAGGCTTCGATTAGGCGGCGACGCCCTTGCGTCCCCGGACACATTGACAAAGCTTCGAGGAGACCGGTTAATGGCCAGTCACCGCTGTCGCTATTTTGAAAATACCCGAGATAAGGGCCTGGGCTTCTTCCTGGATGCGGCGGAGATGCTCCTTACCAAGGAAACTCTCGGCATAGATTTTGTACACGTTCTCGGTTCCAGAGGGACGGGCTGCGAACCAGCCATTCCTGGTAGTTACTTTGAGCCCACCGATGGGCGCGCCGTTTGCGGGAGCCGCGGTCAGCATTGCTTCAATTTTTTCGCCTGCCAATTCCTGAGCGGTCACCTGTTCAGGCGATAGCTTCTGGAGAATTGCCTTCTCCTCTGGAGATGCGGGCGCGTCGATTCGCTCGTATACGGGATCGCCAAATTTGGTGGTCAGCTTGCGGTGGCGCTCCCCAGGATCATCCCCCGTTTTTGCAGTGATCTCGGCTGATAGAAGACCCAAGATCAAGCCGTCTTTATCTGTGCTCCAGGCGGAGCCGTCGGTTCGCAAAAACGAAGCGCCGGCGCTCTCTTCACCTCCAAATCCGAGTGATCCATCGAGCAGGCCATCGACGAACCATTTGAAACCGACCGGGACTTCGACAAGCTGTCGCCCAAGATCGGCTGCGACCCGGTCGATGATGCTGCTGCTGACAAGCGTTTTACCGACGCCTGCATCGGCTCTCCATTGCGGCCGATGGCGGAACAAATATTCGATCGCGACTGCCAGATAATGATTTGGATTCAAGAGCCCGGCAGTAGGGGTGACGACGCCGTGCCGGTCATGATCCGTGTCGCAAGCAAATGCCACATCGAAACGATCTTTTAAAGCGATGAGACCGGCCATGGCATAAGGAGACGAACAATCCATACGAATTTTGCCGTCCCAATCGACAGTCATGAAACGGAATGTCGGGTCAACAGACGTGTTGACAACCGTGAGCTTGAGGCCATAACGTTCAGCGATGCGCGGCCAATACGCTACACCTGCGCCGCCGAGCGGATCGACACCCAAATTGAGACCGGCCGCAGCAACAGCCGCGAGATCCACGACCCGCCACAACTCGTCGACGTAATGAGAAACATAATCGAATCGATGGGTCGTGCCCGTCTTCAACGCTCTGGAGTAGGGAATGCGGGCGATACCTTTCAATCCGTCCGCGAGCAATTGGTTGGCGTGATTCTCAATCCACTTCGTCGCGGTGTTATCTGCCGGGCCGCCGGACGGCGGATTGTATTTGAAGCCTCCATCCTCCGGCGGATTGTGCGAGGGCGTGATGACGATGCCGTCGGCGAGAGCGTCTTTGCGTCCGCGATTATGGGTGAGAATGGCATGTGACAAGGCCGGCGTCGGCGTATAGCCATCGTCCTGATCGATCATCACGTCAACATTATTTGCGGCAAGCACTTCGAGAGCGGTCACGAATGCGGGGTCCGAAAGCGCGTGTGTGTCCATCGCTAGAAAGAGCGGGCCGGTGGTGCCTTGCTGCTGTCTGTAGCGGTAGATAGCCTGCGTGATCGCGAGTATATGATCCTCATTGAACGAGGAAGCAAATGAGGAGCCACGGTGTCCAGACGTGCCGAAAGCGACGCGCTGGGTCTTCTCAGCGGGATCGGGTTTGAGCGAGTAATAGCTCGTGATCAGACGTGGAATATTGACAAGCTGCGTTGGTTCGGCGATTTTGCCGGCGCGTGGATCAGTAGCCATATCACCTCACATTTCTGCTTCGGCTCATTCGGGTGGATAGAACCCAGCCGATGCGCCTACCCACTCCAGATCTTTATTGAAATCGACCCCCATCATCTTGCCCCGGCCCGTGCGGATAATCGTCGTGACGGGCTTCAGTTCGCCGTCCCAGATATACATGATCCGGGTCTCAACCTTTGTCATCCCACTCGGCGTTTCAAGTGTTGGGACGAAATCCATTTTTCGTTGCAGGATGAAATTCGAACGTTCGCTTTCTGGAATCGCTTGAATTTCGTCTTTCAAAGGGGAGATCTTCACACCCAGCCCGGCAAACGAATAGAGCGGCTTCAGTACCCAATCATTTAGGTCATGGGGTAACGTTTTCATATCCGACACAAGTCGCGTCTCAGGCACACAAACATGGCGGAACCAGGGCAGGGAAAACTTGCTGAGACGAAAAAACCAGTTCGGATGTCCTGCCCATTCGACATCCAAGCCGTCGGTGAACTCGAAATCGGCCTGAACGTTTTTTCGCACTAGCTCGTCCACAATGGCGCGGTTATAAATGCGTTTGACCTCGATGCCCTCAAAATACAGCTTCCGACCTCTCTTCTTTATATCTGTTATGGAGGCAATCCTGATTCCCAGCAGTTTGCGCGTGAGCAGGAAATCGGCGAGGGTCTTCTGCTCATAGGGATCGATCTCGAGCAAAATGACGTTTTCCGGCGCATGGCTGCCCAGGATGGCGCGTCGCAACAAATCCATATAGCTGATTTCATCGAGACCGCCGAGAAACGTTCGCAAATTCTGGTCGAGTCCGTAAACACGCCGGTATACTTCCGCGAGCTCAGGCTGGAACGCGTAAAGCGATGGGAAGCCTTGGATCTCTACTAATTTCGGTTCAAGCGCTCCATCGGCTTTGCGAACCAGACCGAAGTCAGCCTGGACGAAGAGCGGATGCTCCGCCTCATTCGGCACTCGAAATCGGGCTGGAATCGCAGACTCTGACGCTCTGCGGTATTCCTGATTTTGAGCGAGCTGTTGATATAGTTCCTGGCCAAATCGCGACATTTTGTCGAGCAGCTGTTTCGGAAAAAATACTGGTGTCTCGCTGCAGCGGAAATCTACATGTGTACCAGCTACACCGTCGAGGCGCTGAAGAAATTCGGCGTAACGTTCAGGCCTCCATTGGGCATTGAAGCGCTCGCGTAGCTCTGGTAGCACAAAGATCTCCTCTAAACGAGGAAGTCGCCGTCGCGCATGATTTGTCGATCGTCGGCCCAAATGTCGAAATCTCTTCCGACTACATCGATATGAGTCGAAGAACTCCACTGTGCGCCGGTGTGGATTCCGTAGGGATTGCCGAAGGCGATGTGCACACCAGGAATCTTTTCGTCCTGAAGAATGTTGCCGATCACATTCTTAAGAGCAGTATTCGTTCCGATGGCGAATTCACCGACCCGATCGCTGTTTTCGTCGCGGTGAGTGTATTCCCGGAAGTCTTGTTCGAGCTGTTTGTTGTCTGAGGTTGCGTGGACGAGCCGGTTACGTTCGATTCTGACGGTTAGGGGCGTTTCTTTCAGGTCTCCGAACTTGCTGCACAAATAATCACCGACCACGCCGTCAACAATAAAGGTTCCATTGACTTCGAGTGGCGATGTAAAGATTTCACCTCCGGGCAAATTGCCCCATTTTTCGGGGCTGATGATGCCACTCGTTTTGATCCACCTGTATTCGGGACACAAATCCGCTCGGATGTCGGTGCCAGCTGGCGTGACGGCTCGAATGGATTTCGCGTCTTTCACGATGCTTAGGACGCGCAGACTCAACTCATCGACTGTTTGAAAATTGGCGCGCATTCCTTCGAGCATGATTCTTTTCTCGATGTTCACCATGTGAGCATGGCGGAGCTTTTTGCGGTTCACCACGTCGGTCATCTGCATACGTGTCCGCAGCTCGTCCGGTTGAGCCTGAACCGCGAAGATGCTCACCTGACTTGATTCCATGTCGTCAAGGATTGGTTGCGGCATCTCTCTCAACGGCCGCGGCGCAAGATCCTCCAAAACAAAGGTGCGATACGGACAACCGCAAGCGTCCAACTCAGCTACAAGACTGGCAGCAATCTCTTCGCATGCCCGATCCGTAATGAGCGTCACTTTCTCGAAAGGCTGGATTCTGAGGCAGACAAATACTGCATTGTGCGCGCCGGGTTTCAGTTCAGGGTCGAAGGCTTTGGTAGTCAGGTCCGTCGGTGTCACGCCGCACCAGCGCCCACCTGCTCGGTGGATAATCCGGCTTCTGTCTCGTAGATGATATAGTCCACAACTTTCGTCAAGTCCCCGGTCTCTTGAAAAATACGTAGCTGACGGTCTGCGCCCGTGCCATGTTCGAGAATGCGGTGAATGTAATTGATTTCCTGCCTGGAACCCAGCTCGTCGACGACGTCATCCACGAACTCCAGATATTCGTAGATGAGATCCCGAACCGGCACCTCGATTTGTTTTCCAAAATCGATGATCTTGCCGTCTAAGCCGTAGCGTGACGCTCGCCATTTGTTTTCCATGATGAGCGCACGCCGGTAGAGCCGGAAACTTTGATTTGCGGCCAGCAACTTGTGAAGCTTGGCAATCGTGGCTTGAATCAACGCTGCGATTGCGATCGTCTCGTCGGCGCGCATCGGAACGTCGCAGATGCGAAATTCGAGCGTCGGAAAATTCGGATGTGGCCGGATATCCCACCAAATCTTCTTAGCATTGTCGATACAGTTGGTTTTCACTAAGAGGTTGACAAAGCTCTCGTACTCGCCCCAACTCGGGAAATAGTCGGGGATATTTGTGCGCGGAAATTTGTCGAATACTTTGCCACGGTAGGATTTCAGCCCGGTGTCCATGCCCTGCCAGAACGGCGAGTTCGTCGAAAGGGCCAGGATATGCGGCAAAAAGTATCGAGACGCGTTCATCAATTGAATTTGCGTTTCCCGATCTTCAATACCTATATGCACGTGTAGACCGAAGATCAGGTTGGCCCGCGCCACCATCTTCAGATCCTGCACAATCGTGTAATATCGCTGGTCCGGATAGATATCCTGCTTGCGCCAGTCCGCGAAAGGATGAGTTCCCGATGCTGCCAGGCGCAGGTTGTTCTGCTTTGCCAAATTGACGATTTCTGACCGGAGCCCCTTCACCTCCTTGGCTGCGTCTTTGATATCACGGCATACACCAGTTCCGACCTCGACGACCGATTGGTGCATTTCGGCCTTCACTGCTTCCTTCAGCAGCATCTTCCCCTTCTCGATAATTTCGGAGTCGATGTGCGAGCGCAAATCCCGGGTTATCGGGTCGACGGTCTGATACTCCTCTTCGATACCGACAGTGAGGCTAGGTGTCATGCTCTGCCCTCATCCAGAGTTTCGATCTGGCATGCTGTTCAGGACGATGCTGCGCTTGTCTTCGCGTTCCCCGCGTTCAGGAAGTACGCCCAACGATATTCGACCTTCGGCTGCTTGCTCAACGCTTTCTCGATTGCTAGTTGCGCCATGTTCTCTACGACCCAGTCAAAGTTTGCCTGCCCAACTGAATGGACATCCGCATCTGGAGCGGGGTTCAAAAAATCAATCGCGTACGGAACGCCGTCCTGCAGTGCAAGCTCCACCGTATTGAAGTCATAGCCCAAAGCCTTACACAATTTGAGCGAATCTTTCACTAACCGGTCCTGAAGTGCCTTGGATCCGGCCTCGCCGTCTTTGACATAGCGGAGGTGGTGCGGTTGCTTTGGGTCGTACTTCATTACGCGGACCTTCTCTTGTCCCACGACATAACACCGGTAGTAATCCTCGAATTCGACAGCGGACTGTAAGGTCATGCACATGCTGCCCGTCTGGTCGTAAGCTTTGAAAAATTCTTCGGGCGAATGAACCTTGTAAACATGCTTCCACCCGCCGCCACTGAATGGTTTCAGGAACGCAGGGAAGCCGATATAGGCGAATACGTCGTCCCAATTTAAAGGAAAGGCGAGATTGCGCATCGATTGAACCGTGGTGCCGGGCGGATGGGATTTGTGAGGCAAGACCACGGTATTGGGAACCGCAACACCCAACTTGCTGGCCAAGGCGTAGTTGAAGAATTTGTCGTCGGCGCTCCACCAGAAGGGATTGTTGATGACGGTCGTGCCATTCAGCATGGCGTTTTTCAGGTATGCCCGGTAGAAATCTATATCGTGCGAAATACGGTCCACGATGACGTTATAACCGCTTGGCTCGGCCATCTTGATGCCGCCGATACGCACGTGTTCAGCTGTCACGTCCCGAACATTCTTGCTGTTGATTCGTTCGACGAGGGCGTTGGGGAACGTATTCTCCATTCCGTAAATGATCCCGATCTTGGGCATATTTCACCTCTTTTCAGCTAAGCCCCAGTGGACGGGCTTGGCCAGCCGACATAATGCGTCAAGTAAAGAATTTTATCGCCATGCGTTGCCAAAGCGGCCAATCGTGGCGCTCGCCACCCGCCCACACATCCAGCAAATGAGGAATTCCTTTGGAGCCCAAAAGGTGAGCCATTCGGAAGTTCTCTCCCAGACAGATATCGTGATCCCCAGCCGCTAAAACTAGTTTCATTCTTTGATAGCGCTCCAGGAACCAGGGATCATTCATGTTCGGGATGTAATCCGGCGGATTATTGAAATAAAAGTCATTATCGTAATACCCGTCCATGAACCGGCGCATATCGAAAGCCCCGCTCATGGAGACGCAGGACGATGTGACGTCGGGGTGTTTCATGGCAAAATTGATCGCGTGATACGCGCCTAAACTGCACCCGGTGGTCCAAATCTGGGGAGATCCATTTACGCCGCGAATTAACGGCAGCACCTCGTGTAGAAGGTAGCTCTCGTAGTTTATATGGCGCATGACGCGGTCATGCGGGTGAATGCCGCGGTTATACCAGCTTTCTCCATCGACGCTGTCAACGCAAAATACCTGCAACCGACCCTGTTCGATGTTGTGCCATATGGCATGAATCATGCCGGTATCTTCGTATTCGAAGAATCGGCCGCGCGAGGTGGGGAATACCAGAATGGGCGTTCCGGCATGCCCATACGCCAGCAATTCCATGTTACGGCCCAGTCTCGAGCTGAACCAGTTGTGATAGTCGCGGCGCATAGGCGATCTGTAGACGCTATTTTAAGGTGGATAACTTGAAGTATGCCGAACGTTTCGCCAGCGAGTCACTCGATCTCGAACATCTCGCCTTGGCTCAGCTTGTGATACCGGCGTTGCAGCTCAGGCGTGAGCCGAAGCTTAAGCTCGTCCGGATAGCCGCGCCGCCAGAATAACTCTTCCTCGATTTCCTTATAAGTACCGAAGTGCTGCGGAAAAATGTATGCCGGTTGCAGATGATTGATGAGGATGGTTGAACGGTCAATATACATGTCGTGAACCGTCGGGGATACAAACAGAACATCGATGTTCTGGAGTGATAAATGCTCTTCGGTCAGAACCGAATCGCCCGGCTCAAGAAAGCGCTTACCGTGTATTCCGAACACATAACCGCAGTTATGAGCAATCTTCTCAATGAAATCGGGCTCGCGCGTAAGGACGGTGAATTCTTGATTGCCGTGGATTGCATGGATCGGCTCAACGCGAATGGACTTGGCCGTGAACGGATGCAGTGGCTCGGGTACGATGAGGCGATCAGGGGGTATGTGGATATCGGCTAGTTCCTTCAAGCAGGGCTGCGGCAGAACAAAAATGCATTTTCCGCGCTGGGCCAAGACCCGCAACGTTTCCGGGTTGCAATGATCGCTATGATGGTGGGTCACGAACACGACATCGAGATCAGGTGCGATCTCTGCGGCCGTGATGGGCGGCGGTTGAACCTTTTCTTCATTGTCGAGCGTAAGATCCGTACCGATCAGGAGGTCATCGGACTTGATGAGCCACCCGGCATTCCCTGTCCACCAGACTGCGATTCCCTTGTGGTGTGAGCGGATCTGGGATAGGACCAGATTCCCAGCGTCACTCGTTTTCGCGAATAGAAGTAGGGCAACAGTGACCAGGAGTAATGGAAGCCGCTTCGCCATAGTGGGAATTTTACGCTTCTCCAGCCCGAGCCGCTCTCATTGTGGACTGACTTAATGACAACTAGGTCCTGATTCGTGCCATTAAATAGAGTCCTGCGAGTGAGAACACGATATCAGGTGACCACGCTGCCATCGCGGCCGGTAACTGGTTCAAATCCCCGATCTGCTCGAAGAGCGTTCCTACCGTCCAGTAAGCGATAGCTATTCCGAAGCTGATGCCAACGCCTGTCATCGCTCCGCGATTTCCCGCCACAAACGCGAACGGAATGCTAAGAATTGCCATGATCAACGCAAACAATGGAACCGCAAACTTTTTGTAGTACTGCACCTGCAACGCGGTGGTATCGAGGCCGCTTGCTTTCACCTCCCGGATATATTCGCCGAGTTCCTGGAAGTTCATCTCCTTGTATTCCTTCTCTTCTTTGACGAACCATGAGGGCGGTTCCTTGAGCTCGCGAAATGAGGCCGACGCACAGTAGAACTGACGGTAAACATCGACGTTGTTTCGTACCGTCTGGCTAATTCCGTTTTGAAATACCCAGGTCTTCAGGGTCGGCTCCCAGCGGGCGCGATCGGCTGAAATCTGGTGAACAATGTGAAACGTGGCCGGGTCAAGCTCATACACGTTTACCTTCGACATGATGGCCTCGTGCGGATCGAGATAGCGGTAGTTATAGATGCGCGAACCCTGTCCGTAGACCCACTGACGATCGGGCCGCAGATACGTTTGAACCGGCTTCTTTTTGATCTCGCTCCGCAGCATCTCCTGACGGCGGTTAGCCTCGGGGATGTAGTAATGATCGAACCCGAAGAGCAGGACGCTAATGACAAGACTTACAAACAGAACAGGCATAGCCAGCCTGTGCACGCTTATGCCGCCCGCTTTGAAGGCCGTAACCTCGTTGTATTTCGTGAGTATGCCGAAGCAGATCAGCGACGCCACGAGCGTTCCAATCGGCGTAAGATCGTAGATCAACTTGGGCGCGAGGTGCAGTAAATAGTCGAGCATGGTAGACATCGCGATATCGTTTTTGATCATGTCCCCTAGAAGCTCGAAAAACGTAAAAACCTCAATCAGCGCGATGAGCGCTACGAGCAGGATGGCGAAGTAGAAGAGAAAGCCGTTCAGTACGTAGGCATCGATCAACATGGGCCGTAGTCCGAAACGGCGGATCGCACCGAAGGTGATTCGCTCGCGTCCAATCGGCCGGACGGATTTCAGATGGCTAATGATGCGGTGAGCCAAACTTCGCAGCCAGCTCACGACATCCCGATCACCTGGGTTCTCGAGTCGGGCTAGCAGAACAACACCGACAATGGCAAACACGGCATTCGGGGTCCAGACCGCGATCGGAACCGGCAGGCTCCCCTTTTTTGCCAATCCGATGAGACTGATGAAACCCATGTAATAGAGGAACGCGAGCAAGACTGTAAAAACGAACGCAGCAGACTTCCCGCCTTTGCGCGAAGAAACGCCAAGCGGAATTCCAATCAAGCCCAACAGAACGCAGGCAAATGGAAGCGCGAAGCGCTGGTGCAGTTCTATGGCGGCATCGGCATAATCTTGCGGCGAGAGGTCACGCCGATGATAAACGCGCCTATAAAGAGGTCCGGTGTCCATCTCTTGCACCGTCTTATTGACCTGCAAGTCGGCAGGTTTTTGCGCCTGGAGTGCCTCAATCTGGATAGGCGCAGCCGAAGTGATGACCTTCCCCTCTTTATCGCGCTCGCTGGTACGAACGCCGCGCATATCCAGGATGATTCGGTTGTGCGCCGCGTCAGGATGCGGAATGGCTTCCTGGGCGACAATGATGCGAGGGCCTTCACCCCGGTTCTTACCTTGTTGCTGCAGCTCGTTTTGGGGCGTTACGTCGGCCAAGAACACCTGACGCCACACCACCTGCTTACCGGTCGCGAGCACATCACCCACATAGAGCACCGTGTTTGGGAATTGCTCATTGAAAATCCGGGATTCGATTTCTCCTGTAAGCTGTGATGCTGCCAGATTTCTCGCAATGTTCGATTCGAGCTGAAGGGACAACGGTGTGAGCCAGAGCGAAGCCATGGCTGTTGTAACCAGGGCCAAAAAGGCAAAAAGAAGAACCGGCCGAGCCACGGTGGCGCTCGAAATACCAGCGGCGCGCATGGCTATGATCTCGTTATCGGAGGACATCCGGCTCAGGCTGATGAGGGTGCCGACCAGCACGCCCAAGGGGAGTGCGAACGGAATGGTCGCGGGCAATGCGTAGAGCAGAAGCTTGGCGACCGTCTGGGGAGGGGCCGAAGTTCGCACGAGAAGGACCGACAGGCGCTCGATGGTCCGCAGAAATAAGACAAACGTAAAAAGAAGCGTCCCGAGGCTCGCGCTCGTGAGAACCTCACGGAAAATGGCCCTGCTGAGAATGCGCATGGACTGCTGGTGTTATCGAGCGCGAAAGTGAAGGTCGCGGCAGATGTGACTAAGTCTCAGAATAACAACGCATAAACGCGTCCACATCCGAGACGTCGAGTTTAGCCAGCGATTTTGTAGTTCAGGTTTATCTAGCCGAAGGAATTGATCGGGTTGGCGAGATGCGCGACTTGCACGAACCTTCGAAGAACAGCGTCTAGCCAATTATTCGTCGCAGTCGGCGCATCAAAGTGCGTCGAAGTGTTGCATCCGCCTCGATTGAGGATCCTCGCGCTATGATAAAGGCGTCAAGACATAGCCGGGAGAGAAATGGGACCGCTTGGTGTACAGGAGATGCTTGCGATTTTTATGATCGCTCTACTCTTGTTCGGTCCGAAAAAACTACCCGAACTAGGACGAATGCTCGGAAAAGCGGTAAGCGAATTTCGAAGAGCTAAGAACGAGCTGAAGTCGACTTTTGAGTCTCATTTAAGTGAATTGGAGAGAGAGGTTCAAGCCGAAAAAGATTCTGGGTCAGACACTGGCAGTTCATCCGTTCACCTTCCGTATTCGTACGACGAACAGGGGCAGGAAACCGGCTATAGTTCTTCATCGTTATCCGCTGAAACAATTGAGCCTTACGAGAACGGCACACCGCAACCGGACACTGCCAGCGCCACCCCAGGGCACGGCACGGAGATCGATCGGGGTGCTTTCTCGCATGACTCACCAGTCCCAGGAACCGTGCCACGCTCCAATGGGTCTCAGCCGGCAGGATCTGGTTCGCTTGCTACGGAAGAGAAGAATTCCGCGTAATCACTGAGGCTTGATGGCCGACCATTTTGAGGAGCCTAAATCTCCAGACGGCGAACCTGTGCCCCCGAACCCGGTGTCGCCAATGGAAAGCGCTTCCCATTCCAGCGATCCGGATTTACAGCGAACGGGTATCGATAGTGAGGCCCAATACACTACACCCGAGTACAGCAGCTCCTCCGATCCGTACGGCTCCGATTCCGAGCTATCTCCAAACTCGGTCCTCCAAGAGGCGGCAACGGAGCAGCGGGAAGCTGATACAAGTTTAAGCGCGTCACCCCAGGTCCCTGCGAGGATTCCCCCACCGGCCTCTCCACCTCCACCGCCCGATGACGGTGATGATGGGGGAGATGAAGAGGAAAGGGGCATGCTCCGCATGTCCTTTATGGAGCATTTGCAAGAGTTGCGGTCCCGTGTTTTGCGGGCGCTGGTTGGTGTGGTGCTTGCCTTTCTCGTCAGCTTGTCGTTCGCAAGTCCGCTCTGGAGACTTGTTTCCAATCCTGCCATTAACGCTCTGAAGCATTTGGGGGTGAATCCGCCGACGCTGACAGTGATCAGCCCTATGGAGGGCTTCAACATTATCTATTTGAAGCTGCCGCTGCTGGTGTCGATCTTTCTCGGCTCTCCATGGATTCTGTATCAGGTTTGGGCGTTCATCTCACCCGGCCTGTACAAGCGTGAAAAAAGGTGGGCGGTGCCGTTCATATTGTGTACGGCGGGCCTTTTCATTGCCGGCGGGCTCTTCGCATACTTCGTCGCGTTCCGTTATGGCCTCGAATTTCTGCTTGGTATCGGACGTGATGCCAACGTCACTCCCATGGTCTCGATCAACTATTACTTCGATCTGTTTGTGAACGTAACCCTGGGTGTCGGACTCGTGTTCGAGATGCCGGTTCTTATTTTTTTCCTGACATTGCTACGCATCGCGTCTCCGCGATTTTTGCTCCGCCATAGCCGCTACGCGATTCTAGCCATCACCATTATCGCGGCGATCGTTACGCCAACACCGGACGTTTTCAACATGATGACTTTTGCAGTGCCGATGGTCATGTTGTTTTTTGTCGGGGTCTTCGCGAGCCACTTACTTGTGCTCAAAAGAGAAGGCAAAAAGTTCCCGTGGGGGGCAATACTGCTGGTGATCTTGGGAGTCGTTCTACTAACAGGCGCTGCGTTGGCCTTGCTTCTCTATCGCTACCATTACCGCGTGATATACAACTGGCCGTACTTAGTAAAGTAGACTGACGCGTCGGGCGGGCTATGGTCTCGCTTCGAACACAAGATTAAACGGAGTTTCCGATGCGCGCCTGAAGCGTGTGAATCCACCTGCAGTAACGACTTCGCGGATACGGGCCTCACCGGCCTGCGCGCCCAAGCCAAGACCAACTTCTTGCGAGAGTGAGGCGGGAACACAGATCATCGCCGAGGCCGAATAGTAAATGCGTCCAACCGGGTTCAGATTGGCCGCGACGTTGTCATCCGCAAAGGGCTCGACGACCATCCACGTTCCATCCGGTGCTAGCGCCCGTCGCACGTGGCGAGCCGCGCCCACCGGATCGCCCATGTCGTGGAGGCAGTCGAAAAAGGCGACAAAGTCGTAGTCTGTGCCGGGAAACTCCTTGGCCGGTGCCACCTCAAACTTAACCCGGTCGGCAACACCCGCCGCCTCAGCTTGCTCCCGGGCCCGTTCAACAGATGCCGGATGATAATCGAAACCGTAAAAGCTGGATGACGGATACGCTTTTGCCATCAGGAGCGTGGAAGCGCCGTGCCCACAGCCCACATCGGCCACTCGGGCCCCGCGTCGCAACTTCTTCTTCGACGCGATCGAGGGCCGGTATCCAATTTGTCGTCAAGTTGGCGACATAAGTCGGCCTGAAGAACCGCTCGCAACCTTCAAAAAGTTCTTTTTCGTGTTCGTGCCAGCCGAACCCCTTTCCGGTCCGGAAGGTTTCGGTCAACTTTTCCTCGTCTTTCATGCATGAAGCCAGCATGTGGTAAAAGCCGGGCAAATGAACTGGCGTGTCGTCCAGTGCAAAGGCAAATGCCTGCTCGGGCGTCATCGAGTAGGTTCCGGCATCCGCGTGGTACTCGACGTACTTGCCTGCCGCATTCGCGTTCAGCCACTCGCGGACGTATCGCTCTGCCGTTCCCGTGCGGGCGGCCAGCTCAGCGGGCGTCAACGGTGTTCCGTCGGCCATCGCGCGATAGAGTCCTAGCTTGTCCCCGATAACGATTAGCGCTGCGTGTAGCGCGGCACCCATATCCTGCACTGCTTGACCGAGAAGCGCATTCAGCTTCTCCTGATCGACCGGTCTCGATTGCGCTTGAGTACTCATAGTGACTCCTGGATCAGGGACCTAGTATACTGCCATTGGAAAGACTCATCTGGCCTCAATCAATTCACTGAAGTCCTAGGAGTTCTACCCGACAAGAAACGAACCAAGAGAACACCAACTGTAAACAGGTTTACATTGCGCTCTGGTCCGCTTACATGTTAAGGGGCATCCTCAGCGCCCGAGCCCGTGAAAAAAGGAGCATTATGTCGAAACAAGAAGAAGCCGGTCTAATCCTGAAACTTTACGAACTGCGTCGCGAAGAAACGATGCGTAAAGCGCGGGACTGGTACTTTCGTGAGTTTAACCCGGAATCACTGGCTGACTTCAACAATGCGATGTTCAGCGAGCACAGTGGTCATTTGCGCATGGTCGTAACTTATTGGGATATGGCCGCAGCGCTCGTCAACAGGGGAGCGATCAGTATGGAGCTGTTCAATGACACGAATGGCGAGCACATCGGCGTCTTCTCCAAACTCGAGCCGGTGCTCGGCGAAGTCCGTGCCGCTTATGGACCGCAGTTTGCGGCGAACCTCGAAAAATTGATTGACGAAACACCGGAGGGTCGCCCGCGCGCTGCAACCGCACGTGAACGCATGAAGGCGATTCGCGCCGAGCTTGCCGGAAGACAGGCGAAGACTGCGCAGCAGAGTTAGCGCTCATTTCGCGCCAATCTGCAGAATTCGCTAAATAGTGGTGCGGAGATTCGTGGCGTAGCGAGCGTGATCACGAATAGCCGGCGCGTCTTCCGCACTCGTTAGTAAATATTCATCGCCTAGGCCTGGCAGGCCCAACATCCAGACGAGATCTCCTGCGGCACCCTCCCTCTCGATGGTTTGCAGCCAAGCGCGGTAGACGTCATTCCGCTCTGCTGATGCAGGCAGCCCGTATTCCTCGAGGAGGACCGGTTTCGATGCTCGGCGAGCTGCCTCAATATGGTTTTGAATCCACATCTGACCAAACGCCTGCGGGTCTTGATTTTTTGCCCATTGGTCAGGGTACATGTGGAAGGTTCCGAAATCGATCTCGGGAATGCCAAGTATGTCTTCCGTACTCACTCCGCAGGAGCCGTTGAATAGCCAGTTCTTGCCAGCGCGTTCGTGATCGAAAAATCCTTCATCCCCGGCAGCGATGAGTTGACGCGGCGCTACCGATCGAATGAAGCCGGCCATGTCGCTCAACCAGTCAGTGAGCAGTTCGGTGCCGGACGGATCAGAAGGACAGCGGGGCTCATTCGCGATTTCCCACGCGAGAATAGTCGGATCGTCGGCGTAGGACAGGTTCGTGAGCCCGTTTTTGCGCGTGATAATCGCTTGCACCCAATTCTGAAACGTAGCTTTCGCGGCCGCTTCGCGATAGAAGTCGTTCAAGTTTGCAAAACCCAGCCAGCGCTGGTATTGCGGGATGCCGCCGTAGTCCGGATTGTGATTGGTCAGGGTCAGGATGAGCCGAATACCGCGATCGCCCGCAAGTTTGACTGCACGGTCGAGCTGCTCGAGTCCGAAGGCACCCTCTCGAAGGCCAGGCATGTTGGCGCCGGAGTCTAAAAACTGGAAACAGACATGCGTGTCAGCGGGGACGGGAGGATTGGGAGGCAGATTGATGAAGTCGTTGAACGCCCAAATTCTAAGCACGTTGAAGCCGAATTCGCTCGCGAGATCGAGCAGACGGATTTGATCGGGTTCCGCGCTGAAGGCGAAATAGTAGATGTTGGCGCCAACAACTCGAAAGGTGTCGCTACCCAGAACCAGCCGATCAGATTGCCTTTGGACAAAGCTGTCGTTCAATGGCATGCGAGCAGTCTCGTCTCAGTGAAATTCCATGCCTCTTAATACGCCATCTGTGCTGCCGCTATGAGCTTCAGAGGCTGCATATTCGACCATCACGGCGTTTGCAGGTTGCTGGCCGCACATGAACTCGGGAGGCGCATTGCGCATGAGCACACGTGAGGGATCCGGTATCGCGAGCGTGAGCGGGCCAGTGGTGGTGTCAACCGAAATACCGGTTGCGCGTCCGCTGCTGCAATTGAATTGGCGCAATTTTGCTGCCACACGAAGAATCCTGTCGGTGGGTTCGATGAAGGGGTTCCAATCTGACGTGTTGTGCGGCACGCGCGTGGTTACCAATTGTGCGTGGCCATTCGCATCCCGGGTGAACCGAACCGCGAGATCGGTTTGGGCGATGTAGATAAGCTGGGCTGCGTTCGCGCGCTCGGCTGGAGTTGCCGCGTGCTCCATCGCTCGTTGTGCGGCTTCCTTCGACTCATCACGTTTTCCCAGTTCACCTAGGGCGTAAGCCATGGCAGTCCAGTAACCGTACCCTCGGGGTGGAGCTACAGTCCTCATCGCGCGGAGGTGTGCGACCGCGGTTTCGTAATGCCCTGCATTGCTTTCAAGCAGCGCCAGCGTATATCGCGCATCGTCGAAATTGGGGTTGAGGGTTATCGCCCGTTCCAATGCGGGGCGAACGTCGTCGGCAGAAAGGCTGGAGTCCTGCGCAAGGATCGCGTAGCGATAGCACAACCTGGCATCATGAATCCCCTCGTTAATAGCTTGTTTCCATTCCTTGCGCGCGCTGTCGGGATCGCCTCTTTGAAGGGCGATGCTGCCGAGCGCAGCAGACAGATCCGGATTTGCGGGTGATTCGCGAGCGAGATCGCGATACAGAGCTTCCGCCCGGGCCAACTCACCAATTGCAAACAGCAGTTCGGCGATAAGAGATCGGGAGGCGAATACCGGCAGCGTGGAAATCTTTATAGACACAGTCGTCGGGATACCGCTGAAGGCCGAGACGCTTCCGGATTTGTGCCGAGTATCCACCCAATCGTGCAGGTCTCGCGCGATCGCGTCCAGTGGTTTCGAATACACATTTGCCATGGCCTGCGGGCTCGGAATCCCGGAGGTGACTGCCGCAAGCAGCGCTTGAAAGCGCGGACCGTATTCAGGTGAGAGCACGAGCATTTCCGCCAGCTTCCAGCTCTGCGCATAGAACACCGCTACTTCGTCGCGATTCTCTCTGATAGGAAATTCAGCCGGGAAGGTCAAAAGGTGCGGCAGCGGCATCCATGAGTTAGCTCTGAGACATTGAGAGCGTGTCGGCAGATCGCCTCCCAGATTCCAATCGTGACCGCTGATGCGAAGCGTGGAAAAGAACTCCGCTAATCCCTCGTTGAGCCAAGGCGGAAGCTGGAGGCCGCTGGCGCGCAAAATCAGGTGCGCGTATTCATGCGCGGCTGTAGCGAACTCACCTGCATCGAGTGCTGGCATCACAATGTAATCACGCGATTCAGTGCCCACGTAGTAAGCGTCGGACGAGGGCCGCAGTCGGTAAGGTTCGTATTCTTTTGTTGAACGAAACGCAATGACTCGTACCGATGGTCGATTGTCGAAGTCCAGGCCGGTGTGCTGTTGAAAGAACGCGTGCAGTTGTTCAAACCACAGTACGGCTGAACGCGCTCTGGCATCTTCGGCCTGAAAATAGAGTTCAAAATGCTCGCTTCGAGCGAGGCTCCAACTAGAGGACGGGCGAGAGTATGCGAAAAACGAGCCACCCAAGGCGAAAGTTGCGATCAGGCGCACCAAGCCGGACATCTTCAAGCGAAACGATAACACGCTGTAAGGGTTTAAGCGGCGGCGCGAGCGAGCACGAGAAGGGTCATGTCGTCCCCTTTTTGCGTTCCGTGGCAGAACACGGTGAGATCTTCCCTGCATGACGCCACCAGCGCCAAAGGAGTCATTGCACAGTTCTTGCCAACCAACTGTCTCAGCCGCTCAGCGCCGTACTGCGTTCCCGCAACATCGGTTGCTTCGGAAACTCCGTCAGAGTAGATGACCATACTTTGGCAGGGCTCGAGCCAGAATTCGGTAGCCGAGAAGTCGTCACCACAGAACATCCCGACAGGAAGGCCCGACGCCTCAATCGAAATCACATCATCGTGTCGCACAAGGAGCGGAGGTGGATGACCAGCGTTGCAGATCTCAACTCTTCCGTTCGACTCGGCACGTCCGCAGACAAGGGTTGCGTAGTGAGTTGGTAAGGTGCTTTCGCAGAACACGCGGCTGGCGTGCCCGAGCATCGCTTTGAGCGGCACTCCAACGGAGATCAGTGTGCGAAACATCGCATGCAGATGGGCCATAAGCAGGGAGGCCGCGACACCTTTGCCCGACACATCGCCCACCATGAAATAGAAACCGGCATCGCCCGCCTCGACAACATCGCAGTAGTCGCCACTGACGAGACCCACAGGCTCGTAATGATACGAGATGTGCCACCCGCTACACATCAGGTCCTGGGGCGGCAAAAGAGTCATCTGCACTTGCGCCGCAAGCTCCAGATCCCGCTCCAGGGCATCTCTTTGTTCTTTGTTCAGGTGATCCAAACAGAATCTGACGAGCGGGTTGGCGATCAGCCGGTCAGTTTCCACCGGCTCGTGGCAATATTCGCAAATGCCGTAAGAGCCATCTTCCATCCGCCCCAAAGCTGAATCGACCTCCTTGATCAGCGAATGCAGACCAGTCGCCTGATCCGATCGCACGGCATGTTCGAGCTTGTGCCGCCGGTCCAACAACTGCTGGCGCATGAACCCGTCCATGATTTCTGGCATTTCGCGGCCTCCCGTTGAGATTACCAATTCGATGCTGAAAAGGCTCGCGAAGTTGAGGCAAGATTCGCCTGCCTAGACCGGCGTAACGAGGACGTATACTGTCAGCTATTAAACTTTCAGGGGTGATTCCATGATGGCGAAATTGGGTAGCTGCGCTTTAATGCTGGCATGCCTGGCCTGGGGACAGGCGGTGACGTCCGTGCGGGGCAACGTGACTGATGCCACTGGGGCTGCGGTTCCCGCTGCGCAACTCCATCTTGCGAATCCGGCTACCAACGTTGCGCGCGATATCGTAACGAAGAACGACGGTTCTTACGAGTTTCTACAGCTCGCCCCTGGCACGTACACTTTAGTCGTTTCCGCGAACGGGTTCACGGCGGCCGAGCGAAGGGATCTCAAGCTGCAAGTAAATCTGCCCGCGACAGCGGATTTTCAGCTTCAGGTGGCGGGATCGACCCAGAGGATCGATGTCACGGAGGCGGGAGCTCCGATGGTGAATACGACGGACTCCAGTATTGGGAACGTCTTCGATACGAAACAAGTTGAACAGCTGCCGATTGAGGCGCGTAATGTAGTGGAGCTTCTGAGTTTACAGCCCGGAGTCCTGTACTTAGGGAATCGCGTGGACCAGACGTCCGATACCCGCAGCGGCGCCGTCAATGGCGTACGTAGCGACCAATCCAACGTGACACTCGATGGCGTTGACGTGAATGATCAAAACAATTGCTTCGCCTTTAACAGCGTGTTGCGCAACACACAGGATTCTGTCGAGGAGTTCCGCGTCACTACAAGCAACTCGAACGCTGATGCGGGTCGCTCAGCCGGCGCCCAGGTCGCGCTCGTCACCAAGAGCGGCACCAACAGTTTCCATGGTTCACTATACGAATATAACCGCAACACGGACTTCGCCGCGAACGATTACTTCGTGAAAGCATCGGAGCTCGCTTCGGGCCAACCTAACACGCGCTCTGCGCTAATCCGCAATGTTTTCGGTGGCTCGCTAGGCGGCCCGATTCTCAAGAACCGGCTCTTCTTTTTCTTCAACTACGAAGGGCGGCGAGACAGCGAATCGGCGAGTACGGTGCGCACCGTTCCGACGGCGAGTATGCGCCAGGGGTTACTTACGTACCAGAATGCAAATGGCGGCGTGACTACGCTCACACCCGCGCAGATCCGGCAGATGGATCCTCTCGGTATTGGCGAGGATGCTGCGGCGCTGTCAGTTCTGCAAGGATATCCGCTGCCGAACGATCCCACTGTGGGAGATGGCTACAACGATTCAGGGTTCCGGTTCGCGGCCAACGAGAAGCGGACATTCAACACGTATATCGCACGTATCGATTACAACCTGACGCAGGATGGGCGGCACACATTGTTCTGGAGAGGCAATCTTCAGAAAGACGCTTTAGGGGGATCACCACAATTTCCTGGCCAGGCGCCAGCCACGACGACCTTGGATAACAGCAAAGGCTTCGCAACGGGCTACACAGCGGTGCTTACGCCAACCCAGGTGAACACCTTTCATTGGGGCTTCACTCGTCAGGGTGGGGCAGTGGCCGGCATTTCGCAGCAGCCGGAAGTCACGTTCGCTGATGTTACTGGACCAATCGCCTTCACCCGATCCAAGATCTACCACGTGCCCGTGAACAATTTCCTCGATGATTATTCCTGGACCAAGGGTTCGCACACGATTCAATTTGGAGCGGACATTCGCCTTCTCAATGATTACAGGTCGGACTACACAAATTCATTTCCTTCGGCGAACATCAATCTGGGATGGTTGCTGAACTCCGGGATTGCCAACCGCAACGTTCCGTTCGATCCTGCACTTGCGGGCTATCCAGCGGTGTCCGATGGATTCGGCCGCCAATACGACAACATCGTTATGGACCTGGTAGGTATGGTCACCCAAGGCAATGCCATTTACAACTACGACAAGAGCGGGCAGCCGCTCGCCTTAGGCGCTCCTTTACTGCGCGATTTCAGGTGGAACGAGTATGAATTTTACGGCCAAGACTCCTGGAGGATCACGCGCAACCTCACTCTCACCTACGGTCTGAGATGGACTCTACTCCAACCGCCTGCCGAGACGCATGGAACCCAGGTCGGGCCTTGTGTCCTGAGCGGCAACACCTGTGCGCCATTCAGCCTGACGGACTGGCTCAACATAAGCGCTCAACAGGGCGCGAGCGGCGGTGCTGCTATCGCGGCCCCGCGTCTTTCTTTCGCACCAAATGGCCGCTACAATGGCAAACCGGACTTGTGGAATTCCGAGCGCCACGATTTCGCGCCTCGTCTTGCGATTGCCTGGGCGCCGGATTTTGGCGGTAGCTGGCTCGCAAAAATTTTCGGCTCGAAGGGTAAAACTTCGATTCGCTCAGGCTATTCACTCTTCTACAGTCACTTTGGAGCGGCAACCGTAAACTCGTACGACGCTGCCGGCTCTTACGGTCTCTCGAGTCAAGTCACGAACGTTCCCGGTTCCGTAACGGTCAGTAGTGCGCCGCGCTTTACAGGCATCACTTCCATTCCTCCAGGCCTGCTTCCGCCTCCGACTCCTGGGGGTTTCCCGGCTACGCCTCCGAGTGATGCATTCGCCATTAGCTGGGGCATAGACCGAAGCATGCAAACGCCGTATTCTCATGCCGTTGATTTCTCGATCTCGCGCGAATTCCAGCATGATCTTGTGCTCGATGTCGCTTACGTCGGCAACTTCGCCCGCCGTTTGCCCGAGCAGGAAGACGTGGCGATGCCGCTTAATCTGGTCGATCCAAAGACCCATATGGATTACTTCACAGCCGCCACGATGCTTGCCAAGTTATCCCACGCCGGTGTGCCGATAAACAATATTCAACCGATTCCTTATTTCGAAGATCTATTTGGGCCATTAAGCGGAGCCGGGTTATCGGCAACGCAGGTTGTCTACAACCAATTTTTGAATAACGTCGGCAATGAAACATATGCGGTGTTTCAACTCGACCTGCCCGACAGCCAGACCGGAGCGGGGCTGAACGTTCCCGGCCATAGCTATCCGTCGTACCGCTTCTATCACGATCAATACTCTGCCCTCTACACATGGCGGACGATTGGGACTTCGGATTACAACGCTCTTCAAGTCATGCTGCGTAAGCGCTTCAGTTATGGCCTGCAGGGCGACTTCAATTACACCTGGTCGAAATCGATGGACTGGACCTCGCAAGCGGAGCGCATTCCGACATCGGGCGGCAATAACGGAGCTCAGATCATCAATACCTGGAATCCGACTCAACTCCGGGGCGTATCGGATTTCGACGCGACTCATCAGATCAACGCGAACTGGATCTACGATCTCCCGTTCGGGCATGGGCGGCAATGGGGCTCGCACATGAATCGCTGGTTAAACGCGCTGGTTGGCGGCTGGCAGTTGAACGGTTTATACCGCTGGACGAGCGGCCTCCCATTCTCGATCGATGAAGGATCGACTTGGCCGACGAACTGGGATATTGAAGGTTGGGCTATGTTCCAGGGCCCATTAACAGGCGCCGATCTCAGGCACGGGAGTGGGCCGAACGCGTACGCGAATCCGCAAGCCGTGTACAATGCGTTCCGGATCGACTACGCCGGGGAATCGGGCACACGCAATCCGCTGCGCGGGGACGGCTATTTTGGTATCGATGCGGGCCTTTCGAAAGTCTTCAATCCCAGCGAGCGCGTAAGGCTCAGGCTCCGCTGGGACGTTTTCAACGTCACAAACAGCGTGCGCTTTGACGTGAACTCGATCGGTAATCGGCTTGATCAACCCGCGACGTTTGGGGTTTACACGCAAACTCTCACAAACCCACGCGTGATGCAGGTGGCATTGCGGCTCGAGTTCTAGCTTTGGGACAAAGCTAGTATGGAAGCGTCTACGGAGATGCTTGATGTTCTTTCAGATAAAACCAGACTCACAGCCCGAAGTTGACTTGAGCGTCGTCTACGATGCGGTGGTCGTTGGGACAGGTGCAGCGGGAGGAATGGCCGCACACGTTCTCACGTCGCAGGGAATGAAGGTTCTCTTGCTCGAGGCCGGTAAGAAGATCAACACGAGCGAAATACTGCACTCGATGGAATGGCCGTATGATCATCCGCGACGGGGAAAAATGCCGCCCGATTATCACGCGCTGACACTCAACGAGTACAACATTCGCAAGCCACCATACGCGCAGAATTCGCCGTACACGAAGGTGACGTCCTACGTACAGGGCTGGGGCGGCTCGGATTACAGCAAAACCATTGTGGTCGACGAGAAGCAGCATCCGTACACGGGCACTGAATACGCTTGGGTACGGGCACGCTGCGTGGGTGGGAAGACGAATATTTGGGGACGGCTTTCGCTGCGGCTCTCCGACTATGACTTCAAGGCCGCGAGCCGGGATGGGTTCGGAGAAGACTGGCCCATTTCATACGTAGACATTGCGCCCTACTACGACAAGGTTGATCTATACCTGGGCGTATCCGGCCATCCAGAAAACTATCCGGCAATGCCCGACGGGCGATTTCAGCGGCCGATCAAGCTGAGTGCATCCGAAATGCATTTGCGTGAAACCCTGAAGGGCATGGGCCGTATCCTGACGCCGTATCGAGCCGGTGTAACGACAGATGGGCTGAAGCATAACAAATATCGAAGCCGATGCTGGGGGCGCGGCGCATGCAATCGCCACGTGGGCGGCTGCGATATTCACGCAGCTTTCGATTCACCGACGGGCCTGATTCGTCCCGCTCAAGATACCGGGAACCTGACGCTTAGACCCAATTCGACTGTATGCGAAGTCACAGTGGATAAGAATACCGGCAAGGCCAGTGGCGTGTCATTCGTTGACACCGATAGCCGAAAAACGTACCAAGCCAAAGCGAAGGTTGTGATTTTGGGCGCCTCCACACTCGAAACCGCCAGATTGATGCTGAATTCCAAATCGAGTGTTTACCCGAACGGCATCGCTAATTCAAGCGGGCATGTGGGACACAACTTTTGTGAACACATCATGGGTCCCGGCGTGACCGGTTACTGGAAAGATCTTGTCGGTAAACCGCGGACGTTGGACGATGGACGGCCGGGAGGGTTCTATATTCCACGCTTCCGCAATTTGGATGGACCCAAATCCAACTTCATCAGGGGATATGGATTCGAAGGCGGAAGCGGCACGGGCATGATTCCGGGAACCGCTTTCACAGCGCCGGGCTTCGGCGAGGAATATAAGAAAAATGTTCGAGATTATGCAGGCGCAATGATCGAGATGGGCGGCTTTGGGGAAGTGCTGGCGCGCTACGAGAACTACGTCGACCTTGACCCTAACGTGAAGGACCCCTGGGGAGTGCCGGCCCTCAGATTTCACTACAAGTTCGGGGACAACGAAAAGAAAATGGTTGCGGACATGGCGGCTTCAGCGCGCGAGATGTTCGAGGCGGCAGGATTCGTGATCACTTCCATAACCGACCGGGCGTTGACGGAAGGTTGGTCGATCCACGAGCTCGGAACCTCGCGCATGGGTAACGATCCGAAGACTTCGGTCGTGAATCAATATCAACAATGCCACGACGTGAAGAATTTGCTGGTGGTAGACGGCAGCACGCACGTGTGTGCGTCGGCGCAGAACCCGACCTGGACCATCATGGCGCTTTGCTGGCGATCGTGCGACCACCTGGCGGATCAGATGAAGAAAGGGGAGGTGTAGACCGTGGCTCAAATCAATCGCCGCGAACTGGTCGAACTTCTTGCAGGCGCGGCCTTCGCGCTACAGTTGCCAGCCGCAGAACCAGGCGCTCCGCTGTTTTTCACGAAGGACGAATTCGCACTTTTGGATTGCCTGACGGACCTCATTATTCCGACGGATGAGCACTCACCCGGAGCACATGCAGCCGGAGTGGCGGCGTTCATTGATCGCACGACGGCGGAGGCCTTTCTGGCTAAGGACAAGCAGTCGTGGCGTGAAGGTCTCAAGGTGGTAAATAATTTGTCGCAACAGATGAATGGTGCACCTTTCTTAGAAACGCGCAAAGAGCAGCAGGCTGCATTGCTGTCAAAGCTGGCGCAAAACGAAGAGAAGGAAAAAGACCCGAGGCACGGTGACAAGGAAGACGAGCATCAAACGCCCGAACAAAAATTTTGGGGACAGCTCAAACAGACGACCGCTTCCGCATACTACTCGTCGAATATCGGAATTCACCAGGACATGAATTACAAAGGGAACGTTTATTTGAAGGAGTTTGTTGGTTACGACGCGGCCTAACGATCTTCGGAAGCGCCTGTTGGGTCTTTCAGGTCTTTTACCTTCTGAAGCAGCGCTCTGGCCTCTTCCTTCTTACCTTTGGCCATAAGGGTTTGGGCAAGGAGATAGTTAGCCGAATGGTTGTTGGGGTCTATGATTAGGGCGCGCCGCAAAATGCCTTCCGCATTCATGTAATCCTGCTGTTTGAAATAACACTTGCCGAGCAGAATAAACGGCCCGCTGAAATTCTGGTTCAACCAAACGGCCCGCTGCAGATTCGGAATAGCGCGATCCCAAAGTTCCTGCCGCGTGTAGGCATCGCCAAGGCGGTACCACGCCATTGAAAAATTCGGATTCACGGCGAGCTCGGCTTTCAGATCGTCTATCGCTTCATCCATCCGGCCTCCTAGAATGGCGAGTTCACCGAGGAGGAAATGCGTCTCGGGTAATTTTGGGTCCATCGCTACCGCCTTCGCCAACTCTGCTGCTGCTTCTACGTAAAATTCCTTTTTAATCAGCATCTGACCGGCGACGAGATGGCCCGCTGCCGATTCCGGGTTGACTCCAAATAGCCGTGCAAAGGCAGCTTCCGACTTACTTTCCTCCTTGGTTTGAAGATACGCGTAGCCGAGCATGTAATTCGCTTCGTTCGTGTAAGGTAGCTTCTCAAGCCATGGGATAGCCTTTGCGGACTGCGACAGCATGAAGTAGCTCTGGCCGATCAACACTACAGATTCCTTGTATGCATCAGTTGCTGGGCCTTCTGATTGAACGGCGGTTTGCAAGGCAGCAATCGCCTCTGGATATTTCTGCTGCTTGTAAAAGTCGACGCCACGCTGATGAATCTCGCTCGGAACGCCTGCCGAGACTAGTGGCGCCACGATCAGCTGCAACATGATCAACTGGAACATCATCAATGCGATTCGGCACGCTCGTGCTTTGGTGCCAGACTCGCACGCGCCCTGGCCAAGTCAGCGCGAGCAGTCTTGTGATTCGGATTGATCCTCAACGCCTGTTCAAAAGCCTGAGTGGCGCCTGTGAGATCGCCTTCCATTGCGAGTAGAGCGCCAAGGTTTGTCTGGATGTCGGCATCGTTCGGCTTCAAGCGTGCTGCTTCCCGGAAATGCGGAATCGCCTCGTCGTATCGATGTTGAACAAAAAGAATGGTGCCCAGACCGGCCTGCGCGTCAGGATCGTCTGGCTTCTGTTTCAGAAAGGCAGTATATTCGTTGGCCGAAGAATTCAGATCGCCTTTCGCGCCGAGAACGCGGGCCAAATTATACCGGGCGTTTAGATACTTGGGATCTATGCGGAGCGTTTCCCGAAACTGAGTGATGGCGTCATCCAGACGGTCCTCCGCCATCAACGCCGCTCCCAGGCTGTTGCGCGCAGTCGTGTTTTTTGGTTCGACTTGCAGGGCCTGCCGGTAATAGACGATAGCTTCGGGCATATTTCCGCGAAATTGGCAGAGCGCACCCAAATTATAGTGGGCAAGAAAATCGGCTGGATATTTTTCTAGGCGACGCCGCATCGACGCTTCCTGCAGGCGTAAGCGGGGATCTTCCTGCAAATCCTTTTTCGGCAAAACTTGGAGCCAGACATGGCCCATCTCATCGATGCTGCGGTTGCCGCCATGAACGCGTGTGGGCGGATGGCTTGGATTCCGAGGATTAGCGGAAGAATTGTCGTACGTAATGCGCATGCCCACCGTTGTTCCTGCCGGAAGCGGAACGGGTCGGTGATAGGTGTAAACAGCCTGCCAATTGATATCCCAATCGGGGATTTTGATCAGCCACCGGCGTGTACCGTCGGGCAGCGTGGCCCAGGCTTCTACCTGCTTGCCGACGTAATGCGCATGCGGGTAAATGGCGAGCAGATCGACACTGACGGGAATCGTCAAATGATCTGTCACGGTGAACTGACGGTCGCCTGGCGGGATATCGAGCGCTCCGTCATTCTCCAATTGGAGCAGCATCGGAAATAGGGTTGCAGGCTGGGGCGAAAAGTATAAGCCGATACTGGGCTGGATGATCTCCTGCTTGCCCGTGGGCTGCAGATGCAGATTGAGAATCAGGTCCGTGCCTGGATCTAGCCGCCAACTCATCCCCTCCGGCTCGGGCTCGAGCACCGAGCCAGGCTTCCAGAACAGGAAATGCGAATCGGGATCGAAGAGATCCGGGCTACCCTCGGTGGTGACGTCCATACCCGGAAAGCCCGGCTGGCCATCTTCGCCGTCACGATGACGTAGGAGTTGGGCCCGGTCAATCACTATGTTCGCGTGATGAACAACTTTCTCGTTCCCGGGCCGCAGCTCGACGGCGCGAACGTACTTCGTTTCCTTTACATCAAGGGGAATAACGAAGTTTCGAAAGATGTCACCCGCCGCGGCGGCCACCTCGTACGGCTTAGGCATCTTTACGACCAAGTCGGGCGGGCCCATTTGCCAGCCTTCTTCGAAATGTGGAACTGGCGGCAAATCGGCGGGGTTTCCTTGAGGCGCTCCCTGTCTTACCCAGGCGGCGATGAGCCGCAACTGCGCTTCAGTAAGACGGCGCTCTCCGACGAACTCTCCATAACCGGCTTCCGGCGGCCACGGCGGCATGTATCGGCGCTGAGTCACGGCCACTACTTGAGCCGCGTGCTTGCGCAGGTCCTTATACGTGAACAGCGGAAATGGCGCGCTTCCTCCCGCATGATGGCACGGTGCGCAGGATTCAAATGTGATAGGAGCGATGTCTTTATCGAACGTTACCGGTTGGGCGAGCAGCGGCGAGGCGAACAAGGAAAGCCAAAACCATCTCATCGCAAACTTTCAATCACGCAACCGACACTTGTGGTTTGGTGAAACGCGGGAACCTTTCCGGCCGAGATGGCCGATAACTCCTCATCCAGATCGTGCTGTTCGGGCTGCCCTTTTGCCTTCCCAATATCGGCATACGAATCGTCAATGCGGCCTAGATAGACCAATCGGCTCTTGACGAAAACGGCCGCTTCGGGTGTAACACGCGCTCTAGCCCGGGACACGTAGCGGTGATCCGGGTCGAGAACGGCTGGAATCGAATAACCATATTCATGGCCGTGCTGTTTCATTGCGGCCTCGGTTAGACCAGACTCGGGATAGACTAACAAGAACTCAATGCCTAACGGGGAATACCTCTTATACAGCGTTTGCAGTTCTGGCGCGTACCGGTTCGAAATGGGGCAGTCCGAGCGAATGAACAGCAGCACCTGCGCCTTCTCTCCATGCGCAGAAAAAATTCCGGTCTGTAACGCCAACAGAAACAATAGGTGCCCGATCATAAGCTAACTTCCATCTTGCAACACGGCGGAGCCGGGAAGCGTCACCTTTGAACCCTCACACGGAAGCAGACTCCTGCTCCGAATGTAAGTTATCTTACTGTCAGTTAAATTTCTAACATTTCCCTTTAACTTTCATGCGTTGTTCGTTTACACTGTGCCAAGGTGTGAGTTGGTAGCTCGTGACGGGTAGTCCGGGCTCGGTGTGATTCGCTTCCAAGGAGAAGTTATGGTTAGCTTACGCAAGGGGTTCTTTTATTACCTGTTCATAGCATGTGCCTTACTGCTGTGCTCAGGTGGCAGTGCGAGCGCACAACAGGTCTTCGGCAGCATTATTGGAACGGTCACTGATCCGAGTGGCTCGGCCGTGAACAATGCCAAAGTAACGATTACTGACGTTACGAAGGGCACCTCGTCGGTGGTCACGACGAATGAGTCTGGCGCATATTCGAAAGGCCAGCTTATTCCTGATAACTACAAGGCGACGATCGAGGCCCCTGGATTCCAGAAAGTCGTCTCGAACGAACTGACGGTTCAGGTTGACCAGGCAACGCAGTTTAGCGCGGCGCTGCAGGTCGGCAACGTGAGCCAAGAGGTGGAGGTGACGGCCGCAGCCCCGCTTCTGCAAACGGACCGGGCCGATGTAGCCCAAACATTTTCCGCGAAGGAAATTTCCGAGTTGCCCAGCATCGGGCGCAATCTCCAGGCGTTCGAGCTTTTGGATCCAGGAACAATCAAGCTGGGTTGGGCTCACGCAGCGGATGAGAATCCGCAGGGTAGCGTTCAGATAGAGGTCAACGGCCAGCCCTTTTATGCTACCGGGTACTACTTGGATGGCACGGTGAATCAGGACCCCATCCTCGGAATCATTGTTATCAATCCGACTTTCGATTCTGTGAATGAGGTCAAGCAGGCCAATCAGGACTACGATGCGGAGTTCGATACGTTTAGCGCCGGGCTGCTTACGTATTCCACGAAATCGGGCACGAACTCTTTCCATGGCGACGCGTTCGAATATCTCTACCTGAACACTCCCGGATTCCAGGACTTCGGCCGTAATCCGTTCACCGAGAATACGCCGCTTGGGGGCCCAAGCTCAAGCGCTTATACGCCAACCACTCACCAAAATCAATTTGGGGGGTCCATTGGCGGGCGAATCATCAAGGACAAGCTGTTTTTCTTCGGGGATGCCCAATTGACTCGCAACCGAAAGGGTGGTTCTATCATTACCGGCGTTCCAACCGCAGCCGACCGGACTGGCGTCTTGACCGATTGGCTGCAGGCCTCCCCCGGCTATCCGGGGTGCCTGACCGGCGGCCCTGGCGGCACCAATACCTGCACGTACCAGATCTATAACCCCAGCACCGGCAATCCGACGAATGGGACCGGGCGAACGCCCTTCGCGAACAACGTGATTCCTGCCGGTATGTTAAGCCCGCAGGCCCTGGCGATTCTGAATTACTTCCCCTTGCCGAATACCGTTGGGACCGTCGTGAACGGTGTTGCGGCTCCTTTTAACAATTACACCGCCAGCGCATCAGAGGCGATTGACGGAAATCAATGGAACACTCGTTGGGATTACTACGGGAACGAGAAGAACACGTTCTTCGGGCGGTATAGCTATGCCGGGTTTAGCATCGGTGCGCCCGGAGCGTTCGGTCTTCTAGCCGGCGGTCCTGCGTTCGGCGGATTCAACTATGCCGGCAGCTCGAGCACATTAAACCAGAGCGTTTCAGCCGGCTGGACGCATACTGCCAGCGCAACGTTAATCAATGAATTCCGTTTCGGCTTCTTGCACTATCACATTACCGACGTTCCCAACGGCTTTGGAACCAGCCCCGCTACACAAGCAGGTATCCCCAATCTCAACAGAGATAACAATTTCACGTCGGGTCTGCCGGCCTTCTATTTGGAGAACCCTGCCGGCGGCACCATGCAACTCGGCTACGCTCTCAGTATCAACCAGTGCAACTGCCCTCTGGAAGAAAATGAGCGTCAATATCAGTTTGTGGACAACGTCAGCAAAGTACATGGCAACCATAGTTTTAAGTTTGGCGCTGATATTCGCTATGCCCTAAACCTCAGGGTGCCCAGCGATACCCATCGATCCGGCGAGCTGCACTTTAACGACAGCATGACTGCATTAGGCGATGGTACAGGTTCTTACAGCCAAGGAATAGGCCTAGCAACTTTTTTGCTAGGGGATGTGACAAACTTCGGGCGATACATCAGCAGCAGTACCAATGCGCAGGAGCACCAGAAGCGTAATTTTTTCTACGGCCAGGACGAGTGGCGGCCCAATTCGAAGCTAACCGTTACCTACGGTGTGCGCTGGGAAATGGTGTTCCCGGAGACGGTCAATGGACCGAAGAACGGCGCCGAATATGACCTCAACACGGGTTTGTTGGACGTGTTTGGCTACGGCTTGAACGGCAGCCACGGCTATCAGCGGATGAACTGGCACAACTTTGCTCCGCGCGTTGGCATTGCCTACCAAATCACGCCGAAAACGGTCGTTCGTACCGGCTACGGCTGGTCCTATAGCCTCGGAACGTTCGGTTCCACCTTCGGCCATAACGTGACGCAGAATCCGCCTGTTCTTGCGAACCAGTCAATAGATCAAACAACAACATGCGGCAACAATTTTTGCGATGTATTCACTCTGGCAGGCGGACCGCCGCCCGCGCCCACTTTTAACGTTAGTCCCCAAGGTACTTTGCCTTGTCCTTCCGGAGTTGATTGCAAGACTCGGCCCGGCATCTTCACCATGCCCGTGGTCTATGCCTACAATTTCACCGTGCAACGGCAATTGACCAATAAGATCGCCGTTACCGGCGGGTACGTCGGGAACTCGAGCCGGCACACCGGCGGAGGATTGACGAATAGCTTTGACAACAACAGGGTCTTCTTTCTTCCGGGCTTCACTGGCGACCAAAATACGCTCCGGCCTTTCGATGGTCTTTATGGCCCGCGTTATAACTATGGCAACACGACTTCGATCGACAACTACTGCAACTGCAGCAACGCCCGCTACGATTCGTTCCAGGGCACTGTGACCGCTAGAGGATCATCCGGTTTCACACTGCAGGGAAACTACACGTACCAACTCGCGCGGGGCGACGGTTATGGGCCGGATGGCAACTACACGTTCCTATACGATCGCAAACTCGGTTACGTCTACAACGGCGAGTTTCCGCGGCAGCAATGGGTGTTTGCAGGCAATTACGATATCCCGTTCGGCAGAGGGCGGAAGTACGGAGCAACCACAAATCGATTCCTTGATGCCGTTGTGGGTGGGTGGAACCTAAGCGGGATCTTCACCTACTACAGCGGACGCCCCTTTTACCCGACGCTCGACAGCTATTCGGGCAAGCCGTATACCGGTCCGAACAGCATCCCCGACATCGGTACGGGGGGCCCGTATGCTGCGAACAAGAATAGGGATCACTGGATCGCCTCCGATCCCAATTTAACCGGGCCATTCCTGGCACCTGCTCCCAGCACCTTCGGCAACTATCCGATCAATACATTGTTCGGTCCGCTGTTTGTGAACGTGGACGCATCGATCATGAAGCAGTTCAGCATCACTGAACGTATCAAGTTCACGCTTCGTATGGACGCCACCAACGCCTTGAATCACACGAATCTGGATAATCCGGCTAATGACGTGCAGAGCGCGAACGCAGGTCAGATAACCAACATCGCTTTCAACGGCAACGGTGCTACCATGCGGCGGCTGCAGTATTCCGGCGTGTTTAGCTGGTAAATCGAATCGAAGAACAGCAAACTACAGGACCGGCAGGGCGGAAGCTCTGCCGGTTTTTATTTTTGCGCGAGACCTTTTCCTTCAACGACGGTAACGACGCGGTTTACCTGGACGCCCGAGATCTTATCAACCTGCCCGCTCGGCCAATGCACCTCTAAATCAGCTTTCGCTGCTTTGTTCAGGCCAAAGTGAACGCGCAAATCGCTCTGTGAAATGTAACTGCCGCCGCTGCGGACTTCGTCGATCTGCTGGCGCTCACCTTCGGGTTTGCAATAAATCCGCGCGCCGATTCCGGACCTGTTCGACTTCGTGCCGACAGTTTTCACGTTGATCCAGTTATTCTTGAGCGTGCTGTCGCAACGGAGTAGCTGCGGCACGTCGTTCACGCAGTTAACGACGATATCCAGGTCGCCATCATTATCAAAGTCACCGATTGCACATCCGCGGCCGGCAACTGTCTCTAGGATTCCCGGTCCTGCATCGAGCGAAACATCTTCAAACTTGCCGTTGCCGATGTTGTGATACAGAACCTTGCGTTCACGGTAGCCGGATTCGCTCTCTTTTTCCCTCACTTCGGGATAGACGTGTCCGTTGCACGTGAAAATGTCCGGTTTGCCGTCGTTATCGAAATCGAGAAAGCATGCGCCCCAGCCGAGAAAGCGCGTATTCCGGCCAAGGCCTGCCTGGAAAGTCATGTCCTCGAAATTGCCGTTCCCCAGATTCCGATACAGAGTGGAAGTGTCGCCCGCGAAGTTTGTTTTGAAAATCGAGAGCTTCCCATCGCCATAGATATCAGCTGCTGCGACGCCCATTCCTGCTTGCGTTTTGCCATCCGGCCCGAACGCGACACCGGATTCCAGGCCGATGTCGGTAAACGTGCTGTCGTGATTATTCTTGAACAAAGCCGAGGGACTCGAGTCATCAGCAACGTAAACGTCCGGCCAGCCATCATTGTCGAAGTCGCCCACCAGCACGCCCAATCCGTAGGTCCCCTGCTTTTTCCAGATCCCGGCCTTCTCGGACACATCGGCGAAGGTGCCGTCTCCATTGTTATGGAAAAGAATGTCCTTGCCACCTTGCAGCCCAGGCGGCCCGCAGGCCACCACGAGTCCTTCGTACAGACAAGGCCCACTTTCGGGCAGTGGAGCTGTTTTCGGATCAAAGTCGATGTAATTGGCGATATACAGATCCAGGTGCCCGTCCCGATCGTAGTCAAGAAAAGCGCACCCAGTATTCCAGCGCTTGAGGCCCGACGTGGTTCGCGTCGTTACACCGGTCTTTTGCGCGACGTCTGTGAACGTGCCGTCTCCGTTGTTGTGGTAAAGCGCGCAATCTCCCCAGTACGTCACGAACAGGTCATCATGACCATCGTTGTCATAATCGCCCACACACACGCCTTGACCCCATCCGGTGTGCGCGAGCCCAGCTTTCATGGTGATATCGGTAAACGTGCCGTCCCGATTATTCTTGTAGAGTCGGCTAATCGGCTCGGAGCCCTTGGGATACGTTGCATCGAAACGCGTTCCATTTACAAAAAAGATATCGAGCCATCCATCGTTGTCATAATCAAAAAAGGCGACGCCGCAACCGGT
Organism: Bryobacteraceae bacterium; assembly: GCA_051003475.1. GTDB lineage: Bacteria > Acidobacteriota > Terriglobia > Bryobacterales > Bryobacteraceae > Bog-105. The sequence goes on from JBPCLH010000097.1 coordinate 93,707, forward strand.
GGTTTCGAGCAGATACTTGTTACTCCGCTCGGCCCCAAAAATTGTTTTAGCGTGCAATCCTGCTTCTTTAGCGACATTTATAAACTGAACACCAAGAGGTACTCCCGCAAGCAATTGATCCAGCGAGAATACAGGTACCGTTGCACACAATGACTTAACGAAAGACCTGCGGGAAGGCATACTAGCGCGAAGGGGAGATCGCCTGCTTTTTCGAGTTTAACGTGGCGCAGTTGTAATGGGCTTTGGCACCGTTCCACCTCGCATGCCCTGCTCGAGCGTGTTCGAAAGCTGCGATTCCCTTTCGCGCTTCAGACGAGCTCCCGTCGCAAACGCTTCTTCACTGCCCTGCTTGTCACCCTTAATTCGAAGAATTTGGCCCAGCGTATTAAAAGGTCCTGGCGTGCCCGGATCCAGCCGGATCGCCTCCCTGAGCTCCGGGATAGCAGCATCGAGATTGCCGCTCTGCTTGAGCGCAATGCCCAGCATGTAATGGGCTTCGGCGTAATCCGGTCGAATTGCGATGGCCGCCCGCATCTGCTCCACGGTCGCCGCAAAATCTCCCAACTGCCAGTTCGTTATGCCGAGAGTATAGTGCGCTTCGGCCATGGATGGGTCGAGCCGAATAACCTCTTTGAACTCGTTTTGAGCGGCTTCGAGCTGGTCCTTCATCTTCAAAGCGATTCCGAGATCGTAATGAGCGGGTATCGATTTCGGGTCCCGGGCCAACAGCTCTCGAAAGGCTCTCTCGGCCGATGCGAACTCGCCTTTTTTCAGGTTCGCGTAGCCTATGTTCATCAGCGCCGAGGTGTTTGACGGGTCATGAGACAAGACCTTTTTGCACTCCTCGATGCCGCGGTCTGGCTGTCTTGTCTCGATAAGCGCGAAGGCGTATTCGTTGCGGATGTTATCGTTACTCGGATCGAGTTTGGACGCATGCTGATAAGCGTCGACCGCTCCGGCCAGATCGCCGCCGTTTTGCAGAGCGTGCCCGAGGGTCTGCCAAGCTGCGGGTCTCGAAGCGTCAAGCGTAACGGCCTGCTTCAATTCAACTACAGCTTGGGCGTAGTCATGATTATCGAGGTAGCCGGATCCCAGCCGATAACGATAATCAAACACCGTCGGAGAAAGTTTCGCAGCTTCCTGGAGCTCCGGCATTGCGCGATCAGGTTCCTTCGCGAGCCAGAGAGCTACACCAAGATGATAATGTGCGGCGGCGAAACGAGAATCGAGCGAAATTGATTTCTGGAAATGCTCGATGGCATCACTTTGCCGGCCGAGAACAGCGAGCAGAAACCCGATCTTGTCCTCTGATTCTGCCGAAGCAGGTCCCGTTACTGCAGCCTTGGAGAGCGCGGCCAGAGCACCTTGCGTGTCTCCACTCCGAATGAGTTGTTCAGCCCGGGTAGCCAACTCCGCCAGCGTATCGGCCTTCAGTAACGCCGATCCCAACGACGCCAATATGCAAATGCAAACAGCCCTCAATCACAGCCATTATAAAATTCTCAATGCTTCCCCACATTTGGATCGATCTTAAGCGCGAGCGTCATTTCGTCCTTTGCTTGTTGCGTGTTGTTTTGATGCTCCAGCGCGATGCTCAGGCTGTAATGCAGAGATGCGACCAGCGGATTCACGTTGATTCCTTCGCGGTACACCTGAATGGCATTGTCGTACTCTCCCTTCGCATAGAGGGCCGCGCCCAAATTGAGGTACACCAAAACGAGATCGGGGTTAATTTCAAGTGCCCGTTTGTACTCGTCTATCTCCTCTCGCCTTCCCAATGCGCCATACGCGATGCCAAGGTTGAAGTGCGCGCCTGCGTCCTGAGGATAAAGCCGGGTCGTGATTGTCAAAATGGAGGCACCGGTTTGCGGATTTCCTGCCTCGCCATAAGTCACACCTAAATACGTCAATGCACGCAAAAGCCTGGGGTAAATCTTGAGCGCTTCGAGCAACTCGTGAGCCGACTCCTCGCGCTTGCCATCCTTCCGAAGATCCATCGCTTTCTTGAACCGCGCCTCCGCTTCCTCGCGGAAGTTACGAGGCATCCTTTGTAAGATGACGTACTTGCCTCGAACATCGATAATTCCCGATGTCTCACCGGGCTGGAGAGCCAAAACTGCCTTCGACCATGCCGGATCGAGCTGGCTCGTATCAAGATCTCCGAGGAAGCCTCCGTTCACTGAAGTACTCGGATCAGTAGAATTGGTCCGTGCCAGTTCGAAGAAAGATGCACCCGAAAGAAGCTGTTGCCGTATCGATTCCGCTTTTGTGCGATCGTCAATCACGATCATTCGAAGGAAAAGATGCTTCGGTGGAACAGTGCTGCGCCATGCTTCCTGATGCTGGGTCACAGGGACCAAATGCTTCTGAGAAACGCGTATCCAGTGATCGCTTATGATGAACGGCGGACTGCTGGTCTCATCCGGCATATGACATCCCACGCAGCCAGCATCCCGATTTATGGGGCACAGAGCGGCATGTTCAGTCACGTTCGCGCTGTGGCACGCGAGACATGTCTTCTCGGATCTTGCGACCAAGACTTCGCGAGGTGCGTCCTGGTGAGGATTGTGGCAATTTGTGCAAGTGATTTGACCCGCGCTTTGACGCCAACACTCGCTATTGCTCAAAGCGGTGACTTGATCCGAGATGAGCAAGTCGTCCGGCATCGGGTCCACGACCGTGCTGAATCCCGCGTGACATTGTGAACAAGGCCGCATCTGATCGGGAATGGCCAGTTTGGCCGGATTCAATAAGCCTTTGTCCGCCGATTTCTTCGCCATAGCAAGCAAATGCGATTGCCCCGGCCCATGGCAGCTTTCACAAGTCACACCACCGTCCACGTGCGTGCCATGAGTGCGCGGCTCGCCATGGCAGGCAAGGCATTTTTTCTCAAACTGTGGGCTCAGTACACGCCCGAGACCTGTTTCATAGGTCGTCGGCTTCTCCGGAGGGAAGCCGGGCGAAAGTGCCAAGCGATTCTGCGGAGCATAGTGCAGATAGCGTGTCTCAACTAGTGGTGCACGCGACAGCGCGATGCCCTCAACATCCGGCACACGCGACAGAAAACTGAGTCCATGGCGCTCGGCGCCCATTATTATCTCGATAGGAAACCTAGCGGGCTGCCGCTCGGGCATGTGGACTTGGAAAGTAAAGTTCTGCGCCGTTCTTTTGATCTGGTAATCGATCGGAGGATCAGGTCCCTCGGCATGAGCTTCCGAGTAATTAGCTGGAAGCTGCTTTGACTCTGGTCCCTGCCACGTGCGGGCCATAGCTGTCTGAATTTGCGTTTCGGCGATCTGTTTGTGGCACCCGGCGCAGACTGCCCGCCCGATGTCGCCATCTGCGGCAGCCGCACGAACAAGCGGCCAAACAAGCACTACCCGGACAACCGAGGTCATTACCGCCCCGGCAGGGAAATAGTGATGTTCCGGTATTTCATTCCGCCGGTGTGGTCACCCTGAATATATAAGGGCCCGGGCTCGCCCTCATGGCTGTCGAGGGCGCCACCCGTGATGCCTGGGATCTCCTGGTGGTCGATGGTGGTGACGCCATCGCGGACGACTGTCACCGTTCGTCCGATCAGCGTGATATCGTAGCTCTCCCATTGCCCGGGCTTGGGAGGAACATTCACGGCGGGGGGAACGAACCCGTAGATGGATCCCATTTGGTGGAATTTGTCGTTCTTGTCCGGAGGCTCATGCTCGACCTGAACTTCATAGCGCCCCCGCAGGTATACCCCGCTGTTGCCATCTTGTGGGCAGTTGTATTCGATATGAAGTTTGAAGTCGTTAAACTTCCGTGTGGTTCGGATGTTCGCGCCCGCGGCCTCGTTCACGAGCTCTCCATTCTGTGCCTTCCAGTGATTGTCAGACGGCTTATCCGGCTGCCATCCGCTCAGATCTTTTCCGTTGAACAGCGCCTCGGGAGCACCCCAGTTTTGGTATGGCTCGCGATGCAGTGCCGATGCGCGTACGCCTGTAATCTGGCCCACCACTCCGTCTTGCCGTTTCTGAGTTCCGCTGAGCTTGCCATTCGTGATACTCATTTCCCACGTGACGGTGATTTCCTTGCCAAAATACTCAGATGAGGTCAAAGACAACTGCGATCCGCTTAGCTTGACCGCGGTCGCGGGATGTACGCTTGCCACACGTCCGACAATCCTTACTTCGGGACTGCCGTTTGCCTGGAGAATCTCCATCCAGGATGGATATGTATCGGTCGGAGTTTTGATCGTAAGGTCCCATCGGCCGGCAAACGATTGAGGCCCGTTAGTTTGGGCAAAAGCTGGCAGAGCCATTACCGCGCCGGCAAGCAAGAGGCAGAGTTGTTTCATTACGGCTAGTTTATCTATTCCGCTTAAAGTTCGAACTGTCAGCTCGATTCGATGAGATCGTCAGTCTTGAGCCTGTGCGACATTGTTGGTAGGGGCAAGGCGGTGGTTTCCATACGAACCAAACGAACTCAATTGGGTTCGTTTTTGAAAACGAACCACTCTCACGGATGAAATCGGAATTCAATCGTGTGATCGCTCGCGATATTCTTCCCATCGCTCTTCGCCGGTTCAAAAATCCATTGTTTCGCCGCCTCTAGTGCGGCGTTCCGAAGAAACCCATTCTTCTGGGCCCCATTTTTAATATGCGCCTCGACTACGTGACCCTTTTCGTCGATCCGGAGCTGAACGTCAACTTTTGTTTCCTCACGAACGTTCCACGAGATGAAAGACTTGCTATCCAGCAACACTTCTTTTAATGCCCGAGCTGGGACATAAGCCGGTACCCCTTCAGGGTTCATGGTTGGAGCGGGCTTATCAAGTGGCAGCGTAACCTCTCGAGAATCGTCGCGGGTATCAGGCTCGACAGCGGATTTCAATCCGTCAGGCGCTCGTACGGTATTTGACATTGCCGAGCCGCGCTCGCCGAGAAGCTCTAGGCGGAACCGCGCATCTTTTGAATCGGGCATATACACAATGGAACTGCTTGCGATATCGCTTGGATCCAAATAGATGGTGCGCTCTTCAGACCCGTCTTGGATGTGCAGAATACCCTGCTTCGCGGATCGCACAGCGGCAGCCTTCCGATTCCAGCTCAGGAGAACTCCGTCTCCGCTGTTCTCCGCTTGCATGCGCAAATCTGAACTTAGAGCTACTTGGCCGCGAACTGATCGGGAATCTCGTTTAAGAGCCGAATATTGGGCGCGCGTATGAGCCCACGCAAAAGTCATCGCAATGGCAAGCACAGACAGCGCTGCGGATGCCACCGATAGCAGTCTGTTTGTTCTGGGCGACGGCGCTCCCGGAACTAGAACGCGGGGGTTCGCCGGGCCTTCTGGAATTCCCGGGGTGGCGATTTTAGCTTCGGGCAAATAATCACGCCGGTATCTCTTCTCCAGTTTGATGTCGATTGGCCGGTTTAGCGGGGTGTCCGCGGCCAAGTAAAAAGAACACCAACGGAACTCTTGCGGTGACACCGGGGCGCTCGAACTTAACGCGAACAGCTCTATCGAGACGCCTTGCTCCTGCCCTCGATTCAGAATGAGAATCAGGTCCGTAGGGCGCGGAAAATGCCGATTATGAAACTGTATATCACGCTCCAGGAGTCCTGTACTGTTACTTCCGGGCTCACACGCATAACACCATCCCACCAACTCAGAACCCGTCAGATCCGGGCCCGTACCGAACGCTCCGGATAACTCCGCAGCAGTCTTGCCAACATGCTCATCTCCAGGCGAGTTGTTTTGGCGCTGATTCCAAATTGTGAATGGTCTGAATGCCCGGACGGTGGTCACATCCTCTTGCGTCGTTCCGAACAGTAGCCCGCCCGATTCGGCGGGAGATCCGGCTTCCCCAGGGTCTTCGAGAGATGCGCGCAGCTTATTCGTAAACTCCGGATACAGCCGAACTGCTAAAACAGCCCGAGGAAAAACCTGGAACCCTAGCGAGTGCTGATCAGCTACATTCATAGCGCAACTTTCGTGTCCTGCGTAAATGCCTGTGAAGTAGTTCACCATTCGACCGAAACATTTCAGAACCCGACCGGTAAATGGCGAAACATAGCGGGCTGTTTGGAGCGCTGTACATTCCCTAAAGGGATCTCTTTACAGAACCGATAAGACTTATGGAACTCGTGGCACGCATTTTGGGCTCTGCCCACCATTACTCCAGCCGGCTTTAGGCAGCCGTCTGGCCGATTACCTGAGGCGGCTGGAGGTATTATGGATATCCCGAGAGGATTCTGGGAGATTTTCTTGCAGCCGATGCCACGCTGATGTAAACGGGTCGGATTCGGCGGGCATGTTTGGCACAGGAGGCGCTATGACGTATTTGGACAACTATCGCACTCACTATTGTCCCGACTCAGGGTTTTCGCTCGTCAGCGAAAACGACGCTGAGTTCGAGGTGTGTAACTGCTTTCGAATCGCGATGGATGCTGCAGCGCCTGGTTTAGGCGAATCTGAAGCCCGGCTCGCACAGAGCAGTCCTCTTGTTGCGGAACAAATCTGGTACCGTACCATCGCCGCGCTGGCTAGGGTTTGCGGTACGGGGAGAGCAGTCCTGGCCGAACCGCAAAAACAGCACAAAAGGGAAGAAGCGCTGGTGATAGTCCGGAAGTCGTAAGGCGAACAATAGCCCGTCTTTTCCATTCCAGATCCATCGAACGTTTCCGGAGCCAATTGGCCCGAATCCGGTCGCTTGGAACCTACAGCGAAGAACTAGTTCGCAGAACCGTATTCAGCCATTTCACCAACTTTGCCCGGTAGAACTCCCACTCGGGATGTCCGACCCAATTCTCCATGCCATGCGGCGCATTATCAAGCAGAATGAGTTCATGCGGGACACCTTGCTGTTTGAGTCGTTGTTCATAAGCAAGAGTTCCTTGGTAAAGTTCGTCGGCGGTTCCTTGCAGCAGAAGCACCGGCGGCATGCCCGAATGAGCGTGGGAAATAGGAGAATAGCGGCGAACTTCTCAAGATCCTAACTTCCGAAAGCTCGGTCGAGCATGGGCTTCGACTCGGGATCTGAGGCCCAAGGGACGAAGTCATACACGCCATAGAACGAAACAACGGCTTGCAGTTCACAGCCAGAGCAAGGCTCAGAAGCAACCTCCGTCACCATTGGCCACTCGCCGACTCTCCTAGGATGACGTTGCATTCGGGTCGATGTTGAACCTTCCGGCGTGCGCCCGAACATATCGGATTGCGTTCCGCAAATCCTCCAGCTGCTCTTCGTTCCGGACGTGAGGTGTCAGGCGGTAATCGATCGAGAACCAAGTGAAATGTGCCTCGGACAACAGCGTTAAGACAGGAGAGACATAGGTCAGCTTGTCGCCGGCCGCCCAGCCTCCCCCATGGACGACGATGACGGCAGGGAACGGTCCTTGTCCTTCCGGCAAATTGGCGTCCATCGGAAGCGGCAGGCCACTAGGGCGTGCGTAAACGATGTCGTTCCAAAAACCTGGCCCCCATTTCGGAGAATGGCCGTGAATTCCTCTTTCCACTCCCATTCGGCCGGATGCCAATTCTCAACATTGTGAATGCCATCAGGTATTAACTCGAAGCGGCACTTCGTCCAGGCGCGACAAGCTCTTTCTAACGGCTCCGGATTCACATCCTTATCTGCAGCGCCATGGAACAACGTGACGGGCACATGAGGGTCTTGCATAACCGCCACATTCTTCGCCGCACCAAAGCCGATCACGTCCCTGAAGCCGCCGCGGTTCACAACCTCGAGAGCGAGCGCAACACCTGTATCTTCCGCGATTAGTAAAGGCGTGTGTTCAATGGGAAGGCGACCGGGACATTCTATGAACCTGTCCACGGCTCTGATATCGGCAAGGTTGTGATAGTTGACTGAGAACCACGAATACCCGGCGTTCGCCAATAGCAGAAATAGTTTTGTGAGCCTTGCCCAAGAAATTCGACGACCATTTCGCATGAACAGTACATCGCGGTCCTGGATGCCAGAATTCACGGCCCGCATCTCTCCTGCACTCAGCGTGCGGAGTTGTCGAGACTATCCAGTTCTCTTCGTGCGGCTGTAAACTGTGGATCAATCTTCAGGGCTATTTTGAGCTCCTTCGCCGCCTCGTCCTTCTTCCCTTCTTTTTGAAGAACCAGAGCCATATTGAAATGCGCCGATACGAACTGGGGTTGGCAATGGATTGCATCCTTGAGTTCTGCACGCGCATGTTCGAGTTCGCCGCGACGCAGATGAATGCTGCCCAACATATTATGAGCCTCGGCCGAGTCGGAATCAGTTCGAAGTGCGGAAAGCACTTGCTGCTGAGCCTCCGTCCAGTTCTCCTCCATGGCTGCGAGCACCCCGAGATCATAATGCGCTGTGTAATTTTC